>DAHUYA010000074.1 GCA_027315445.1 Acidimicrobiaceae bacterium | reverse complement strand
TCAGTGTTGAGGTCCACCAGCTTCACCCGGGCGATCTCGGCCAGCTGGGCGTCGGTGACCCGCCCCACCTCCTGGCGGCCGGAGGTCGCCGACCCCTTCTCGAGCCCCGCCGCCTGGCGGAGCAGCACGGGGGTCGGCGGGGTCTTGAGGACGAAGGTGAAGCTCCTGTCCTCGTAGATCGTGATCTCGACCGGCACCACCGTCCCCCGCTGGGACTCGGTGGCGGCGTTGTACTGCTTGCAGAACTCCATGGTCTGCACGCCGTGGGGACCGAGGGCGGTGCCCACCGGCGGTGCCGGGGTGGCGCCGCCCGCCTGCAGCTGGATCTTGACGATGGCGAGCACTCGCTTGCGGGGTGGCATTCGGATCCCTCTTCCCTCGGGTCTAGAGCTTTGCGACCTGGCTGAACTCGAGCTCGACCGGCGTCTCCCGGCCGAAGATGTTGACCAGCACCTTCAGCTTCAGCTGGTCCTCGTTGATCTCGGCGATCTGGCCCGAGAAGTCGGCGAACGGGCCCTCCTTGACCCGCACCGTCTCGTTGACCTCGTACTCGAGGCGTGGGCGACGGTGCTTGGCCGGTGCTTCGACCCCCTCGGGCTTCACCTGCAGCAGCCCCTCCACCTCGCGGCGACTGAGGGGCGTGGGCCGGGTGCCCGGGCCGACGAAGCCGGTCACCCCGGGGGTGTTGCGGATCGCCCCCCAGGTGTCGTCGTCGAGCTCGCACCGGACGAGCAGGTAGCCCGGGAACACCTTCTTCTGGACGGTGACCTTCTTGCCGCCCTTGAACTCGACGACCTCCTCCATCGGGATGACGACCTCGAAGACCCGGTCCTCCATCCCCCGGGAGGCGACCACGTTCTTGAGGTTGGAGCTGACCTTGTTCTCGTAGCCCGAGTAGGTGTGCACCACGTACCAACGGCCCGGACGGTCGTAGGCGCTGGGCGGCGGCGCCTCTTCCTCCTCGTCGTCCTCCTCCTCCTCGTCCTCCACCTCGGCGGCCGCCGCCTCGGTCAGGTCGAGGGTGTCGATCGATCGGCCGGCGGTCCCCGCCGTGGCGGCGGGCGCGGCGTCGTCGGCCGGTGGCGCGTCGGGCGCGGCGGCGTCGGTGCCGGCGGGGGGTCCGTCGACGGACACGGCGCCGTCCCCCAGGCTCGTCTCGTTGTCGGATGTGAAGTCTTCGGTCACGTTCTCACCGATCGGGGTCGGGGTTGCAGGGCTCGGCGGCGCTCGGGTCGGCGATACGGCCCGCTCACTTCTGGGACCTGCTCACTTCTGGAAGAGGAAGAGCACCGCCTTGCCGAAGGCGAAGTTCAGCACGAATATCAGGGCGATCATCAGCACGAGGGTGGTGAAGACGACCGTGGTGTAGTTGGCCACCTCCGCACGCGAGGGCCAGGCCACCTGGCGCAGTTCGTCCCGCACCTCGCGGAAGAACTGGGGGATCGAGGTCCGGGATCGGGACGGCGGGCGCTTGGCCGTCGTCGCCGCCGGCCGGTTCCGGGTCGACGGCGACCCGTCGGCCTCCATCTGGCCCTGCCGTCGCATCATGCGCTTGGTCTCGCGGTTCACGGCTTTCCTGCCTCGGTTCGGGTGTACTCGGTTTCGGTCCTGCGGGCGGTCACAGGCTCCGAGCAGGGCAGGAGGGACTCGAACCCCCAACCGCCGGTTTTGGAGACCGGTGCTCTACCAGTTGAGCTACTGCCCTCGGCGGGCCGACCTCAGTCGTCCTTTCGGCGGGCGGTCCGTACCACCTGACCTGGGGAGCGAGCAGAAAGGCTAGCACCGGCTGCCAGCCCTGGTCTCAACGGGTCTCCTTGTGGAGGGTGTGCCGCCGATCCCACCGGCAGTACTTCTGCATCTCGATCCGCTCGCGGTCGTTCAGCTTGTTCTTGGTGGTGATGTAGTTCCGGCGCTTGCAGACCTCGCACGCAAGGGTCACCTGCACCCGCTTCTCGTTCTTCGCCACGTTGGTGCCTCTTCTCTCCGGTTTCTCTCCGGTGCCTTCCCTGAGGTGGTAGCGGCGGCGGGACTCGAACCCGCGACCCCACGATTATGAGCCGTGTGCTCTGACCAACTGAGCTACGCCGCCAGGGCGAGCCCCCTGTCGGAATCGAACCGACGACACCAGCCTTACCATGGCTGTGCTCTGCCGACTGAGCTAAGGGGGCACCGCAGCCGTCCGGCCGCGAAGGTCCATGATAGCCCCGGGTGGCGGCCCACCGCCCTGGTCCGGGTGCCGCCCGGGACCCGGCCGACGGCCGCCCGATAGCATCCGCCGATGGAGATCCGGCCGGCCGGGGCCGACGACGCCGAAGCCATCAGGGCCATCTACAACGCCGAGGTCGTCGGCGGGACCAACACCTTCGACCTGGTGCCTCGGACAGTGGCCGAACAGCGGGCCTGGATGGCGGCCCACCGGGGCGCCCATCCGGCGGTGGTGGCGGCCGACGACGGGCAGGTGCTGGGCTTCGGGACGCTCTCCGCCTTCCGCGACCGGCCGGCCTACGCCACCACGGTCGAGGACTCCGTCTACGTGAACCCCGACCACCAGGGCAAGGGCATCGGCCGGGCCCTCCTGGTGGAGCTGGTGCGCCTCGGGGCCCGCCACGGCTTCCACGCCATGATCGCCCGGATCGTCGGTCACAACGAGGTGTCGATCGGCCTCCACCGGGCGTGCGGGTTCGAGCTGGTCGGGGTCGAGCGGGAGGTCGGGCGCAAGCACGGCCAGTGGCTCGACGTCGTGGAGCTGCAGCGGCTCCTCTGATGCGGGACGGGGCCCGGTCACGGCGTGACCGCCCCGGCGTGACCACCCCGGCGGGGCGGTCACCGGTTCAGGATCCGAGCGCCGGCTCCGCCCACCCGTCACCCGCCACGTCGCCGGGCGCCTCGTCCGTCGGCAGGTCGAGCTCGAGGGGGTCGCGCCAGGCGGTGGCCCAGCGGCCGATGGGGGCGAGGAGCACGCCCAGCAGGACGAGGAGGGCGGCCGCCACCGCCAACGGGTTGGAGTGGATCAGCTGGTCGAGCAGGGTGCGACCGCCGGGCAGCCCGATGAACGGCGAGCCGACCGAGAGCGCGATCAGCACCGAGCGCAGCCGGCCCGTGGCCACGATCGCCAGGAGGATCACGCCCCAGGTCAGGTACCAGGGCTGCACCACCGGACCGAGCAGCACGAACAGCAGCATGCTGAGCCCGATGGCCCGCATCGACCCGAAGCGGTCGCTGTGGCGGAGGAGGTACACGGAGGCGCCGGCCGCTCCGGTCAGCCCGAGCACCCGGGTGACCGACAGGACAGAGGCCGACGACACGCCGAGGCCGACGCCGTGGGCCAGCCCCGACAGCAGCATCCCGATCCCGGTGGCCGGCGCCAGCCAGCTCCGGACCGTGCCCGGCGTCTCGAGGTTGGCCACCCATCCCCAGCCGAGGCCGCTCACCAGGGAGAAGGCCGCCATGATGGCCAGGGAGATCACCCCGGCGCTGATCAGCGGGCGCACCCGTTGTCGCCATGGGAGGTCCGTACCGGTCCAGTTCCAGGCCACGTAGAGGATCCCCAGGGCGGCCGGCGCCTTGATGGCGGCGGCCAGGGTACACAGCACCACCCCCCAGACCGGGTGCTTGAACCGCGCGGCGGTCAGGCCGGCCAAAAGGAGGCCCACCATGATCGAGTCGTTGTGGGCGGCACCCACCAGAGT
The DNA here is from genome assembly GCA_027315445.1 of Acidimicrobiaceae bacterium. Taxonomy (GTDB): domain Bacteria; phylum Actinomycetota; class Acidimicrobiia; order Acidimicrobiales; family RAAP-2; genus DAHUYA01. Next base: position 21,673 of record DAHUYA010000074.1, on the reverse strand, counting down.
GAGGACCACCAGCGGGTTCAGCACCGCCAGGACGAAGATCGGACCGGCGTCACGACCGTAGGAGCGCGCCAGCTTGGGGATGCACCAGGCGATCAGCGCCACGCCGGCCAGGGCGAACACCCGCAGCAGGAGCACCGTCACCAGCTGGTGGTGGAAGCTGGCGCTGGCCAGGAAGCCGTCGATCATGAGGAACAGCGGCCCGTAGGGGGCCGGCGTGTTCATCCAGAGCGGGTCGACCGGGTTGACGTAGGGGCCGGCGCCCAGGGTCCCCGGGCCGTAGTGGTACGGGTTGATGTGGTGGCTCACCATCTCGCCCTGGGCCGCGTAGGAAAAGACGTCGCGGCTGAAGATGGGCGCCACCACCATCATCGGGAGCATCCAGAGGCAAAGGATCCAGGTGAGGTGGGAGATGGGCACGCCCGGCCGGCGGGCGAGGGCCTTCATCATCCCGTACCAGACCCGCATCAGCAGGACCAGGCCGCCGTAGACGGCGACCAGCCCGAACAGCATGAAGCTCTGGGTCGCCCCGCCGCTCGCCGGCTCCCCGAAGAACCAGGTGCCGCTCATCTCGAGCTTGAACGGTGAGCTGGTCAGCGAGGCGCCGACCACCACCGCGACCAGGGCGAAGAAGCCGAGGGCGGCAGGGCGCCGCAGGAAGCGCCAGTCGTCGGAATCGTCCTCGTCGGGCTGCATCCGCCCGGCCAGCACCGAGGAGGGGAGCAGCCGGACCTTGGCCAGCTCGAGCGAGAATTGAAGGCGGTCGGACCAGCCGACGGCGACGTCACCGGCCCGGCGGGCCAACGCCTCGACGGCCGTCCATGCGGTCAGCGCCCGGCGGCGCGCCTGCGCGCCGTGCGTGGCGAGGCGGGCCCTTGGGGGGAGGGTGCTCTTCGGCGTGTCTGCCACTGGGAACCTCGACGGGGGGGATATTCCCGGGCACGGCCCGGGGATGGCCGACCACTACGCCGGGGCCCACCCGGGAATGGTGCGCCGCCGGTGCCCGCACGGATACCCCGTTTGGGCTGCAACTACTCCGTAATGGCATTGTAACGGCCCGGGGCGGCTCTGCAAGTCAGGGGGCCGGGCGGCGTCGCGGTCGCCGCAGGGTTGGCGCCCGGTCCCCGTGGCGCACGAGCTCGGTGGGCCGTAGTCGTCGCGATAGAGAACCTGCCCGAGCTGCAGGAGCGCATCACGTCCCTGTTCGGAGACTGACGCTCAGCGTGGATCGGTCCTGTACGCAACGGACCGGTGACGGACAGCGAGCACGCGCACCAGACGCTGGTCGTCGTCAACCTGATAGATGATCCGGTACGTACCGACTCGAAGCGAACGCAGTCCGCGTAGCCGTCCCCGGAGCAGGTGACCCGCCTCGGGCTCGCGCTCAAGAAGTCCGAGAGCCTCGACCACGGCGTCGGAGAGCGGCCAGTCGAGGTCAATGATCTCCTTGCGCGCGCGCCGCGCGAGTTCGACCCCACTCACCTTCTCCGGCGCGACTGCAGTTCCCGCCGGAGGTCGTCGAGCATCACCGTCTCACCACGCTCTACTTCGCGCCGACCCTCGTCGATGGCGGCCATCGTCTCGGCATCCGACAAGATCTCCGCCGTCTCCTCCAACGCCTCGTACTCATCTACCGGGACGAGGACGGCCGCCGGGCGGCCGTGGCGCGTAACGATGATGTGTTCACGCAGATCGGCAACCTGGTCGATGATCTGGCTGAGCTCAGCACGAAGCTCACGGACGGGAACGGTCTTACTCACGCAGAAAGTGTACTATATTGTGTACAAAGCGAGCGAGTGGGCCGGGAGGGATTCGAACCCCCGTAGGCTGTGCCGGCAGATTTCCAGACTCCTTCCTTTGGCCACTCGGACACCGACCCGCCCGGGAGATTATCCGCTCGGGGCTGGCCGGTCGGAGCCCTCCCGAAGGCGCGGCCGCTCGTCCCGCAGGCCCGGGGCCGGCCGGTCGGACGGCGGTAGGGTGACCGCCATGCCCACCTTCGACATCGTCTCCGAGGTCGACATGCAGGAGGTCCGCAATGCGGTCGACCAGGCCAACCGCGAGGCGGCCACCCGGTTCGACTTCAAGAACACCGAGTCGAGCATCGAGCTCGGGGAGAACGAGCTCGTCCTGCACTCCTCCACCGAGGACCGGCTTCGGGCGCTGCACCAGGTGCTCGAGGAGAAGCTGGTGAAGCGCCAGGTCTCGCTCAAGGCCCTCGACCCGGGCAAGGTCGAGGAGGCGTCCCGGGGGGCTGCCCGCCAGCGGATCGCCGTCCGGGCCGGCATCTCCCAGGACCACGCCAAGCGGCTCAACAAGTTCATCAAGGACATGGGGCTGAAGGGGGTCAGCTCCCAGACCCAGGGCGACCAGCTCCGGGTGACCGGCAAGAAGCGTGACGACCTGCAGGCGGTGATCGCCGCCTGCAAGGCCGAGGACTTCGGCATCCCGCTGCAGTTCACCAACTTCAGGGACTGAGCGGGCTCCACGGACCGAGCGGGTCCCCGGTCCCCTGCTCGCCCGCGGGGACCGACTCAGGCGTCGACCAGGTCCGACTCCCCCGAGGGCATCTCGACCGGGCTCACGTGGAAGAGCTTCTGGTAGATGAGGAACTTACCGATCCAGAGGATCCCGAAGGAGACGAAGTTCGCCGCATTCACCAGCACCGAGATGCCGAGGTGGTTCATGTGGTGGGCGCGGGCGAAGTCGCCGGCCATCCACACGGCCAGGCTCGAGAATCCCAGCCCGATGAAGCTGAGGACCCAGAACGGCACCACCTCGCGCCAGAGGTGCGACTTGCCGTTCTTGCCCCACACCCAGCTCCGGTTGAGGTAGTAGGAGGGGACGGTCGCCACCACGTTGGCCACCACGTTGGCCGGGACCTCCGACATCACGCGGTAGATGCCGAAGGTGAGCAGCAGCGTCACCTGCGACACGACGGTCGAGATCGCCGACACCGAGGCGTACTTGACCAGCTTGAGGCTGCTCGGGTGCCGGATGACCTGCACCACCCGGGTCATCAGGGCCTCCTCGGTGCGCCAGATGTGGGCGATCGACGGGGAGGCGGGCACGGCCGACGCCGGCGTGGAGGCGGGATCGCGCACGGATCGATTGTACCCAGGTGGGCCGGGCCGTACCGGGCTGGCGCCGCCGGGCCCCGGGCCCGCGGGCGTCGCGCCGGTCAGGACGGCACCGGGCCCGGCAGCTGGTTCGTCCGCGCCACCTCCCCGAACCAGTGGGCGCTCGGCTTGGGACGGCGCTCGAAGGTCGTCCGGTCCACCCCCACGATGCCGAACTTCGGCCGGTAGCCGAGGGACCACTCGAAGTTGTCGAGGAGGCTCCAGACGAAGTAGCCCCGCACGTCCACCCCGTCGTCGAGGCAGGAGCGGACCCCGCGCAGCGCCTCGTGCAGGTAGGCGATCCGCTCGCGGTCGTCCTCGGTGCCGATGCCGCTCTCGGTCACCAGCACCGGCAACCCGGTGGCCGATGCCGCCCGCCGGACGGTGTGGGCCACCGCCTGGGGCCAGTACTCGTAGCCCATCTGGGTCAGCGGGACGCCGTCCTCGCCGGCGAGCAGCCCCTTGGGCCCGAAGCGCAGCCGGGTGTAGGACTGCACGCCGATGAAGTCGTCCCCACCGGTGGCCTCGAGGAACTGGTCCTCGAGCACCTGCGCTGCGGCGTCCCGGAACTGCTCGCCGCCTTCGGCCGCCACCATCTCGGCCATGGACAGGGTGAGGCCGACCGGGAAGGTGCCGGGACCCGACCGCAGCGCCTCCACGGCCAGCCGGTGCGCCCGGACGAAGGCGCCGTTGACCGCCAGGTGCCGGTCGAAGGCGTCCTTCACCCCCGGCGGGAAGCCGCCCAGGGTGTAGCCCATCACGGCCACCGCGTTCGGCTCGTTGATGGTACAGGCCCAGCCGATCAGGTCGCCGAGGTGGGCCGTCGCCCGGGTGACGAAGCGGGCGAAGCAGTCCGGGGCGTCGGGGGACTCCCACCCGCCCCGGTCGGCCAGCCAACGGGGCGTGGTGAAGTGGTGGAAGGTGACCACCGGCTGGAGCCCGTGGCCCTGGCAGGCGGCGCACATGCGGCGGTAGTGGTCGAGGGCGGCCACCGAGAACTCACCCTCGGCCGGCTCGATCCGGCTCCACTCGAGCGAGAAGCGGTACGCCCCCAGACCCAGCTCCGCCACCAGGTCGACGTCCTCGCGCCAGCGGTGGAACGAGTCGCACGCGTCACCACTCGACTCGGCGCAGCCCGAGGACGGGTCGTGCTCGAACGCCCACCAGTCGTTGTTGACGTTGCCACCCTCGATCTGGTGGGCGGCGGTCGCCGTCCCCCAGAGGACTCCTTCGGGGAACTCGATCGTCTCGTCCGTGCCCGCAACCATGACCGGGCACCGTAGCGGGGTCGCCGGGCTTTTTCCCGTGAGGCCCCAGCTGCCAACATGATGCGGTGAGCGAATCCCTCGAGTTCCTCGTCCACCTGCTCGACCTCGAGCCGATCGAGGTCAACATCTTCCGTGGCATCCAGCCCAAAGAGGAGCGCCAACGGGTCTTCGGCGGCCAGGTGGCCGGCCAGGCCCTCATGGCGGCCGGGCGAACGGTGATGCACGGGCGGGTGCACTCCCTTCACGCCTACTTCCTGCGGCCGGGGGACCCCAACGTCCCGATCCTCTACGAGGTGGACCGGATCCGGGACGGGCGCTCGTTCACCACCCGGCGGGTCGTCGCCATCCAGCACGGCCGGGCGATCTTCAACATGGCGGCCTCCTTCCACGACGACGAGAAGGGTCTCGACCACCAGTTCACGATGCCCGAGGTGCCGGCGCCCGAGGACCTGGCGCCGCTGCCCGAGCGGCTGGCCCCCTGGCGGGAGGAGCTCGAGGAGTGGTTCGCCCGCCCCCACCCCATCGACCAGCGGCACATCGGCGATCTCCCGTTCAAGCACGGGGGCACCCTCGAGCCCTACCAGCGGCTGTGGATCCGGGCCGACGGGACCCTGCCCGACGACCCCCTCCTGCATGCCTGCGTCGCCACCTATGCCTCGGACATGTCGCTGTTCGACACGATCCTCCAGCCCCACCCGGTGCGCTGGGACGACGTGAACTTCATGGGGGCGAGCCTCGACCACTGCATGTGGTTCCACCGCCCGTTCCGGGCCGACGAGTGGCTGCTCTACGACACCGACTCCCCGGTGGCCACCGGAGGGCGGGGCCTCGCCAGGGGGTTCCTCTACGACCGCAGCGGCCGGCTGGTCGTCTCGATGGTCCAGGAGGGCCTGGCGCGGGTGCTGGGCTGAGACGCCCCGGCGGCACCGGGGCCGGCCCAGGGGCGGCCGGGTCAGCGCCGCTCGACCGGCACGTACTCCCGCTCGTCGGTGCCCACGTAGAGCTGGCGGGGTCGGGCGATCCTCGAGTCCTGGTCGAGCAGCTCCTGCCAGTGGGCGAGCCAGCCGGCCGTCCGGGGGATGGCGAAGAGCACCGGGAACATCTCGAGGGGGAAGCCCATCGCCTGGTAGATCAGCCCCGAGTAGAAGTCGACGTTCGGGTAGAGCTTGCGTGAGACGAAGTAGTCGTCCGAGAGCGCGATCTCCTCGAGCTTGAGCGCGATGTCGAGCAGGGGGTTCTTGCCGGTGACCGCGAACACCTGGTCGGCGGTGCGCTTGATGATCTTGGCCCTCGGGTCGTAGCTCTTGTAGACCCGGTGGCCGAAGCCCTGTAGGCGCCCGTTGCCGGCCTTGACCCCTTCCACGAACGCCGGCACGTTGTCGAGGTTGCCGATCTCGGTCAGCATCCGGATCACCGCCTCGTTGGCTCCGCCGTGGCGGGGGCCGTAGAGGGCGGCGCAGGCGGCGGCGCAGGCCGAGTAGGGGTCGGCGTGGGCCGAGCCGACCACCCGCATGGCCGTCGTCGAGCAGTTCTGCTCGTGGTCGGCGTGGAGGATGAAGAGGATGTCGAGGGCCCGGGCGAGCGCCGGGTCGGCCTCGAACCGGGGCTCGGCGACCTTCCACATCATCGAGAGGAAGTTCGAGGCGAAGTCGAGGGAGTTGTCGGGGTAGACGAAGGGCATCCCGACGCTGAACCGGTGGGCGGCCGCCGCCAGGGTCGGCATCTTGGCGATCAGGCGGGTGATCTGCTTGGCCCGGGACAGGGGGTCGAAGATGTCCTTGGCGTCGAGGTAGAAGGTCGAGAGGGCGGCCACCGCCGAGACCAGCATCCCCATCGGGTGGGCGTCGTAGTGGAAGCCATCGAGGAAGCGCTTGCGCACGTTCTCGTGGATGAAGGTGTGCATGGTGACCTCGCGCCGCCAGTCATCGAACTGCGCGGTGTCCGGCAGCTCGCCGTTGAGCAGGAGGTAGGCCACCTCGAGATAGGTGCTGTGCTCGGCCAGCTGCTCGATCGGGTACCCGCGGTAGCGCAGCACCCCGGCTTCCCCGTCGAGGTAGGTGATGGCGCTCTCGCAAACGGCGGTCGACATGAAGCCGGGGTCGTAGAACCAGACCCCGGGCAGCAGTTTCGACCACTCGGAGGCCGCCACCCCGCCGTTGAGGATGGGTACTTCCAGCGACTCGCCCGTCCGGTTGTCGGTGATGGTGATGCTCTCAGCCACGAGTGTGAGGCCCTCCTGTTGCGTGCCGAGTACCGGCCCCTCCCGGCCGATCCTACGGCGTGCCCGGCGAAGTGGTCGAGGCGGGGCCGCCGAGGTCACCCGGTCGGAGGGGGTCACGTGGTGCGGGTCGAGGTCAGGTGGTGCTGGTCGAGGTCGCCTGGTGGGACGAGGTGCCGGTCCCCGCCGAGCCGCCGTTGCGGGGCCGGCTCGACTGGCCCGACTTCGGGGCGGCGGGCACGGTGGTGGTCGTGGTGGTGGTCGTGGTGGTGGGGGTCGGCGGCGCGACGGTGATCGGATAGGGCCCGGCCGCGAGCCCGGAGGGGTTCGACGGACTGCCGGCCCCGTTCAGGGTGATCTGCAGGACGTAGCTGGCGGCCGAGGACACCCGCAGGGACGGGAGGGTGACCGCCACGGAGGTGCGCGGCTGCAGCGAGACGGTTCGGGACGACGACACCGGGGCACCGCGACCGGTCGGCCGCAGGGTGGCGCCCACCCTCACGCCGCCCTGGGTGACCGAGCCCACGTTGGCCACCACGACCGAGATCCCGAGCTGTGAGGTGGGCGGTACGGTGGCCGGCCCCTGGGCGGCCGGGGGCCCGGGGCACCCGCCCCCGGGCGGGGGGCCGGGCGGTGGCTGGAGGGACCCCGAAGCCGGCGGAGGAACGGGCGCCGGGGTGACGCCGACCACCAGCACGCAGAGCTGGCGCACGGGCAACAGGCTCGACCCCGCGGCCGTCATGGCGGCCACCAGCCCGGCCATCGAGGGCCCCGACCAGGCGGCGGGCACCACCACCCACACCGAGCCGGGCAGCCGTGCGTGGCCGGGGGCGGCCAGCAGCCGTCGGCGCACCGCCGCGTACGACCGGTCGGCCGCCACCAGACTGCTGCCGACCCGGGCCAGGGCGCTCGAGGCGCGCCCGGGCGCCCAGAGGGGCCCCGGGACGGCGGCGGGCGAGGCGGTGGCCGAGCCCGGCACGGGCAGCGGGGTCAGCCCGAGCAGCCCGTCGACCGCCTGGCGCAGGGCGGCCACCGCCGAGGCACGAGCCGACAGCGCCGCGGCCACGGCCGGACCGACGCCGCCGGAGGGCGACGGCGACGACATCGCCGCCGCATCGTCCGCCGAGGCCGCGGCCTGCGCCACCAGGGCGTCGAGCTGCACCTGCAGGGACTGCCGGCCGATCTGGGTGATGGTGTCCATCAACCGGTTGAGGGTCGCCCCCTGGTCGTTGGACTGGTCGACCACCGTGGAGACCTGGATGGCATAGGAGCGGTCGAGGTCGCGCCAGTAGGGCTGCGACGCCCGGCCGGCGTGGAGCGCCCCGCCGATCAGCAGGATCAGCACCACGGCCGCCGCCAGGCCCAGTGCCACCGGCCGGCGGAGGCGCCGCAGTCGGCGGAGGCGCCGGCGTCGTCTCTCGAGCGACGGCATCGGCGCACGAACCTACTGCCCCGTCGGGCGCACCCCACCAGGGCGCCCGGAGGCGGGATCGCCTGCGGGCGCTCAGGCCTCGGAGGTCTCGGCCTCCCTCGTGCCCGTCGGGCGGGACCCGGCGCTCACCGGCGAGCCGGCGGTGAACAGGGTGCTGGCGGTCGAGCGCCACTGCACCGTCGGGGCGATGGCCGCCGGGTCGACCCGGTCGCGGTGCCGGTCGGCCACCGCCAGTAGGGACGCGATGGTCGACTGATTGAGGAGGTGGGGCACGAGCCCCAGGTCGAGGAGCTTGGTGTGGGCCGCTCGGTAGTAGTGCTCCTGCTTCTCCACCCGCGGCGGCTCGAGGTGCTCGACCTCCACCCGGCCCGGGAAGGCGTCGACCACCATCTCGGCCAGCTGTCCGACCGAGAACGACTCGGTGAACTGGTTGAAGACCCGGTACTCGCCGGGCTCCGCCGGGTTGGTGCAGGCCAGCTCGACGCAGGCGAGGGTGTCGCGGATGTCGAGCATGCCCCGGGTCTGCCCGCCCGAGCCGTAGACGGTCAGCGGGTGGCCGACCACGGCTTGCACGCAGAAGCGGTTGAGGACGGTGCCGAAGACCCCGTCGTAGTCGAACCGGGTGGCGAGGTCGGGGTGCAGCACGGTCTCCGGCGTCTCCTGGCCGTAGACGATGCCCTGGTTCAGGTCGGTGGAGCGCAGGCCCCAGATCCGGCAGGCGAACATGATGTTGTGGCTGTCGTGCACCTTCGACAGGTGGTAGAAGGAGCCTGGTTGCTTGGGGTACGGCAGGACGTCGGTCCGCCCCCGGTGGGTGATCTCGATGAAGCCCTCTTCGATGTCGATGTTGGGCGTTCCGTACTCGCCCATGGTGCCCAGCTTCACGAGGTGGATCGTCGGGTCGATCTCCGCGATGGCGTACAGCAGGTTGAGGGTGCCGACGACGTTGTTCACCTGCGTGTACACCGCGTGCTGGCGGTCGATCATCGAGTAGGGCGCCGACCGCTGCTCGGCGAAGTGGACCACGGAGTCCGGCCGGAACTCTCGCAGGACACGGGACACGAAGGTGGCATCGGTCAGGTCGCCGACGAAGGTGGCGAGCCGGAGGCCCGACACCTCCTCCCACACCCGGACCCGCTGCTGCAGCTGGCAGACGGGGACCAGGCTGTCGACCCCCATCTCGTAGTCGTATTGGCGGCGGGCGAAGTTGTCGACGACCCCCACCTCGTGACCGGCGCGCGAAAGGTGCAGCGCCGTCGGCCAACCAAGGTAACCGTCACCCCCGAGTACGAGGATCCTCACGCCATGCTCTCCTTTGCCCTCCGGCACGCCACCGCTGCCGCCGCGCGCTGCCGCTCCTTCCGGCGTGGCGGGCATCTGGCAGCGGGCAGTGCAACGAATCCGTAACACAGAATGCCTGAGCAAGCTGGGAAACACCTGGGAATTCCATGAGCTGGACCTGAAATCTCGGCTTTCGGGCACCAACGTCGGCCGCGGCGGGGGTGGGCCGGCGTCAGCCGAGTCGCTCGATCCCCACCGGCTCGTCCTCGGCGGGACCCACCGGGCGAAGGACGCGCTGCGTGGGTTGGGGCAGCTCCTCGTCGACCGGGGCCAGCTCCGGCGCCTGCGGGAGGCGCGGCGTCGACTGCACCGGGCGGGCCGCCTCGATCTCGTCGGCGCCGGCGCCGACCACACCGAGTTCGGGGAACCGCCGGGCGGTGACCAGCACCCTCGACTCGAGCGAGCCGACGGCGTCGTTGAAGGCCTCGACCGTGGTGGTCAGTCCGCGGTGCAGCTTCGACAGATGGCGACCCAGCACCCGGAGCCGCTCGTAGAGCTCCGCCCCGAGCTGCTGGACCAGTCGGGCGTTCTCCGCCAGCTGGTCCTGCTGCCAGCCGTAGGCCACGGTCCGCAGCAGGGCGATGAGGGTGGTCGGCGTGGCCAGGAGCACCCGGTTGGCTATGGCGTGCTCGATCAGCCCTGGATCGTGCTCGAAGGCGGCCGCCAGGAGGGGGTCGCCCGGCACGAACGCCACCACGAACTCGGGGCAGGGGTCGAACTGGTTCCAGTACTCCTTTTTGGCCAACTGGTCGACGTGGTTCCGCAGCTGGCGGGCGTGGGCCACCAGGTGGAGCCTGCGGGCCTCCTCCTCGTCCGCCTCGGCGGCGTGCAGGAACGCCTCGAGCGGCACCTTGGCGTCGACCACCACCTGGGCGGCACCGGGCAGGTGGACGACCAAGTCGGGGCGGAGGCGGCCGTCCTCGCCGGTGCGAGAGACCTGCTCCTCGAAGTCGCAGTGGGCCACCATGCCCGACATCTCGACCACCCGGCGCAGCTGCATCTCCCCCCACCGCCCCCGGGTCTGGGGGGCCCGCAGCGCGGTGACGAGGTTTCGCGTCTCCCGCTGGAGCTGGTCCTGGGACGAGCTGAGCTGCTTGACCTGCTCGCTCAGGCCGGCGTAGGCGCCCTGGCGGTCCTTCTCGAGCTCGCGAAGACCCAGCTCGTAGCGTCCCAACGTCTCCTGCAGCGGGCGGAGCAGCTCGGAGATCGCTTGCTGGCGCTGATCGAGGTCGCCCGCCGCGGCCTTCTGCGCCTCGCGCATGCGGCTCTCGGCCAGCAGGAGGAACTGCTCGTTGTTGTGGACGAGCGCATCGCTGGAGAGCTTGGCGAAGGACCCTTCGAGCAGCTTGCGGTCCTCCGCCCAGGCGGCGGCCCGCTCCTGGGCCGCCCTTCGCTCGTGGTCGAGGTCGGCCGACAGTCGCGCCTGGTCGGCCCCGGCCTCCGCCAGGGCCCGCTCCGCCCCCTCGAGCTTGGCGGAGAGCCGGGCCGCCGACTCGTGGGCGTCGGCCAGCCGAGCCTCGGCGGCCCGGGCGTCGGCCAGCAGCGTCCCCTGGCGGCGCACGTGCAGCACGAGCACCGCCGCCGCCCCGGCCACCAGGCCGATCAGCACTCCGAGCACCACGCCGCCCGCGCTCATCGTCCCCCTCCCGTCGATGCCTTCTCGGTCGTCATCGGGCGTCCTCCCTCGTGCGAGCTGCCTCGGACGAGCGGCTCTCCAGCGAGGGTACCGATGGGCTGTGACTCCGCCGGGGACCGCACACCACCTGGGGACCAGCGTCGTTCCGGCACCAGGGGCGCGGCGGTACCGTGTCCCCATGGCGTCCCGCTTTGGTTCGCGTCTCCGCCCCCAGGAACGGGCCGAACGCGGTGCCCCGGCGGGGCACCCGCCCCTCCCTGCGCCCGACTGGCCGCCGGGACCCGACGGCGCACCGCCCGCCGCCTCGAACGTCCCGTCCGCGCCCGAACGGGTGGACCGGCTCTTCGTGCAGGTCTTCGCCCTGGTCGGCGAAGCCATCGCCGGGGCCACCCACGCCCTGCTGGCCGGGGACCGCGAGGCGGCGAAGGAGCTGGTCAATCGGGACGAGCTGGTCGACGCCCTCACCCGGGAGATCGCCCAGCTGGCTCAGGGCGAGATCCTCGAGGGGACGGCCGACGAGGAGGAGCGGAGGGAGCTGTTGGCGGTGCTCCGGATGCTGCCCGACCTCGAGCGCAACGGCGACCTCGCCGGCCACATCGCCCGTCGGGCGGCCCGGGGACTGGGCATGGAGATGTCGGCGCGCAGCAGGGGTCTGGTCGAGCGGATGGGAGAGGTGGCGACCACCATCTGGAGCTGCACCGCCGATGCCTTCGCCGAGCGTTCGGTCAGCGGCTGCAGCCAGGTCGACGACCTCGACGACGAGCTCGACGAGCTGCACGTGACGCTCACCGCCGAGCTGGTGGCGGGCACCATGCCGCTCCCGGTGGCCATCGAGCTGGCCATGGTGGCCCGCTTCTACGAGCGCTTCGGCGACCACGCGGTGAACCTGGCCCGCCGGATGGCCGCCCTCGTGACCGGAGGTCCCGAGCCCGGGACCTCCGGAGCGGACTGAACGCCGCCCTCTACCGGCGGTCGAGCAGGGCTTCGGCGATCTGGATGGCGTTGAGGGCGGCGCCCTTGCGCAGGTTGTCGCCGACGACGAAGAGGGCCAACCCGTGCGCCGCCCCTTCTGCCCGGCGCACCCGCCCGACGTAGCTGTCGTCCCTGCCCGCCGCGAGCAGCGGTGTGGGGAGGTCGACCAGGGTGACCCCCGGCGCACCCGTCAGCAACGCCTCGGCCCGCTCGGGCGACAACGGGCGCTCGAACTCGGCCACGATGGCCGCCGAGTGGCCGGTGAACACCGGGACCCGTACGCAGGTGCAGGACACCGGCAGGTCCGGGATCCCGAGGATCTTGCGGCTCTCGTGGCGGTACTTCTGCTCTTCGGTGGTCTCGGCCGAGCCGTCGTCGACCAGGTGGCCGGCCAGGGGCACCACGTTGTGGGCGATCGGGGCGGCGAAGACGGTCGGCGGCGGGAAGGCCACCGCCTGGCCGTTGAAGGTCAGCTCGGCCGCCGTGTCGACCGTCTTGGCCAGCTGCCCCGCCAGCTCCGTCACCCCGGCCCGGCCGCTCCCCGAGACCGCCTGGTAGCTCGAGATCACCAGCCGGCACAACCCGGCCTCGTCGTGCAGCGGCTTGAGCACCGGCATGGCCACCATGGTCGTGCAGTTGGGATTGGCGACGATGCCCTTGGGGATGCGGTCGAGTGCCTCGGGGTTCACCTCCGGCACCACCAGCGGCACCTCGGGGTCCATCCGCCAGGCCGCCGAGTTGTCGACGACCGTCCCACCGGCGGCGGCGATGGCCGGGGCGAGCAGCCTGGCCGCACCGGCGCCGGCCGACAGCAGTGCGATGTCGATCCCCCGGAAGTCGGCGGTCGCGGCATCCTCCACCGGTACCTCCGCCCCCCGGAACGCCAGCGTCGTCCCGGCAGAACGGGCGGAGGCGAAGAAGCGCACCTCGTCGGCCGGGAAGCGGCGCGATTCGAGCACCGCTCGCATCACCGAACCGACCTGGCCGGTGGCTCCGACGACCGCCACGCGCACTGGGTCATCCTACGGGACGGTGCGCCCGGGACGGGCGTGCGGGCGCCGCGACGGACGTGTCGGGGCCCCGACGGGGCGGGCGCCCGCGGCCCGGGCGGCGGCGGGGCGGGTCCCGGCAGTCGGGCTTAGGACAGCTCGAAGGCCTCGTGGAGCGCCCGGACCCCCTTCTCCACCTCGCCGGCCCGCACCATGCAGGAGATCCTGATAGTGGAGGTGGAGATCATGTCGATGTTGATCCCCTCCTTGGCCAGGGTCTCGAACATGGTGGCGGTGACCCCCGGGTGCGACTTCATGCCGGCGCCCACCAGGGACACCCTGGCGACGTCCTCGTCGGCCACCACGTCGGCCACCCCGAGCTCACCCCGCAGGTCCTCACACACCGAGACCGACGTGGCCAGGTCGACCTTCGGGACGGTGAAGGAGATGTCCGTCGTGCCGTGCTGCGAGGTGTTCTGCACGATCATGTCCACGTTGACCGACCGGTCGGCCAGCGCCCGGAACAGCCGGGCAGCCACCCCGGGCCGGTCCGGGACGTCGGTCACGGTGACCTTCGCCTCCGACGCATCGTGGGTCACCGCGGTGACGACGGCCTGCTCCATGGACTCATCCTCCTCCACCACCCAGGTCCCCGGCTCCCAGGTGAAGCTGCTGCGGACGTGCAGGGGCACGTGGTGGTTGCGGGCGAACTCCACCGAGCGCAGCATCAACACCCGGCCGCCGGTGGCGGCCATCTCGAGCATCTCGTCGAAGCTGATCCTGGGCAGGCGGTGGGCATCGGGGACCACCCGGGGGTCGGCGCTGAACACCCCGGTCACGTCGGTGTAGATCTCGCAGGCGTCGGCCCCGAGGACGGCCGCCAGGGCCACGGCCGTGGTGTCGGAGCCCCCCCGTCCCAGCGTGGTCACGTCACGCGCCGTCGAGACCCCCTGGAACCCGGCCACGACCGGCACCTTGCCGGCGGCCAGGGCCTCGCGCAGGCGGTCGGCCCGGATCTCGACGATCTTGGCCCTGGTGTGGTTGGTGTCGGTGATGATCCCGGCCTGGCTGCCGGTGAACGACGCCGCCTCCACGCCCAGGTCGGCCAGCGCCATGCAGAGCAGGGCCATCGAGATCCGCTCGCCCGAGCTGACGAGCATGTCGAACTCGCGCGCCGGCTGGTTGGCGCTCACCTCGTCGGCCAGGCGGATCAGGTCGTCCGTGGTCCGACCCATGGCGCTCACCACCACCACCACGTCGACGCCGGAGCGGCGGGTACGGGCCACGTGGTCGGCGACGGCGCGGATCCGCTCGGGGTCCCCGACCGAGGTCCCGCCGTACTTCTGCACCAGCAGTGGCACGGCCCGTGACGCTACTTCGGTGCCCTGCGACCCGGTGGCAGGCCGCGGCACGCGCCCCCACCGCCCCTGCCGGGGCGGCCGGCGACGTCCCGGCCCCCGGGGGCGGCCGATAGGGTGTCAGGCCGTGCCCAGCGAGAAACGAGCCAGACAGCGCGCCGGCCGCGAAGCGAAGCTGGCAGCCGAGGCGCGGGTGCGCCGGCGGCGGAACCTCCTGCGCAACGGCGCCATCGTGGTGGTGTTGGCCGCCGTCGTGATCGGCTCGCTGGTGCTCATCACCTCGCACTCCAACCCCAAGCCCACGGCCTCCCGCTCGACCACCACCACCTCGAAGGGCAAGGGCTCCACCACGACGACCACCGCCGGCTCGACCACCACCACCGTGGCCGCCACCACCGCCGCCGAGCAGGCGGCCGCCAACGCGGCAGCGACCGCCGCCGGGTGCCCGTCCGACCCGCACACCACGGTCAACCACCTGTCGTGGCCGTCGGCGCCCGGGATGACCATCGACCGGACGAAGACCTACACCGCCTCCGTGGACACGACCGCGGGGACGTTCGTCATCACCCTCGACGCCCACAGCGCGCCCATCACGGTCAACAACTTCGTGTTCCTCGCCCAGAAGGGCTTCTACCACTGCGTGATCTTCCACCGGGTCATCCCCGGGTTCATGGACCAGACCGGCGACCCCACCGGGACCGGCACCGGTGGCCCCGGCTACACCATCGCCGACGAGTACCCGCCGAAGGCCGCCAATGCGGCCACCCAGTACCCGATCGGCTCGGTGGCGATGGCCAACACGGGCGCGCCGCACAGCGGCGGCAGCCAGTGGTTCATCGTGACCGGGTCGCAGGGAGAGAGCCTCCCCAACACCTACTCGCTCTTCGGGACGGTGACCTCGGGCATGAACGTGGTGCAGACCATCAATACCGAGGGCAACTCGAGCCCGACCGCCAACGGCGTGCCGCCCAAGGTCATCCAGCGCATCCTGTCGATCACCATCAGCTCGTCGTAGCCCGTCGGCGAGCGTCCGCCGCCGGCGGCGAAACCCGGGCGACACGCCGGCCGCACGGCGGCCGGCCCAGCGTTCCCGAGAGGAGAGACATGCCAACCCCCGACTGCCCGGCAGCCGACGGCTCGAGCCCCCAGGTCCGCACCTTCGACACCGAGCCGCCGATGTGCATCGACCCGTCGAGGCGTTACACCGCCACCATGGTGACCTCCAAGGGCACGATGGTGATCGCCCTCGATCCCCAGGCGGCGCCCCGCACGGTCAACAACTTCGTCTTCCTGGCCCGTTACCACTACTTCGACGGGATCGTCTTCCACCGGATCATCCCGGGCTTCGTCCTGCAGGGCGGCGACCCGACGGGCACCGGGACCGGTGGGCCGGGCTACCGGTTCGCCGACGAGCTGCCCAAGCCCGGCCGGTACCAGATCGGCTCCCTGGCCATGGCGAACGCCGGGCCCGACACCAACGGCAGCCAGTTCTTCGTCATCAGCGGCCCGGACGGGACCCGGCTGCCCCCCCAGTACTCGCTCTTCGGCGCGGTGGTCTCCGGCGGCGACGTGGTGGCGGCCATCGACACGGTGGGCACCAAGTCGGGCAAGCCCAAGGAGACCGTCACCATCGAGACCGTCACCATCGCCGAGGCCGACTGAACGTCAGCATCCCGGGCCGGCCCGGCGACCGGGCCGGCCAACCGCCTTCAACTCGGCAGGGCGGTCAGCCCGCCAGGCGCGGGCACGCCGTCGACGAACACCGCCACCTCCCCGCGACCGGCGCTCCGCCAGCCGGCCGAATCGTGGATGACCGCCGTGCGCTCGGGGATCCCCACCACCGGCACCCCGGCCGGGGCCAGGGCCACCGACCGGTGCAGCTTCTCGCCGTGGACGTCCTCGGCCACGTCCCCGAAGTGGGGAACCACGGCCAGGCGCTCCACGAGGCCCAATCCGACGGTCAAGGCCCCTCCCCGCGGGTCGACCATGGGGTCGGTGAGGACCATGGCTCCGGCCGAGGAGCCGGCCACCACCGCCCCTTCCCGGTGGGCCGACCGGAGTGCCTCGAAGACCCGGGAGCCCTTCAGCACCGACCGGAGGTGGAGCGGCGAGCCACCGCTCAGGTAGACGAACCGGGCCCGGCGCACGACCTCGGCCGCCCCTTCGTCCTCGGCGTCGGCCCGGCCGAGCACCATCAGCCCCTCCACCTCGCCCTCCCAGCGGCTGAACCAGTCGGCGGCCGCCATGACCCGGCGCTCGGGATGCTCGTAGGCGGCGGCCGTCGGCAGCACCAGGACGCGGCGGGCGCCCGACCGTTCGAGCAGCTCACCGTCGAAATCGCAGCCCTCGGTCCACTCACCGCCCCCGACCAGGGCCAGCGTGCCAGCCGTCTCACCCACGGCGACACTCTGTCATGTCGACCGCGTCGCGGGCCTCGCCGTCACCGCCCACCGGGGTCGCGCCACCCCCGGTGACGCCTGTCCCGGCCGAACACATTTGGCAATTGATTACCCCCGAGTAACATTTTCCCCAATGTCGATCAACCGTGTAGGCATCGTGGGGTCGGGGATCATGGGGTCGGGCATCGCCGAGGCCGCGGCCGCCGCCGGCCACGAGGTGGTGCTGCGGAGCCGGAGCCAGTCGACCGCCGACGCCATGCTCGCCGGGCTCGAGAAGTCGCTGGCGCGCCAGGTGGAGAAGGGGCGCCGGACGGCAGAGGAGCGGGACGAGCTCCTGCGCCGGGTCACCGCCGTCTCGGACCTGCGGGAGCTGGCCCAGGTCGACCTGGTGATCGAGTCGGTGGTGGAGGACCTGACGGTGAAGAAGCACCTCTTCACCGAGCTGGACCGCATCTGCGGCGAGGCCACCATCCTGGCCACCAACACGTCCACCCTGCCGGTGGTGGAGCTGGCGATGGAGACCGGCCGACCGGACAAGGTCTGCGGCATCCACTTCTTCAACCCGGCGCCTGCCATGTCACTGGTCGAGGTGGTCCGCCCGTTGACCGCTTCGGACGCCACCATCTCGGCCGCCCTGGCCTTCGCCACCGCCTGCGGCAAGGAGCCGGTCGAGGTGAAGGACCAGGCCGGCTTCGTGGTCAACGCCCTCCTCTTCCCCTACCTCAACAACGCGGTGAGGCTGCTCGAGCAGGGGGTGGCCACCAAGGAGGGGATCGACGCCGCCATGAAGGGCGGCTGTGGCTTCCCGATGGGCCCCTTCGCCCTGCTCGACCTGGTCGGCCTCGACACCTCCCTGGCCATCCTCGACGCCCTGTACGAGGAGTTCCGGGACCCGAACTACGCGGCGGTGCCCCTCCTCCGGCGGATGGTGGCGGCCGAGATCCTGGGTCGCAAGTCGGGCCAGGGCTTCTACGACTACGGGCACTGAGGGGCCGTCGGCCCCGACCCGGCCGCCGGGCCGGCCGGGCGCCGGGCAGAATGGACGTGGCCGCCGGGACGGCCGGCGGCGGACCACTGACGAGCCGGGTGCAGCACGCCCGGCGCGAGGGGACCGAACAGCATGGCAGAGGGCGACACCGGATCTCCGCCTCGGGCCAAGCCCTGGGTGATGCGGACCTACTCGGGCCACTCGAACGCCCGGGCGTCCAACGAGCTCTACCGCACCAACCTGGCCAAGGGGCAGACCGGGTTGTCGATCGCCTTCGACCTGCCCACCCAGACCGGCTACGACCCGGACGCCCCGGAGGCGGCCGGCGAGGTGGGGAAGGTCGGGGTCCCGGTCGCCCATCTCGGGCACATGCGCCAGCTCCTCGAGGGCATCCCGGTCGGCGAGATGAACACCTCGATGACCATCAACTCCACCGCGGCCTGGCTGCTCGGGCTCTACGTGGCCAACGCCCAGGACCAGGGCGTGGACCCGGTCCGGCTGCAGGGGACCACCCAGAACGACATCGTGAAGGAGTACCTGAGCCGGGGGACGTTCATCTTCCCCCCCGGCCCGAGCCTGCGGCTGACCGTCGACACCATCGCCTACACGCTCCGCCACGTCCCCAGGTGGAACCCGGTCAATGTGTGCAGCTACCACCTGCAGGAGGCCGGCGCCACCCCCGTGCAGGAGATCGCCTACGCCCTGGCGACGGCCATCGGCATCCTCGACGGGGTCCGGCGCTCCGGAAAGGTGACCGAGGACGAGCTCCCCGAGGTGGTGGGCCGGATCAGCTTCTTCGTCAACTCCGGCGTCCGGTTCGTCGAGGAGACGTGCAAGATGCGCGCCTTCACCGCCATGTGGGACCGCATCTGCCGCGAGCGCTACCACGTGGTCGACGAGCGTCTCCGGCGGTTCCGCTACGGCGTGCAGGTCAACTCGCTCGGCCTGACCGAGCAGCAGCCGGAGAACAACGTGCCGCGGATCGCGCTCGAGACGCTCGGGGTCACCCTCTCGAAGGGCGCTCGGGCTCGTGCCATCCAGCTCCCCGCCTGGAACGAGGCGCTCGGCCTGCCCAGGCCGTGGGACCAGCAGTGGTCGTTGCGGATCCAGCAGATCCTGGCCTTCGAGTCCGACCTGCTCGAGTACGACGACGTCTTCGAGGGGTCGGTGGTGGTCCAGCGCAAGACGGCCGAGCTGGTCGAGGCGGCCTCGGTCGAGCTCGACGAGGTGCTCGGGATGGGCGGGGCCTTCGAGGCGATCGACGAGCTCAAACGCCGGTTGGTCCGCAGCCAGGCCGAGCGCGTGCGGCGCATCGAGGCCGGGGAGCAGATGGTCGTCGGGGTCAATTGCTTCACCGAGACCGCCCCGTCGCCCCTTCTGGCCGAGGGGGGCGCCGACAGCATCCTGAAGGTGGACCCGACGGTCGAGACCGGCCTGAAGGAGGACGTGGCCGCCTGGCGTGCCGCCCGCGACGAGGCGGCGGTGCGGGTGGCCCTCGACGAGCTCCGGCGGGTGGCGGCCGACGAATCGCCGCCGGCCAACGTCATGCTGCCGACCATCGCCCTGGCCCATGCCGGTGGCACGACCGGCGAATGGGCGGCCGCCCTGCGCCAGGTCTACGGCGAGTACCGGGCACCGACCGGGGTGGCGGGAGGCGTCGGTCGGCGGAGCGTCCAGCTGGCGCCGGTCCTCGAGCGGACCCGGGCGATGGCCCAACGGACCGGTGGCGCCCCGCGCCTGCTGGTCGCCAAGCCCGGGCTCGACGGCCACTCCAACGGGGCGGAGCAGATCGCGGTGGCCGCCCGCGACGCCGGCTTCGAGGTCGTCTACGCCGGGATCCGGACCACACCGGAGCAGATCGTGGCGGCCGCCCGGGACGAGGACGTGGACGTGGTCGGACTGTCCATCCTCTCCGGCTCCCACCTCGACCTCGTTCCCGAGGTGCTCGACCGTCTGCGGGCGGCCGGGGTCGACGCCAGGGTGGTGGTGGGCGGCATCATCCCGCCCGACGACGCCGAGGTGCTCCGGGGAAAGGGGGTGGCGGCCGTCTACACCCCCAAGGATTTCGAGCTGGCCCGCATCATGGGGGACCTGGTGACCCTGGCGGAGGCACGCCGGCACGGCATCGGCTGAGATGGGCACCGCATCGGCTGAGATATGGGGACCGGGCGAAGGTCCGAAGGGAGGGCACATGGACGGTGAGATCGTCATCCGGGGCGGGACCCTGGTCGACGGGACCGGGGCGCCGGGCAGGCAGGCCGACGTGGCGGTGGCCGGCGGCAAGGTGGTGGCCGTCGGGGGGTCGCTGCGCGGCCGGGAGGAGCTCGACGCCTCCGGCAAGGTGGTCTCCCCCGGGTTCATCGACATCCACACCCACTACGACGCCCAGGTGTTCTGGGACCCCTGGCTCACCCCCTCGTGCTTCCACGGGGTGACCTCGGTGGTCGCCGGCAACTGCGGTTTCTCCATCGCCCCGGTCCGCCCCGAGCTGGTGGGGCTGCTGGCCCGGACCCTCCAGCACGTGGAGGACATGAGCTTCGACACCCTGTCGGTCGGCGTCCCGTGGGACGAGTTCGAGACCTTCCCCGAGTACCTCGGTGCGGTGACCCGTCGCGGCACCGCGCTGAACTTCGGCTGCTACGTCGGCCACACGGCCGTCCGCCTCTACGTCATGGGTGAGGAGGCATACGAGCGGGCGGCCGACGACAAGGAGCTCGCCCGCATGCAGGAGGTGGTGGCCGAGGCTCTGGCCGGTGGCGCCATCGGCGTCGCCACCAGCGCCGCGCCCACCCACAACGGTGACCACGGGCGTCCGGTCCCCTCTCGGGTGTCGGACCTGGCCGAGCTGCGCGCCTTGCTCGAGCCCCTGCGGAATGCCGGCAGGGGCGTGGCGGCGCTGCTGCCCGGCGGGGTGATCCCCTTCGACGAGGTGTTCGCCATACAGCGCGAGATCGGTCGCCCGGTCACCTGGACCGCCCTGCTGACGATGAAGGGCCGTCCCTACCACGAGCAGGTGATGGCCGAGCACGAGGCGGCCCGGGCCCAGGGCGCCGAGGTCTGGCCGCAGGTGTCGTGCCGGCCCCTGGTCTTCCAGATGAACCTGTCCGAGCCGTTCACCCTCAACACCCGGCCGAGCTTCGCCGCCCTGATGGACGCCGGCCACGAGCAGCGGCTGGCCGCCTACCGCGACCCCGCCTGGCGGGCCACCGCCTGGGCGGAGCTGAGCGGCCAGGGAGGCGGGATCCCGATGAACTGGCCGTCCGTGGCGGTCGCCGACTCCGCCTCACGCCCGGACCTGGTGGGCCGGCCCGTGCCCGAGGTGGCCGAGGAGCTCGGTTGCACACCGCTCGACGTGATGCTCGACGTCTCGCTGGCCGACGACCTGCAGACTCGGTTCTGGTCGGTGCTGGCCAACAACGACCCCGAGGGGATCGCCTGGCTGCTGCCCCGGGACGACGTGCTGCTCGGACTGGCCGACTCGGGGGCTCACGTCTCACAGCTCTGCGACGCCTGCTTCGCCACCGACCTGCTCGGCAACTGGGTGCGCGAGCGCCAGGTGATGCCGCTCGAGCGGGCCGTGCACAAGCTGACCGCCGAGCCGGCCCGGGTCTACGGGCTCGAGGACCGGGGCACGGTGGCCGTGGGCAAGGCGGCCGACCTCTGCGTGTTCGACCCCGAGACGGTCGGGCCAGGCCCGCTGCGGCGGGTGGTGGACTTCCCGGCCGACGGGGAGCGGCTCACCGCCGACGCGCCCACCGGCGTCGTCCACACCCTGGTCAACGGCGTCCCGGTCGTGCGCGACGGGTCCCCCGACTTCGCCGGTCTCGACGCACGGCCGGGCAGCCTGCTGCGCGGCTGAACTCGTAGGTACCGGTCGGGTAGAGAGGGGCGATGTCGCCGACCTCCGCCGCCGTAAGCCCAACCCGCCCTACGAAGTCAGTATCCCGCGCGCAAGC
>DAHUYA010000078.1 GCA_027315445.1 Acidimicrobiaceae bacterium | reverse complement strand
CTCGGCGAAGAAGCAGCTGATCGCGTCCACGAACCGGCCCGGATCCCCGTGGTGCTCGTCGGCCACCGCTCGGGCGCCTTGCGCCAGGGAATCCCTGGCAGTCCGGTTCTCGAGCACGTCGACACAGGCAATGAGCCCGGCGATGCCGTCGAAGAGGAGGCCCCCGCCGCGGCGCGCCAGGGTTGCCGCGGCGCTGTCCTCCGGGATCACGACCGGAATGCCGAAGCGGAGCGCTTCGATGCACTCACGAGCGATGAGGTACCCGGGAGCGAGGTCGACGACGGCCCAGGCGTGTGCCATCAACCGCTGAAGGTCCGTCCGGGTGTCGACGTGGATCTGTCCGCGGAGTGTGCGGGACCGCCAAGCGGAGGCAGTGGCGTCCTCGACCACCACCACATGTCGGCGGGGGAAAGCCGAGGCGAGCCATGCAGCCAGCGGCGTCGGTGTCGTCGAGGCAGAAGTCGCGGTTCGGTCCGTGAGCACGAGGAGGTACTCGTCGAATCCGAAGCCGACGTGTCCTCGCTCGGAGGCCAAGGGGTTGACCGGCACATGGAACGGCAGCTCGGCGGGCACGAGGAGGTTCGCCGAACCGGGGTCGGCCTTGTTCGGACCCACGAGCACCGACGGAACCTCGGGTACCCAGGACCGGACCAACCGGCGGGCATCTCGGTCGCCGTCCTCGACGACCGTCGCAACTGGCGGCCCGTGGTACGGCCACGAGACCGCATCCGGTTCGGGCCATCGGGACATGGCCCCTTCATCGCCGCATCCGCCGATGCGTCTCAAGTCGAATAAACCGTCGGGTTCCACAACGTCCGGGGGCCCTGGTACGAGAACGTCGACGTCGAAGATCCGGGAGAGCCCAGCCGCCACTCGACGGATGACGAACGCCCGTTCCGTCCTCCCTCCTCCCCGCCACGAGGCGCTCATGACGACCACACGGGGGCGCCCTCGGGAAGCGGTCATGCAGGCGGCTGGTGGTCCTCGAAGGGCCCTTCGGTCGGGGGACACGGCGTCGGGGCGGCGACCGCGGCGCGCAGGTGCACGAGGTCTTCGCTGAAGACCTGCACCACCTCCTCGACCAGGGCCTCGAGCCTGGTCAGTCGGTCGGCGAGCTCGTCCGTGCGGGCGGCTGCGGTCTCCACTGCTTGCACCAGGTCCCCGAGCAGTACGCGGTCGGGGCGCTGCAGGCGGCCGACCACCCTCCGGACCTGATGGCGCAATCTCGCCTCGATCCCGTGGGCGGTTTCCGACGAGGAGCCGCCCAGTTGTTCCCATCGACCACGCAGCTCGGCGACCACCGGCTGGATGCGGAGCGGCGGCAGGGCCGGCGAGACGCCGGGAGGGTGCTCGAGAAGGCGTGGCGGGTCGGGGACGCGGTGGGCGCCGGCGGCGATCTCGTTCACGATGTCGGAAGGGTCGAGCGCCACTCCTGCCACCATCTCCCCTCGTCCGGACCGCCGAGCGAGCACGAGGAGTGTACCCGGCTGAGGTGTGGGCTCAGGTAGGGATCGCCGTCGAGGAGGACCTGCTCCCAGCGCTCGACGAACCGCCGGATGTCGGAGGCGCTCCCGGAGGTGCCTCGGCTGGGCGACTCGTGGTGGACCAGCTCGGCCGCCGGCTCGTAGAGGACCCGGTAGCCGAGCCTTCCGGCCCGGAGACAGAAGTCGACGTCGTTGAGGTCGAGCCCGAGCGACTCGTCGAAGCCCCCGAGCTCCTCGAACACCCGCCGGCGGGTCAGGAGGCACGCCCCGGTCACCGCGCTCACCTCACGGCACCGGGTGGCCATCCCGAGGTAGCCGGGCTCGTCCGCCGGGAGGCCGACCAGGACGTGTCCGGCGGCACCACCGAGTCCGAGCACCATGCCGGCGTGCTGCACCGAGCCCCCGGGGTACAGCAGGCGGGCCCCCACCACCCCGACCTCGAGGCGCTGGCCCTGCCGGACCAGCGCCTCGAGCCAGCCCTCTCCCTGGACCTCGATGTCGTTGTTCAGGAAGAGCAACATGTCAGCCCGAGCCTGTGACACCGCGGTGTTGTTGAGCGCCGCCCAGTTGAACGGGCGGTCGTCACGGAGCACGGTCACGTCGGGTCGGTCGGCCAGGCGTTCGACCAGGGTCTGGCTCTCCGGCTCGACCGAGCCGTTGTCGACGAGCAGGAGCTCCAACGGGATCGGACCGGCAGTGGCCGTCACCGAGTCGACGCAGGTACGCAGGAAACGCGGCTCGTCCCGGAAGGGGACGATCACACTGACCGAGGGTGGGTCACTCGGCCGGGCGGGGCGAGGGAGGGTTCCCGGGGTCGCTCCCGCCTCTTTGGTCCGAGAGATCGGGGCGGCGGGGACGGTCCTGGTCGAGATCTGGGTCGAGCCACCCCGGTGCACCAACACCTCGGCCACGTGGGCCACGACCGACGCACGTGCAGCGATCCGGAGCATGAAGTCGTGCTCCCAGTCTCCAGCGGTTCCGGATCGGAACCCACCAACTGCCTGGAGCAATTCCCTCCGGACCGCCAGCGGACGACCCAGGTACGGGCCCGACCCGAGGAGCTCGGGGGACCAGTCGGGCTTCAGCACCGGCGAGGTGAGTTGTCCGTGCTCGTCCAAGGCGTCCTCGTCGCCGTAGACCATGTCGGCGCCGTCGGCGCCGTGGAGGAGGAGGGCCACCGCGTCGGGGGTGAGCAGGTCGTGCCGGTCGAGCAGGCACACGAGCGGTGCCGCCGAGTGCTCGAACGCCAGCTGGGCTTCCGCTGCCCCCCGGGGCCCGGCGGCGGCGACGACCGTGGCTCGCCATCGCATCCGGCGCAGCACTCCTGCCACGAGCCGGCGAGTCGCCCGGTCGGTGTCATCGGGCACGACCACCGTGAGGTGCCAGTCGCCGCAGGTCTGGGCTTGGAGCGATCGGAGGCACCGCTCGAGCGCGTCGGCTCGGGGATGGTCGAGCACCGCCAACAGGTCGAGTCGGTCGCCGCCGGCGTGCGGGACGGCGGAAGGTGGCACCTCCGCCCGCAGAGCGGCGCGCTCGGCCGCCCACTCCCGATAGCGGGGGAGGTCACCGCCCACGTCCGGGCCCGGGGGGGACGGCTGGCGGGGCGCGAAGAGCACCCGCTGCTGCACGCTGGGAATCTACCCCCTCGGACGGGCGCGATCCCCCGGCCAGCCCTCGCAGTGGCGCAACCCGGTTGGTTCCTGAAACGATGCGCGGGTGGCAAGCGCTCCCGACCGCCTGCTCATGGGACCCGGGCCGTCCAACCCCTACCCGGAGGTCACCGCCGCCCTGGCCGGGCCGCTGCTCGGCCACCTCGATCCGGCCTTCTTGGCGGTGCTCGACGAGACGATGGACCGCCTCCGCACGGTGTTCGGGACGCGGAACCCGCTGACCCTCCCGGTCAGCGGGACCGGCTCGGCCGGCATGGAGGCGGCCTTCGTCAACCTGGTCCACCCCGGCGACGTGGTGGTGGTGGGGGTCAACGGCCTCTTCGGCCAGCGCATGGTGGAGGTGGCCCGACGGCACGGGGCCGACGTGGTGGAGGTGCTGGCGCCGTGGGGCAAGCCGCTCGACCCGGGGTCGTTGCTGGCGGCCCACCCTGACCCGGCCATTCTGGCCGTGGTCCATGCCGAGACCTCGACCGGCGTCCGCAACGAGATCGCCCCGCTCGGCGCCGGCAAGGGGGGCGCCCTGCTGCTGGTCGACTGCGTGACCTCGCTCGGAGGCATCGAGGTGGCCGTCGACGACTGGGGGGTCGATGTCGCCTACAGCGGCACGCAGAAGTGCCTGGGGGTGCCGCCCGGGCTCGCCCCGCTGACCGTGTCGCCCCGGGCGGGGGGCCGGCTGGTGGAGCGCCCCTCGAGCTGGTACCTCGACCTGCAGCTCTTGTCGCAGTACGTGACCGCCGGGCGGGGTGGGGGGCGCGTGTACCACCACACGGCCCCGGTGGCCATGGTGGCGGCCCTGCACGCCGGCCTCGGGGCCCTGCTCGACGAGGGCCTGTCGGCGTCGTGGGAACGTCACGCCGAGTGCGGGGCCCTGCTGCAGGACGGCCTGCGGAAGATGGGGCTCGAGCTCTTCGCGGCCGACGGCCACCGGCTGCCCCAGCTGACCACGGTCACCGTCCCCGACGAGCTGCCGGCGGGCCTCGACGAGGCCGGCGTCCGCCGTCTGCTGCTCGAGCGTTACGGGATCGAGATCGGCGGCGGGGCCGGCGAGCTCGCCGGCAGGGTCTGGCGCATCGGGTGCATGGGCCACACCGCCCGGCGGCGCAACGTCCTGGCCCTGCTGGGCGCGCTGGCCGAGGTGCTGGGGCGCTGATGGCGCGGATCGCGGCGGCGGCGTCGCTCGAGATCGTGGGACAGCGGATCACGCTGCGCACCCTGGTCGAGTCCGACTACGACGCCTGGCACGAGGTCCGCCGCCGGTGCCGCGACTGGCTCATCCCCTGGGAGCCCCGCCCCAAGGGGGCGCCGCCCCCGGCCGAGGACCGCGGCAGCTTCGCCGCCCGCTGCGCCATCAGGGAGCGCGAGCGGCAGCTGGGCTCGGGCTACGGCTTCGGGATCTTCGTCGGCGGGCGCTTCTCCGGGGAGGTCACCCTCTCGTCCATCCAGCGCGGGCCGTTCCAGTCCGCCTCCATCGGGTACTGGATCGACGAGGCCGAGGCCGGGCACGGCTACGTGCCCGAGGCCGTCGTGATGGTGCTGCACTTCGCCTTCGAGGCGATCGACCTGCACCGGGTGGAGATCTCGATCATCCCGCGCAACCGGCCGAGCCTCCGGGTGGTGGAGAAGCTGGGCGTCCGGCGGGAGGGGCTGGCCGAGCGCTTCCTCGAGATCGACGGGAAGTGGGAGGACCACGTCCGGTTCGCCATGACGTCGGAGGAATGGGCCGTCCGCCGGTCCGAGCTGCTCGAGATGTGGCTCGGCCGACGTCCGAACTGAACGCACGTCCCAGGGCTGCCCCCACGTCGACGGACGCCTGGTGTCAGCGTTCCCGACGGCCGGGGAGCGCCGACTGGACCGCGTCGTCGGGGATTATCGGAACGGTGTCGGGGGTCGTCGTGGAGGGGACCTCTGCTCCCCTCGAGACCTCGCTCTCCCAAGTGCTGCGCAGGGGGGAGCGCGGCGACCGAAGCAGCGCGAGCAGCGTTCCGCCCAGCACCACGACCGGGACCTCCAGCAGCAGGAACATGTGGGTGTAGCCGATGGCGTCCGCCAGCACGCCGCAGATCGGCGGGACGACCACGCTGGCCGAGTTGGTGCAAGCCATCAGGAGCCCGTTCGCCCTCGACAGCTGCTCGCCGGGGGTCCACTCGGCCAGCACGCCCGAGGCCAGCGGCAAGGTCGATCCATGGGGGACCCCGAGCAGGGCCATCCCGCCGAGCAGCAGCGGGAACCCCCGGGCACCGGCCACCAGCGCCACCCCGACGATGGTCGCCACGACCGAGACCGCGAGAAGGGCTGGCGTGGCGCGCCTCGGGGTGGCCAGGGCGAGGGTGCTGCGGACCAGCAGGGACACTCCGAAGAAGGCGCCGAAGGCGATCTCGGCTCCCGACGCCGACACCCCGTCGCTGTGGCGTGCCAGCAACGCGCCGAAGGTCACGAGCGCGGCGAAGGGGATCTGGTAGGTCACCATCATGGTGACGGCGACGCGGAAGGCGGGCTGCGTGCGCAACGCCGGTGCCACGGACCGGGTGCTCTTGTGCCGAAGGGTCGACCGCAGCCACCCAGACCGGCCCACCTCGTCGTCGGCAGCGGGTTCGACCGTGGGCAGGGCGCGCCGGGCCGCCATCACCGACAGCAGGGTGGCGAGCGCCGGGAAGGGCATGAGGGCGGCGAAGGTGGCCCGCAGGGAGCCGCCGAGGGCGTGGAGCACCCCGGCCTCGACGAGCGGCCCCACGAGAAGACTGGCCGACAGGGCGGTGGCGAAGATTGCGAGCGCCTTGGCGCGCTCCTCGCGCGGACCGCTCCCGATCGCCGTCATCAGGCTCGGGAAGGCGAGGCCCCCGTAGGCGCCGAGCGCCAGTGCCGCCCCCCACAGGCCGGCACTGCCCGAGGGCACGGCCAGCAGCACGAAGGCGGCCAGCCCCAGGGCCTGGCCGGTGGCGAGCAGAGCCAGCACGTGCTCCCGCCGGGTGCGCCCGACGATGACGGTGGCGCAGAGGATGCCCACCACGCCGGCGGCGGCGCCGAGCTCGCCGATGGTGCCGTTGCTCATGTGCAGCGCGCTGTGCCCGAGGAGCGGGTACGTCGTCTGCCCGGCGTTCTGGGACGAGCGCCCGAGGGCGGTCACTGCCAGCAGCAGGGGCGAGACCGTCCAGGCAAGGTGGGCCCGGCCGCCGGGCCGCCCCGAGCGTGCCCGTGACTGTTCGGGCACGCTCACGCGGCGAAAGGGACGTCGGGGCACGAGGGTCAGCTTCTCATGGCCGTTGGCCGGCCGATCGCGTACGGGTCGCCCTCCCGCCCGGTGTGGCGCCTCTGGTCAGCGCTCGCCGCCCGTCACCGACGGGGAGTGGCGGAAGAACTGCTCGACGTCGTGCTCGTAGGTGTAGGCCGGCGGCGGGTTGCCGGCGCTGCGCCGGAGCCGCGACGCCCGGACGAAGCTGTCCACGGTCCCTGCGCTGGTGAAGCGGTAGCGGAAGCCGGCCTCCTGCAATCTGGTGGTGTCCACCCCCCGTCCGTAGCGGAGCAGTTGGTCGAGCTCCGGGGGAAGGTCGACCAGGCCGAGCCGGGTCAACGGGGCGGCGAGGCGGCGGGTCTGCACCGGCGGCAGCGGCAGCAGTCTGGTCCCGCAGATGGTCGCCACCTCGCTCCAGGGGAGCATGCCGGACCCGGCCACGTTGTAGATCCCGGGGATCTCGCGGTGGGTCACGAACTCGAGAGCCCGGGTGACGTCGTCCTCCTCGAGGAACTGCAGCAACGGGTCGAAGCCGAAGATGCTCGGGCACAGGCGTCGGCTCAGGTTGCGGCTGATCGGGGTCACGATGTCGGCCCCCAGGACGTTGCCGAAGCGCAACACGGTCACGACGGTGGCCGGGTTGTCCTCTGCGAAGTCCCGTACCAGGGCCTCGGCCTCCACGAGCGATCGTTCCATGCGGGTGCGGGGCGGCGACGAACGCGGCGTGTCCTCGCGGAACAGTGCGGGGTCTTTGGGGGAGGAGCCGTACACCATGGTCGAGGACTTCACGACCACGTGGCGCACCTTCGAGTCGCTGGCCCCGGCCGCCGCCAGCAGGTTCATCGTCCCGATCACGTTGATCTCGTGCAGCGCCCGTGCCGTCACCTGGGTCGAGTCCACCATCAAGAAGGTGTGGACGACCGTGTCCACCTGGGCCGCCCGGACGATGCGGTGCAGGATGGCGTAGGCCTGGTCGGCCCGGACGAACTCCGCCCGCTCGAAGGGCACCGAGGGCGCCTCGGTGCCGAGGCCCAGGATGACGTCGATGCCGGGGTCCGACTCGAGCGCCTGGATGACGCGCCCACCCCAGAAGGTGTTGGCCCCGGTCACCAGGACTCGACGGCCCACCTCAGCCGAACCAGACGCTGCGGCGGGTCTGCAGCATGTCGTAGACGTTCTCCTGCAGGTCCATTCGGATGCGCTCCGCCTCCTCCATCACCCGGCTCTTGGTGTAGCGCTCCTGGTTCGCCGGCACGTCGAAGGTCACCGGGTCGAGGACCCGCAGCCGGAACTTGGCCGGGAAGGGAACCACGAGGCCGAGCGGCCCGAGGAGCAGCATGTTGGCCGTGACCGGGAAGTAGGGGATGCCCAACGCTCGTGCGAGGGCCGGGAGCCGGAGGACGACCGGCATGGTCTCCTCCGAGCCGATGACGGCGATCGGCACCACCGGGACCCCGGCTCGCATGGCGATCTCCACGAATCCCCCACGCCCGAAGCGTCGGAGCTGGTAGCGGTCGGTGAACGACTTCGACGGTCCCTTGGTGCCCTCGGGGAACACCAGGGCCAGCTGGTGCTCGTCGTGCAGCAGGCGGTAGGCGTTGAGAGGGTTGGCCGGCACGCCACCACCCCGGGACCACAGCGTGCCCACCACCGGGATGGTGCGGAAGAAGTAGTCGGCCATGCCGTACACCGGCCGGCCCAACTCCTTCTCGATGCCGTGCATGATCACCGGGGCGTCGGAGGGTATGGCGCCGGCGTGGTTGGCCACGAGCAATGCGCCGCCCTCCGCCGGGATCTTGTCGAGCCCCTCCCACTCGACCCGGAACCACTTCGAGTAGATCGGGTCGTAGAGGGTCCGCAGCAGGGCTCGGAAGCTCTCCGAGCGTCCCCACGTGTCGACGTCGCCGAGGCGGGGGTCCTCGAGCGGCTCGGTCTCGGGCATCAGGGGCAGGCGAACGACTTCGCCGGAGAGCCGGTCCTCCGTCGCCACCTGCCGGGGAGCCACTACTTCATGGTACCGAGGATGCTCCGCCTGCTCGCCGCCGAGCGGGTCGGCGAGGGTTCATCGGGCTCGGAACCACCGACGGGCGTTCCCGTTGGTCCGGCCTGCGGCCGTGGGCCACCGAGGCCCCCGAGCCCCATGGCGGCGAGCTGGGTGACGCCGAGCGAGCGCCTGCGGCTGGGTGTGCTGCGAAGTGTGGACCCGAGCCGTGCGCTCAGCTGGCGCACCTGCTCGGGTGAGCAGAGCGGCAGCAGCAGGAGGATGCTCTCGCTTTCGAGCTCCACGACCGGCAAGGTGGGGCCGACGGCCTCCCGGACGGCCGCCACCGTCGGCCCGTCGCTCTCGGCCGCCCCCAGCTCGAGGGCCTCTACCGGCGGTCCGCCGCTCGACAGCCGGATACGGGCCAGGTCGGCCAGCATCGAGGCGGGGTCGCGGAGCCGGATCCGGCTGCGCCCGACGTGGCGCCAGCGAACCGGCACCTCTCGGATCGTCATCCCGAGGCGGTGGGCCAGGTGGAGGATCTCCACGTCGAAGGCGAAGCGGTCGACCGTGCCGAAATGGAAGAGCAGGCGTGCGGCGGGGGTCCGGAAGGCCTTGAAGCCGCACTGGGTGTCGCCGGTGGGCACGCCGGTGACCTGCCGGGCGACGGCGTTGAAGGCGATGCCCATCACTTTCCGCCGGAGGCTGTCCGTGTCGGCGCTGGCGCCCGGGAGCACCCGGGAGCCGATGGCGATGTCCGCCTCGGCCAGTGCCTCCACGAATTTCGGCACCTGCATCGGGTCGATGGCCATGTCGGCGTCGGTGAACGCCACGACGGCCCCCCGGGCCAGCGCCTCCCCGGCGCGGACGGCGGCTCCCTTGCCGGTGTTGCGGTCCAGTCGGACGACCCGTGCCCAGGGCATCGGGGCCAGCAACCGCCGGGCCTGCTCACCGGTGCCGTCGGTGCTGCCGTCGTCCACCAGCACCAGCTCGGTCTGCGAGGGGTCGAGGGCACCCGCCTCGACCGCCTCACGGAGCCGGGCCACCCCGTCGGGGAGCCGGTCCGCCTCGTTGAAGGCCGGGACGACGACACTGAGCGCCGGGGATCGATCGGGTACCGGGAAGGGCCCGCCGACCCCGCCCGTCCCGTTGTCGACCGATCCCACGACGGGCAAGCCTCACGCCGGGGGTGGGCACTGTCAAGGGCGCCCCCACCCGCTTTCGCCCGTCACCGGCGGCACCGTCCCGACTGCTCAGGTGTCAGTCACGTGTCGACCGGGCATGGCCGGCGCGGGGTCCAGCGGCAGCTGCCGTGGAGGTCGTTGCGAACCGATGACGACCTACGGTTGGCCCGCCCCGACCAGCCCCCCGTAGTAGATGGGGGCGTAGGAAACGGTTGCGCCGGTGTAGGGCGCTTGGATGACCTCGCCGTTGCCCACGTACATCGCCACGTGGTCGATGGTGTTGTCACCGTCGAGGTTGAAGTAGAAGAGCAGGTCACCGGGCTGCAGGGCGGACATCGACACCGGGGCAACGGCGGCGTACTGGGTGGCCGCGGTGCGCGGGATCGTCACCCCGGCCTGTGCCCACGCCCACTGGGTCAGGCCCGAGCAGTCGAATCCGGTGCCGGGCGACTCCCCGCCGTACACGTAGGGCACGCCGAGCTGGGACTCGGCAGCACTCACCGCCGCCGCGCCGGCCGAGCTGCCCCCCGGTGGCGGTCCCGGGTTCGAGGTCGGCGGCGGCGTGACGGTCGGCGGCGGCGTGACGGCCGGCGGCGTGGTGGTGCCGGGCCCCGTGGTCGCCGTGGCAGCCGACTGCGCCGCTTGGTTGGCGGCCGCGGTGGCGGCCGACCCCGCGCTCGCCCCACCGACCTGGGTGGCCACGTTGGCGGCGTTCTGGGCCGCGGCGGCGGCCGCCTCGGCCTGCTGGGCGCTCTTGGCGGCTGCCGCGGCAGCCGCCTCCTGCTGTGCCTTGGCCAGGGCGGCGGCTGCGACTTCCTGGGCCATCTGGCCCTGCACCTGCTGCAGAGTGCTCTGGGCGTTGGCGGTGGCGGTGGAGTTCGCCGTGGCCAACGCCTTCACCTGGGCAGCGGCGGCCGTGGCCTGGCTCTCCTCGGAGTGCTGCTGGGTCTCGACCGCCACCAGCCGCGCCTGCTGGCTCTGTAGCTGGGCCTGGGCGGTGCTGAGGTCGCCGACGACGGTCGAGTCGTACTCCGCCCGGGCGTTCGACTGGTTCGCGGACGTGGCGAACATCGCCGGCACCTGGGCAGCGGCGGTGCCGTAGACGTAGGCGTCGATGGCGTCCTTGGCGAGCCGGGCACGATCGACCGCGATGCGCCCTCGAACGGTCTTGATCGTGGCGGCGGTGCTGGCCAGCTTCGACTGCACCGTCTGGACGGTCTGCTCCGCTGCGTCGTATTGCTGGCTCAGCGCCTCGGACTGGCGCTGATCCTGGGCGATCTGGTTCTCGAGCGCCGACACCTGGTTCTGGGTGGCGTTGATCTGCGCCTGGGACGGTGCCGACGAAGCGCCGGAAGACGTCGCACCGACCACCGCCGGCGAGACGAGGAGCGAGGGGACCGCCAGAGCGCTGCTCGCCACCAGGATGGACAGGGCGCGACGCGTGGTCCGACACTTTACAACAGCCACTCTGGCAACAGTATCCCCACCACCATCTGCTGCCAAGACTTTCGTGGCCGACGGCCGGCGTCACCATCCCGACGAAGGGCAGGTCCTTGGGGGATGACGGCGACCTCCCTGGTGGTGGTCGTGGAGGACGCGTGGGCACGCCCGGGCGCGGTCGGGAGACGCAAGGCGTGGCCCCCACCCGAGCCACCCTCGCCCCCGTGGCGCCTCAGCCCCTCAGCCTCGCGGCCCCTCGGGACGGGGCGGCACGGCGCGCTCAGCGGGGAGCGTCTCCGGGCGCCGGCCCCCCGGCGGCAAGCCATTCGGCGGCCCGGCGGTAGCCCGCCTCGGCGAGCTCGGCCCTGGTCGGTCAGACCGAGGAAGTCGGCCAGCGCCAGGGCGGGGTTCAGCTGCACCGTCTCCCGGCGTCGCAGCGCCGACCAGGTCGCCATCAGGGCGCGCCCGCCGGCGACGCCGGGCTTCGCCGCCAGGAAGGCGGCGTTCAGCGCGCCTACCGAGGATCCCACGAGCAGCTCCGGCTCGAGGCCGGCTTCGAGCAGGGCCAGCGCAGCGCCGGCCTGCATGGGGCCGAGGTTCCCCCCTCCGGACAGTGCGAACGCACCTTCACGGTCTGGGGAGGCCCGAACGGCCACGCACCTGCATTGCACTCGGTCCTGGCCGGCCGGATTAGGTTCTCTGACCGTGTCGTGCGCTTCCCGCGCTCATCTCGTCGGGGCCTCTGCCGGGCCGCCCGGGACGCAGATCGGCTGACCCTCGTGTCCGTCGTGGTGCCGGTCACGGGCGGGCGCGTCCGCGGTGAGGAGGTCGACGGCGTCTGGTCCTTCCTCGGCGTCCCCTACGCGGCCCCGCCCATCGGGCCCCTCCGGTGGCGACCGCCGCAGCCGCCCGCCCCGTGGTCCGGGGTGCGACCGGCGACCGCCTTCGGCCCGATCGCCCCGCAGGCACCAGCGACCGCAGGGATGTCGGTGCCCGGTGACCCCACCGAGCAGAGCGAGGACTGTCTCTCGCTCAACATGTGGACCCCGGCGCTCGACGCCGGCCGCCGGCCGGTGATGGTCTGGGTCCATGGCGGGGGGTTCACCTCGGGAACGGGGGCCAGCCTCCTGTACCGCGGCGCCGAGCTGGCGCGCCGCCATGACGTGGTGGTGGTCACCTTCAACTACCGCCTGGGTGCCCTCGGGTTCCTCGGTCATCGCGGCCTGGCCGACCCGGGGGGCGGAGCGAACGCCGTCGGCAACTGGGGTCTGCTCGACCAGATGGCCGTGCTGCGCTGGGTGGGGCGGCACGTCGGGCAGTTCGGTGGCGATCCCGGCAACGTGACCCTGTTCGGCGAGTCGGCCGGCGCCATGAGCATCGCCGCCCTCCTGGCGGCACCCGCCGCCCGGGGCTCGTTCCGTCGCGCCGTCATCCAGAGCGGCCCTCCCTACACCCACTCGCTCGACCGGGCCGCCCGGGCCGGCGAAGACCTGGCGGCCGAGCTCGGCCTGGCCGGCGTCGAGCGGCGACTGCTCGAGCAGGTCCCGGCCGAGGAACTGGTGGCGGCGACGAGCGTCCTGCACCAGCGCAGGCCGTCACCGGGCGAGTTGCCCCTGCCGTTCCTGCCGGTGGTGGACGGCGCGGTGCTGCCGATGCCCCCGCTGGAAGCCGTGGTGGCCGGCCACGCGGCCGACGTGTCCGTCCTCATCGGCACCAACCGCGACGAGCTCTCGTTCTTCGCGTTGGGCGACCCCGAATGGGGGTCGATGGACGAGGATCGCCTCCTGTGGTGGGTGCAGCAGTCGGCGCCCGGCATCGACCATCGGCCGGCTCTCGACACCTATCGCCGCGCCCGCCGCCGCCGCGGTGAGCCGGACGACCCGCGGTCGTTGTGGGTGGCCATGGGGTCGGATCTCGTCTTCCGCTGGCCGAGCCTCAGGCTGGCGGCGGCCCAGCACCACCACCAGCCGGAGACGTTCGTCTACCTGTTCACGTGGGAGACCCCGGTCCTCGGGGGGATACTCGGCTCCTGCCACGCCCTCGAGATCCCCTTCGTCTTCGGCGGTGTCCGGGACCCCGTGGTCGCCGCCTTCACCGGCGGAGGCCCGGAGGCCGAGGCGCTCGCCGACCTGATGCAGCCGGCGTGGACTGCGTTCGCCCGCTCGGGCGACCCGTCCCATCCGGCGC
This sequence comes from Acidimicrobiaceae bacterium, assembly GCA_027315445.1. Lineage (GTDB taxonomy): Bacteria > Actinomycetota > Acidimicrobiia > Acidimicrobiales > RAAP-2 > DAHUYA01. The sequence goes on along the minus strand of DAHUYA010000078.1, from coordinate 2,078 downwards.
TGCACTGGCCGGCATGGGACGCGAGCCGTCGCGCCACCATGGTCTTCGGCAGGGACGGCAGCTGGCAGGAGGGACCTCTCGACGAGGAACTGGCGGTCTGGGCGGCGGTGGCGCCGTTGGCCGACCCCCCGGGCACCGCAGGTGTGCCGGCGACCGCGACGGTGGCCGCCGACGCGTAGCGCCCGGGCTGACCAGCTCTCGGCGGGGCGGGCCATCGTTGACAGCTGTCGTCGGATGCGGGACTGTCGTGGAACCGGGGACGTAGCCCAATCGGCAGAGGCAGGGCGCTTAAACCGCTCCCAGTGAGGGTTCGACTCCCTCCGTCCCCACCGCAGGTGTCATAGCGCGAGACCCTTTCTCGTCCGAAGGGGGTTCGCCGGTGGCACCGGAGATGCCCGGTGACGCTTCTGATCGTCCAAGAGCACGGCGGCTTCCCGCTGGCGCTCGTAGTCTTCCTGCGCCGCGTCGAGGGCGCGGAGCTTGTTGTTCCACTCTGCCTCGAGCCTTGCTGCCACGAGGCGGTTGTCGGGATCGACGCGGAGATAGCGCCGCTGGGCGAGCTCCACCTCGTCGCGTGCTCGCTCCACCTGCTGGCGGCGCAACCGGTCGGCGTCCTCAGCCCGAGCCTGTGGGTGCCAAGTAAACCATCCATGTACCTGGCCAGGACTTTGACGCCACGTGGCTGATGCGGCGAGCATCCGGCGATGTCCCTCTCGTTCCTCTACCGGGCGTTGTGCCGTGTCCTCCAGCTGGTCCGGCTCTCTTGCCGCACCGACACGGATCTCGCGATCGAGGTGGTCATGCTCCGCCACGAGGTGGCGGTCCTCCGACGCCAGGTGCACCGTCCGGCGCTGCAACCCGCCGACCGCGCGCTGCTCTCTGCGCTGGCGCGGCTGCTCCCACGCCAGCGACTCGGGCGCTTCTTCGTCCAGCCGGCAACGCTGCTTCGCTGGCACGGCGATCTCGTCGCCAGGCGCTGGACCTACCCCCACGGCCGGCCCGGTCGACCTGGCATCGCCAAGGGAACCACTGCGCTCGTTCTCCGGTTGGCGAAGGAGAACGCCGCCTGGGGCTACCGGCGGATCCACGGCGAAGTCGCCACCATGGGCGTCACGCTCGTGCCGGCGAGTGTCTGGTCGATCCTGAAGCGCCACGGCATCGAGCCCTCACCACGGCGAGCGGGACCGACCTGGGCAGAGTTCCTCTCAGCACAGGCAAAGGGGCTTCTTGCCTGCGACTACTTCCATGTGCTCCTCCGCAGGCTCTACGTGCTCATCTTCGTCCACCACGACAGCCGCCTCATGCGGATCGCCGGCGTCACCGCCAAGCCCGTCGCCGCTTGGGTCACCCAACAGGCCCGCAACCTCTGCCTGGCCATCGGCGAGCGCCCGAGCGCGGTCAAGTTCCTCATTCAAGATCGCGACACCGAGTTCACCGCCTCCTTCGACGAGGTGTTCGCCGCCGAGGCCATCCGGATCATCAAGACCCCGGTCCGCGCACCACGAGCGAACGCCGTCTGCGAACGCGTCATCGGCACCATCCGACGCGAGTGTCTCGACCAGATTCTCATCCTCGGACGGCGCCATCTCGAGGCCGTCCTCTCCGAGTACGTCGCGCACTACAACTCGCACCGCATCGGTCTCTGGGCCAGCGTCCGCCGGCCGAGCCGAGTGCGACTCTTCCCGTCCTTGGCGACCCTGACCTCGCCAAGCTCCGACGAACCGATCGCCTCGGCGGGCTCATCCACGAGTACCGGATGGTCGCTTGAGCTGGGTCGATGAGGTTTTCGGCACCCACAGGTTGCCCTACTCCACGTCGCCAGATTGCGGCCACGTCCCGGGAACCTCCGTGACGCTGCATCAGCGCTTCGATATTCCGGGATTCCATTCACTATCGGAAGGTCTGCCCCACTCCGGCACCTGTTCCGTTTCAACGCGGGAATTCGCCACCAGCTACCGGCCGGGCAGTCTCCGAGCGTCGACCAGGTCGTCGATGATCTGAAAGTCACCGATGTTCTCGGTAAGGAGGGGCACTCCCTCCACTTGGGCGGTGGCCGCGATGGCGAGGTCGATCTGGCG
>DAHUYA010000073.1 GCA_027315445.1 Acidimicrobiaceae bacterium | reverse complement strand
CCGAGACCGTGGCGGGCGACGGGTCACCTCGGTGACCAGAGCGGCTCGGGGACCGACAAGCCGGGATCCGACCCCCAGCGGTTCCGGAAGGTCACCTCGTGGACCGGCCGGCGCGGGGCGTCGTCCCAGCGGCCGGTCGGGTAGCCGAAGCTGACGCAGCCCGACAGCACCCATCCCCCGTCGTCGGGCACGCCCAGGATCTCGAGCGTCTCGGGACCGTGGAAGAAGCCGAGCACCGACGTCAGGCAGCTGCCGACGCCCTCGGCCCGGGCCGCCAGCATGGCGCTCCAGACGGCGGGGTAGATGGATCCGCCGGTGGGGTCGTGCTGGCAGAAGGGGAAGAGGTAGAGCGGCACCTCCTCGAAGTGGTCGGCCAGCCACTGCGCCGACCGCTGCACCCGGCGGAACTGCCGGTTCTCCGGGTCGTCGGGGTCGGCCTCGGCGGCGGCGATCGTCGGGGCGTAGACGGTCCGCCACAGCTGGTCCATGGCGTCGCGGTAGAGCGGGCCGAGGGCCGCCTTGGTCCCGGGTTCGTCCACCAGCAGGAAGCGCCAGTTCTGCTGGTTGCCACCCGAGGGGGCCCGGATGGCGGCGTCGAGGATCCTCGCCTGCACGTCGTCGGGCACCGGGTCCGGGCGCACCCTGCGCATGGCGCGGGTGGTGTAGAGGGCCTCGTGCAGCTCCATGTGACCGCCCTTCGTCAGCTGTCGAGGTCGAGGCGCTGCACGGCGTCGATGTAGTCGTCGACCATCTCGAGCACCACGTCGCGTGCCTTGCGCACCCGGTCCGCCCGGCCGATGACCTGGCCGGCCGGGCAGAAGTTGACGTCCTTGGCCTGCTCGGGGTACCGGTGCCCCCGGGAGACCGCCTCGATGGCGACCATCATCTGCAGCGGCATCGGGAGGGGGTCGGGGGTGTCGGCCCGCTCCCATGCGTCGGTCCAGTCGTTGCGGATCAGGCGGCACGGCTTGCCGGTGAACGAGCGCGACCGCACGGTGTCGCGGCTGGTGGCCTTCAGGTAGATCTCCATCTGGCCCGGGGGGATGTCGGCCTCCTCCACCGTCAGCCAGAGGGAGCCAGTCCACACCCCGGCGGCGCCCATCACCATGGCGGCGGCCATCTGCCGCCCGCTGCCGATGCCGCCGGCGGCCAGGACGGGCGTCGGGGCGACGGCGTCGATCACCTCGGGCCACAGGACGATGCTCCCCACGTCGCCGGTGTGGCCACCGCCCTCGCTCCCCTGGCAGACGACGACGTCCACCCCGGCCGCCTTGTGGTTCCGGGCGTGCTTCACCGACCCGGCCAGGGCCGCCACGAGCTTGCCGTGCCCCTGCACCTCGGCGATCACGTCGGCCGGCGGCGTGCCCAGCGCGTTGGCCACCAGCGCCACCTTGTCGTGCTTGAGGATCACCTCCACCTGCGGCGCGGCCGTGGCGGCCGTCCAGCCGAGCAGCTCCCGTCGCGGTCCCTCGGGCAGCTCCGGCACGCCGTGGTCGGCCAGCAGCTGCTTGACGAACTGGCGGTGCCCGTCGGGCACCATGGCCCGCAGCTCGGCCTCGAGCTTCACGGGGTCGAGCTCGCCCATCCCCTCGTACTTGCCCGGGATCACGATGTCCACCCCGTAGGGGCGGTCGCCCACGTGCTCGTCGAGCCAGGCCAGCTCGGTCTCGAGCTCGTCCGCGCTGAACCCGACCGCACCGAGCACCCCGAGCCCACCGGCAGTAGACACGGCGGCGGCCACGTCCCGGCAGTGGGTGAAGGCGAAGATGGGGAACTCGATCCCCAGGCGTTCGCAGAGCTCGTTGTGCACGGTGGCCTCCCAGTCGGCTGGATGCAGGCGACGCCGTCGCCCGCGCCAAAACGAGAACAGATTCTAGTTCGTCGGGCGACGCCGTCGCCCTGGGGGAGCCGGGCGCCCCCGGAGGGGGAGCCGGGCGCATCCCGGAGGGAGACCGGACCCTTGTCGTGACGACTCCCCGGGCATACCTTTGGGCGAGGACCGCCGGGCGGGCTGGCGGTGAAGGAGGGCCGGTCCGGATGGCTCGTTCGACCGTGCGGTGGGCGGTCGCCGGCGCAGTCCTGATGGCGCTGGCGACCGCGTCGGCGTGGGTGGGCGGCATCGGGCCCGCCGGTGCCACCGGCGCACGGGTCGCCTGGAGGGCGGTCGCCGCCCCACAGCCGGCCGGAGCTGGAGCGAAGCACCAGGAGGCCGTCCTGACCTCGGTCGCCTGCGCCAAGGGCACCTGTGTGGCGGGCGGTCACTCCCTCGACGGTGCCGGCGTGCAACAGGCCGAGGTGCTGGTGCGTTCGGGCGGCAAGTGGGGAGCGGGCGAGGCGTCGCTCCCCACCGGCAGCACCGACGCGACCGTCAGCGCGCTGTCCTGTGCGAAGTCGGGCGAGTGCGTGGGGGTCGGCTCGTACGTCGCGCCCGGCGCCGGGATCGCACCGCTGCTGTTGGTCGGCACGGGCGGGCGCTGGACCGTGCCGACGATCGCCGGCGCCACGTCGGGGTCGGCCGGCCTCGACGCGGTGGCGTGCTCACCCAGGCTCGGTTGCGTCGCCGTCGGGAGCGGCATCGTGGTGGACGAGGTGGCCGGCACGTGGACGGCCACGTCGGTGCCGGCGCCCGTGGGCTTCCACGGCACGCCGGGCCCGCCGGCGGCCCCGCGACTGCTGGCCGTCAGCTGCGCCAAGACGTGTACGGCCGTCGGCACGTCCTTCCTCGGCGGCGATCCGTCCGACTACGGGCAGGGGGCGGTGATCGTACGGGGTTCGGGTACCAAGTGGACCGACCGGGCGGCCCCGCTGCCCCCCGACGCCCTGGCCTACACCGACGCCGAGGTGGCGACGCTGTCGAGCATCGCATGCTCGGGCACGACCTGCGTGGCGGTGGGCACCTACGAGGTCTCGAGCTCCCCGGTGGTCGACGAGGGCCTCCTCGTCTCCCGGTCGGGTACCAGCTGGACCGCCACCCGGGCCCCGCAACCCAGCGGCTCGGCGTCGACCCTCTCGGGCGTCGCCTGCCTGTCGAGCACGACCTGCGTTGCGGTCGGCGGGTTCACCGACGCCAGCTCGGTGGGCCAGAACCTCGTCCTCGACGGCGCCGGCTCGAGCTGGACGGCCGGTGCACCCCCCTTCCCGGTCGACGGCACGTCCTCGCAGGGCCTGAACGCCGTCTCCTGCGGGTCGGCGGACTTCTGCGCGGCCACCGGCACTTACGAGGGCGCCACCGGGGCCGAGGCCGAGCTGCTCGCCGGCTCGACGACGAGCTGGGTGGCCACGGCTGCGCCGCTGCCGAAGGGGACCATCGGTGCGAGCCTGACAGCGGTGCACTGCTCGAAGACGAGCTGTCTGGCGGCCGGCGACGCAGTCCTGGGGAGCCACCCCTCCACCAAGGGGCTCTTCGAGAGCTACTGATCCGGCGATCGTGACGCGGCCGGCGCCTCGTCACCCGGCTCGTCACCCGGCCCCCAGGCCACGAACACCGGGTTGCGCGCCGCCAGCCGCCAACCGCCGTCCGGCAGGCGCTCGCCACGGTCGACCCCGACCTGGACGAGGTTGCCGAGCAGGTCGGCGGCGGCCGCGGCCCGGTCGACGGCGGCGAAGGTGGCCACCACGCGACCGCCCGGACGGAGGCGCCGGAGGGTCGCCTCCAGCACCGGGATGCCGCCGTCGCCCACGAACACCCGGTCGGGTGCCGGCAGGCCGTCGAGCGTCTCGGGAGCCTCGCCGCAGACCACGTGGACCCCCGCCCCTGCCGCCTCGGCGTTGGCCGAGATCCGGGCGGCGTCGTCGTTCGATGCCTCGAGCGCCAGGATGGTCAGACCGGGCTGCAGGAGCGCGCTCTCGATGGCGACACCGCCGCCGCCCATGCCGCCGCCCAGGTCCCAGAGCACCCCGCTGCTCGGCAGGGCGAGCTTGCCCAGCACCACCGATCGCACCTCGGCCCTGGGGAGCATGCCGCCCCGGTGGACGTAGGTGCCGTCGGGGAGGCCCCAGGCCAGCACCCGGCGGGCGGGCAGGACGGGGGTGCCCGATCGGCCACCCGGACCCGGCACCGGGCCGCGGTCCGGGGACCCGCTGGCCTGCCAGCCGACCAGGGGCAGCCCCCCGGGGCCGACCAGCACGACCACCGACAGCGGGTCGTAGCGACCGGCAGCCAGCTCGTCGAGCGTCAGCTCCGTGACGTCCTCGTCGGCCGCCCCGAGCCGGCTGCACACCGCCACCAGGTCCATGACGACCCCGGCGTCGAGCAGGGCCCGGGCCACCGCCTCGGGCGGCGACTCCGGCGAGGTGAGGACGGCCGCCTTGGGCACGGTCCGGATGACGCCGACCGCCTCGGCCAGGGGGCGGCCGTGGGCCGACACGACCACCGCGTCGTCCCACGGCAGGCCGAGCCGTGAGAACGCGAGGGAGATCGAGGAGGGGGCGGGCAGCACCCGCAGGGACCGGCGGTCGATCGCCCGCAACAGAGACCGCACGATGCCGAAGAACCCCGGATCTCCGGAGGCGAGCACGCACACCCGCTCGCCGCGCTCGACCGCCCGCTGTCGGACCAGGCCCACGAGGTGGTCGATGTCGCCACCCACCTCGATGCTGTCGGTCGTCCCTGTCCCGGCCGCAGCCTCCTCGCCGGCGGCCGCGTGCTCGGCCGCGTGCCGCCCGGCGACCGGTCCCAGGCCGCGACGGCCGGCAGGAGAGTGGAGCCACGACTGCCACAGCGACAGGTGCCGGCGCCCGCCGACCACCAGGTCGGCGCCGGCCAGGGCCTCCAGCGCCTCCGGAGCCAGGAGCTCGAGGCGGTCGTCGGCCAGGCCGATCACCGTGATGGTGGCCGGCAGGGTGGAGGGGCCGGCGTCCGGCGCCGGTTCGTCCGCGGGATCGGGCAGGGCGAAGAGATGCGGGGTGGAGTCAGGCACGGGCCATCACCTTCTCACCTCGGCGCCGTGACCCCGGCCGGCCGGCAGGCCTCGAAGACGTGGTGGCCACGGGGAAAGGCTACGGCCTGGCCGAGGCGGTGGCGGGGTGGACCGCCGCCGCGGCACCCCGGTCGTCCTGGTCGGCGAACTGGGTGCGGTAGAGGTCGGCGTAGAGCCCGTCGAGGGCCAGCAACTCGGTGTGGGTGCCACGCTCGACGATGCGGCCGCCGTCCACCACCAGCAGCTGGTCGGCCTCGCGGACAGTGGAGAGGCGGTGGGCGATCACCAGCGAGGTCCGTCCGGCGAGCGCCCCCCGAAGGGCCTCCTGCACCGCGGCCTCCGACTCGGAATCGAGATGGGCGGTCGCCTCGTCGAGGACGACCACGTCGGGCGACTTCAGGATGAGGCGGGCCAGGGCCACCCGCTGCTTCTCGCCGCCCGACAGGCGGTAGCCGCGGTCGCCCACCACCGTGTCGAGGCCGTCGGGCAGGGAGTCGACCAGGGCGAGGACCTGCGCACGGGCGAGCGCGTCCCGGAGCTCCAGCTCGGTCGCCGACGGGCGGGCGTAGAGCAGGTTGGCCCGGAGCGTGTCGTGGAAGAGGTGCGGGTCCTGGGTGACCACCCCGATGACGTCGCGCAGCGACGACATGGTGGCGTCACGCACGTCGACCCCGCTGATCCGGACCGCGCCGGCGGTGACGTCGTAGAGGCGGGGGACCAGGGCGCTGACGGTGGTCTTGCCGGCGCCCGACGGGCCGACCAGGGCGACCATGCGGCCCGGGGCCACCGAGAAGGAGACGTCGTGGAGCACCTGGGCGCGCGGGGCGGACTCGAGCACGGCCACCGCCTCGAGGGAGGCCAGCGAGACGTCCTCGGCCGCCGGGTAGGAGAAGTCCACGTGGTCGAGCTCGATGGTGGCCGGTCCCCTCGGCACCGCGACGGCGTCGGGCCGTTCGGCGATCATCGGCACGAGGTCGAGCACCTCGAACACCCGCTCGAAGGAGACGAGGGTGGTCATCACGTCGAGGTTGACGTTGGAGAGCTGGGTGAGCGGGGCGTACAGGCGGGTGAGGTAGGCGGTCAGCGCCACCACCGTGCCCACTGCCAGCTCGCCGCGCACCGCCGCCACCCCGCCGAAGCCGTAGGCGAACGCGGTCGCCAGGGCTGCCGTGAGGGTGAGCGCCACCATGAACAGTCGGGCGTACAGTGCCTGGGCCACGCCGATGTCTCGCACCCTGGCCGCCCGCTCGTCGAAGTGCGCGGCCTCGGCGTGGGGACGACCGAACAGCTTGACCAGGAGCGCGCCGGACACGTTGAAGCGCTCGTTCATGACCATGTTCATCTCGGCGTTGAGGTCGTAGCTCTCCTTGGTCATGGCGCCGAGCCGGCGGCCGACCATGCGCGCCGGGACCAGGAAGAGGGGGAGCAGGGCCAGGGCGACCAGGGTGATCTGCCAGCTGAGCACGAACATCGCCCCGAGGACGATGACCACCGTGACGATGTTGCCGACCACGTTGGACAGCAGGTCGGTGAAGGCCTGCTGCGCTCCGATGACGTCGTTGTTCAGGCGGCTGACCAGGGCGCCGGTCTGGGTGCGGGTGAAGAATGCGAGGGGCATCTCCTGGATGTGGCGGAACACCTTCGACCGCATGTCGAAGATGAGGCCCTCACCGATGACCGCCGACACCCGCCGCTCGAACAGCGACAGGCCGGCGTCGACCACCGCCAGACCGGCCGCCACCGCGGCCAACGCGATCACCAGGCCGTCCCGGTGGGCCAGGATGCCGCGATCGATGATGGCCCGGAGGATGAGCGGGTTGACCGCACCGACCGCCGCGTCGAGGACCACCACCGGCAGGAACACCGAGAGGATCCGCCGGTACGGCATGGCGAAGTGCAGCATCCGCCGGGTCGTGCCGGGCTTGACGCGGTGCGTCAGCACCGAGCGGTCCTGCCGGAACGAGCGCATGCCCGTCCAGCCGGCGTGGCCCATGCCCATGCCCCGTCCCGGTGGCGGCATCGCCCCTCCTCTCCTCAGGCGGCCGGCTGGTCGGCCCGGCGGTGGCCGGCCACCCACCGGCTGGTTGCGGAACCGGCCAGCGCGAAGAGCACGGATGCGGCCGCTCCCTCGACCCAGTAGGCGACCACCCCACCGGGCAGGGTGGGGTTCATCACCAGCCTGCGGACGGCGTCGGCGGCCAGCAGCACCAGTACGGCCGGCACCGCCATCCAGAGCCCCTCGGCCAGCGCCCGTCCGAGGCTCCCGCCGTGGCGCCCGGCGAGAGCGCCCCCGGCGAAGAAGGCCAGCGCCACCACGAACGCCGGGACGAGCCAGGTGAGTCCCCCCTGGTCGATGAGGGGGCGGCCGTGCCAGTCCTCGGCCAGCGCCAGGGTCGGGACGGCGACCACCAGGGTCAGCACCAACCCGGCCCCGGCGCCCCACCGGTCCGTGCCGACGGGATGCCGTGCCAAGAGCCGGGTCAGGGCATTGGTCCGCATCCCGCTCAGGCTACCGGCGCCCCTTGTCGGCCCCGGCCCTCGCCGGCGCCACGAGATGCTCGGCTCGTCCGGAGGTCGGCCCCCTCAGGCCTCGAGGTTGACGTCGGCGTCGTCCCAGTAGGCGGTCACCGACCGGATCAGCCCGTCGTCGTCGAAGTCGAAGACCTCGATCCCCTCGATCCGCATCGAGCCGGCGTCGAGGGTCACCGTGACCCGGAAGTCGATGGCGGCGTGCGACCCGGCGGTGTGCACCGCCAGCGCCTCGAACCGCATGCCCTTGCCGGCCGCCGCGGCATTCTCGAAGAACGTCCGGATGGCGTCGCGCCCCACGTTGGGAGGGGCGGTGGCCGGGTCGGCCTGCACGGCGTCGGGGCGGAACAGCGCCGCCACCGCGGCCGGGTCGCCGGCACTGACGGTGTCGGCGTAGCGCTGCACCAGCTTGCGGAGATCCTCGGAGGTCGGCATGGGATCAGGATCCCACGGCGTGGACCCCGCCGTCGACGTGGAGGATCTCCCCGGTGGTCATCGGCAGCCAGTCCGACAGGAGGGCCACGCAGGCCCGAGCCACCGGGTCGGCGTCGTGGACGTCCCAGCCGAGGGGCGCCCGGTCGTCCCAGGTGGCCTCGAAGCGCTCGTACCCGGGGATCGACTTGGCGGCCATGGTGCGCACGGGTCCGGCGGCGACGAGGTTGACCCGCACGCCCGCCGGACCGAGGTCGCGCGCCAGGTAGCGGGCGAGGGACTCGAGCGCGGCCTTGGCCACCCCCATCCAGTCGTAGACCGGCCAGGCCACCGTGGCGTCGAAGTCGAGCCCCACCACCGAGGCCCCGCCCGCCCGCCCCGCCGCCTCGAGCAGCGGGCGGAAGGATGCCACCAGCGCCTTGAGCGAGTAGGCGGAGATCTCGAGTGCGGTCGACACGTCGGGCCAGCCGGCCTCGAACATGCCGCCTCCCAGGCATGCCGGCGGTGCGTAGCCGATGGCGTGGAGCAGGCCGTCGAGCCGGTCGCCGGTGGCCGAGAGCCGTGCGGCCGCCGCCTCGAGCTGCTCGGCCGAGGTGACGTCGATCTCGAGCACCTCGGGCGCCGAGGGCAGCTTGCGGGCCGTCCGCCGGGTCAGCGACAGGCCGCGTCCCGCTCCCGACAGCACCACCTCGGCCCCTTCCTGCTGGGCCAGTCGGGCGACGGCGAAGGCCAGCGAGGCGTCCGTGAGGACGCCGGTCACCAGGATGCGCTTTCCGTCGAGCAGTCCCATGGCCGGCGAGGTTAGCGGGCGGGTCCCGGGCGCCTCCGGGGCGACGTTTGGCGTCGGGATGGTGGGCCTGTGGGATGGTGTGGCCATGCACGTGGGGATCATCGGGGGCACCGGCCCGGCGGGCCGGGGACTGGCCGTCCGGCTGGCGGCCGGGGGTTCCCGGGTGACCATCGGCTCTCGCGACGCCGACCGGGCGGCGGCGGTGGTGTCGGCCACCCTGGCGCGCTGGCCCGAGCGCACGCTGCCGATCGACGGCGCCGACAACGCCGGGGCTGCCGGCGCCGATGTGGTGGTGGTGGCGACCCCGTGGGACAGCGCGCCGGCCACCGTGCGCTCGCTGGCCGACGTCCTGAGCGGGAAGGTCGTCGTCTCGATGGCCAACGCCCTGGTGAAGGACGGCCGCGAGATGCTCGCCCTCGTCCCCCCGAGGGGGTCGGTGGCCGCCGCGGTCCAGGCCGCGGCGCCCGCGGCCCTCGTGTCGGCGTCCTTCCACCACCTCCCGGCCGCCGAGATGGAGAACCTCGAGTCGGGCCTGGCGGCCGACGTGCTCGTCTGCTCGGACCACCGTCGGGCCACCGAGGAGACGATGGAGCTGGTCCACTCGATCGAGGGGCTGCGACCCCTCGACGCCGGGAGCCTGAACCAGGCGGCGGCCATCGAGGCGTTCACCGCCGTCTGCATCACCCTCAACATCCGGTACAGGGCGCACAGCACGCTGGCCCTGGCCGGGCTCTGAGCCGCCGACGGTGCGACTGTTCGACACGGCCCGCCGGGCGGTGGTGCCGTTCGAGCCGGGGCCGGTGGTCACCATGTACACCTGCGGGATCACCCCGTACGACGCCGCCCACCTCGGCCATGCCGCGGTCTACCTCACTTTCGACGTGCTGCAGCGCCGGCTGCGCGACCTCGGTCACGAGACGCGTTGCGTCCGCAACGTGACCGACGTCGACGATGACATCCTGCGCAAGGCCCGCGAGCTCGGCGTCCACTACCTCGATCTCGCGGCCGAGGAGATCGCCCGGTTCGACGTCGAGATGGGGATGCTCGGCCTCCTCCCGGTGTGGTCGGAGCCGCGGGCCACCTCGGCCATAGCCGACATCCTGTCGTTGATCGGCAGCGCCCTCGAGGGTGGTCACGCCTACCAGTCGGGCGGCGCCGTCTACTTCGACGTCCACAGCGTCGACGACTTCGGCAAGCTGAGCCACCTCGACCGTCCGGCCATGCTCGACCTGGCGGCGGAGCAGGGCGGGCACCCCGAGGACCCGAACAAGCGCGACCCGCTCGACTTCGTCCTCTGGCAGCCCTCACTGTCCGACGAGCCGAGCTGGGAGTCGCGCTGGGGCCCTGGCCGGCCGGGCTGGCACATCGAGTGCTCGGCGCTGGCGCTGCGCGACCTGGGCCGGACCATCGACATCCATGGGGGTGGACGCGACCTCGTCTTCCCGCACCACGAGTGCGAGACCGTCCAGTCCGAGGCGGTCACCGGGGTGCCCTTCGTGCGGCACTGGGTGCACGTGGGGCTGGTCGGCATGGGCGGCCAGAAGATGTCCAAGTCGCTCGGCAACCTGGTCTTCGTGGGGGACCTCGTGAAGGAGTGGGAGCCGATGGGGGTGCGGCTGGCCCTGTTCGACCACCACTACCGGGAGGACTGGGAGTGGCACGACGCCGCCATGCCGGCGGCGTCGGCGCGCCTGGCCCGATGGCGGGCCGCTCCCCGCCGGCGGGGCGGCGGGGAGGCGCCGGGCGACGAGGCGCTCGACGCCTGTCGGCGCTGCCTCGACGACGACCTCGACACACCGGGGGCGCTGGCGGCCATCGACGCCGCCGCGGCGGAGGGGCGCCCGGTCGAGGGTGCGGCAGCCCTACTCGGGGTCGCGCTCTGACCCAGGTCCGCGGACGGCCCCGTTCCGCGTGGGTCCGGGCCGGAGCGGGGGGCGGGGCGGGGCAGGGCAGGGCAGGGCAGGGCAGGGCGGCGAGGATGACCTCCGGTCGGCCACGAGCGGTGTACCGACGGGTCGGCGGTAGCCTGGCGGCTCACCCGGACCGGGCCCGGACGAGGACAGGAGCGGACGAGCGGCGATGGCAGCGACGGTGACGGTACGGCTCCCGGACGGGTCCACCAAGGAGCTGCCCGGGGGCGCCACCGCCCTCGACGTGGCCCGGGCGATCGGACCGCGGCTGGCCAAGGCGGCGGTGCTGGCGAAGATCGACGGCAGGGAAGTGGACCTGTCGTCCGCGGTGCCCGACGGCGCCGAGGTCGCCATCCTCACGGACACCACCGAGCAGGGACGGGAAGTGCTGCGCCACTCGACCGCCCACGTGCTCGCCCAGGCGGTGCTGCGGCTCTGGCCCGGTGCCAAGTACGCCATCGGGCCCGTGATCGAGGACGGCTTCTACTACGACTTCGAGCTGCCCGGCGGTGCCCACTTCAGCGACGGGGACCTCGAGCGCATCGAGGCCACGATGCGCGAGATCGTGGCCGAGGACCAGCCATTCGTCCGGCACGAGCATTCGATCGAGGAGGGGCTCACCCTCTTCGACGACCAGCCGTTCAAGCGGGAGATCATCGAGGCGGTCGGCCGGGGCTCCGAGGAGGTGGACGCCGGCCCCGGGCTGGGGGTGGGGTCCCCGACCGTGTCCACCTACTGGAACTCCTCCTCTTTCACCGACCTTTGTCGCGGCCCCCACGTTCCCTCGACGCGGCATCTCGGCCACTTCAAGCTGATGCGGGTGGCGGGCGCCTATTGGCGGGGCGACGAGCACCGCCCGCAGCTGCAGCGGATCTATGGCACCGCCTGGGAGTCCGAGAAGGCGCTCTCGGCCCACCTGCACCGCCTCGAGGAGGCGGAGCGCCGCGACCACCGCAAGCTCGGGCTCGAGCTCGACCTGTTCTCCTTCCCGGACGAGATCGGCTCGGGACTGGCCGTCTTCCATCCCCGGGGCGGGACGGTCCGCCGGTTGATGGAGGACTACTCGCGGGATCGACACGTGGCGGCCGGCTACCAGTTCGTCAACTCGCCCCACATCACGAAGGGGGACCTCTTCGAGACGTCGGGGCACCTGCAGTGGTTCGCCGAGGGCATGTTCCCGCCGATGGAGCTCGACGGCGGGCAGCAGTACTACCTCAAGCCGATGAACTGCCCTTTCCACATCCTCATCTACCGAAGCCGGCAGCGCTCCTACCGCGAGCTGCCGATGCGGCTGTTCGAGTTCGGCTCCGTGTACCGCTACGAGAAGTCGGGCGTGGTGCACGGCCTCACCCGGGTCCGCGGGATGACCCAGGACGACGCCCACATCTTCTGCACCCGGGAGCAGATGGCCGAGGAGCTGACCTCGCTGCTCACCTTCGTGCTCGACCTGCTGCGCGACTACGGGCTCGACGACTTCTACCTCGAGCTGTCGACCCGGCCGGAGGCCAAGGCGGTGGGCTCGGACGAGGAGTGGGGGGAGGCGACACACACGCTGCACCGGTCGGCCGACGCCATGGGGCTCGAGCTGGTGATGGACGAGGGCGGCGGCGCCTTCTACGGCCCCAAGATCTCGGTGCAGGCGCGCGACGCCATCGGGCGCACGTGGCAGCTGTCGACCATCCAGCTCGACTTCCAGGAGCCGCAGCGCTTCGGCCTCGAGTACGTCGGTGCCGACAACGGGCGCCACCGCCCGATCATGATCCACCGGGCCCTGTTCGGGTCGGTGGAGCGCTTCTTCGCCGTACTGCTCGAGCACTATGCCGGCGCCCTGCCCACCTGGCTCTCGCCGGAACAGGTCAGGGTGCTGCCCGTGGGGGAGGCCCACGCCGGGTACGCCGGCGAGGTGGCGGCACGGGCCGCGGCGACCGGGCTCAGGGCGGTGGCCGAGCGGGCGGACGAGCCGCTCAACGCCCGGATCAGGCGGGCGAAGTTGATGAAGGTTCCCTACGTGCTGGTGGTGGGGGACGAGGACGTGGCTGCCGGCACGGTCGGCGTGAACCGGCGCGGGGCCGACCGGCCCGACCGGGGCGTCCCCCTCGACACGCTCATCGCCACCGTGCTGGCCGACGCGGCGGACCGCCGGGGCACCGGGTCCGCCTGATGCCCCTCGAGCAGCTGTGGGCGGGGTGGCGCCACGAGTACGTCTCGGGGGCCACCGCCGCCGAGCGGGGTGGCGGGGACGGTGGCTGCGTGTTCTGCCGGATCGCCGGCAGCGGGCCGCCGTCGGCGGAGAACGGCGTCGTCTGGCGCGGCGAGCGCACCTTCGCCGTGCTCAACGCCTACCCCTACGCGAGCGGGCACCTGCTGCTGCTGCCGCTCCGGCACGAAGAGGAGCTCGGGGCCCTGACCGCCGAGGAGAGCGCCGACCTGTGG
The DNA here is from genome assembly GCA_027315445.1 of Acidimicrobiaceae bacterium. Taxonomy (GTDB): domain Bacteria; phylum Actinomycetota; class Acidimicrobiia; order Acidimicrobiales; family RAAP-2; genus DAHUYA01. The sequence goes on along the minus strand of DAHUYA010000073.1, from coordinate 20,987 downwards.
TCGGCCACCACCACGGCGGTGGCCGCGCTGCAGGCGGCTTACGAGCCCGACGGGGTGAACATCGGCGCCAACCTGGGCCGGGCAGCCGGCGCGGGGATCCCCAGGCACCTGCACCTCCACGTGCTGCCACGGTGGTCCGGCGACACGAACTTCATGACCGCGGTGGCCGGCGTGCGGGTCGTGCCCGAGTCCCTGACGGTCGCCTGGGAGAAGTTGACGGCCGCCTGGCCGGCCTGAGTCGAAATCTTCGGCGACCGAAGATACGTTTCGTAGAAGCTGGGACTCTCGAGGGGTATGGCCTGGCGAGCGGCGACCGGCGATTGATGCCGTGGCGAGCAGCGATGGCGAGTTCGACCGGTTCTTCGCCGAGCACTTCCCGAGGGTGTGTCGCGCCTTGTGGTTGTCGTTCGGGAGCCGGGGCCAAGATGTCGAAGATGCAGCCCAAGGAGCCTTCGCGAAGGCCTTCCAGAGGTGGCGAGCGGTGTCCCGACTCGATCGACCCGCAGCCTTGGTCTATGTCGTCGCGTTCTGGCAGGCGATCCGACAAGATCGTCAGTACCGGATGGCAGCGGGTGCTCTCGCGGGAGTTGCGAAACGTAACGACGAGTCGGACGAGCTCGACGTCAGGCTCATCGTGACAGCGGCCCTCGACAGACTGCCGCCTCGCCAGGGGATGGCGGTCTGGAGAACCTTCGTTCCCAATTGGGTGAGGCACGAGAGGTCCTCGCCCGGCTCGTCTCGGACTCCTCGCGAGCAACCGGCGTCCCGACGGTCAACGGGATCGTTGATCCATATTTCTCGAACGCCCGACAAGGCATCGCCCTGAACAGCGAATGCGTCTTCTCGGCAACCGCGGACACGACGTGCACATTGGTCATCGTCGGTACCCGAGCCTCGTATCCGTTCATCGGCTTCACGACCAACGGCAGGGACGGGTGGATCTACGGGAGTGAGACTTTCGTCACCCACAACGGGGGGACCATCCTCAACTCGGGCGAGTTCTACCGGACCTCCGATGGTGGCATCCACTGGGGTGTCACTCGTTGAGATGCTGCAGGCCCGGCCTCAGCTCTCGGCGACCTTGCGGGTGAGCGACGCCACCAGGTGCTCGGGTACCACGTCGTAATGGTCGTGGGTCGTGCGGAAGCGGCCGCGACCGCCGGTGATCGCCCGCAGGTCGACCGCGTAGCGGGCGAGCTCGGAGGTCGGCACCAGCGCCGAGATGACCTGCTGGCCGTCGGACCCGACCTCGGTCCCGACGATCCTGCCCCGCCGGGCGTTGAGGTCGCCCAGCACGTCGCCCTGGAGCTCGGCCGGCACCGTCACCTCGAGCCGCGAGACCGGCTCGAGCAGCACCGGGCCCGCCTCCGCCATGGCCTGGCGGAAGGCAAGGGCGGCCGCCATCTTGAAGCTCATCTCCGAGGAGTCCACGGTGTGGTACTTGCCGTCGTCACAGGTGACCGAGACGTCGACCACCGGGTGACCGAAGACGCCCCCCTGGGTCATCGTCTCGACCACCCCTTTCTCGACCGCCGGGATGTACTGGCGGGGGATGGCGCCGCCGACCACCTCGTCGTGGAACTCGAAGCCGCCGCCACGGGGGAGCGGCTCGATCCGAAGGTGGCAGACGCCGAACTGGCCGTGGCCCCCGGACTGCTTCTTGTGCTTGCCCTCGGCGGCCCCGGGCTTGGAGATGGTCTCGCGGTAGGGGACGAGCACGTCCTCGCGCTCGACCGAGACCCCGAACTTGCGGGACAGCCGCTCGATGGTCACGGCCAGGTGGACCTCGCCCGCCACCCCGAGCACGGTCTGGTGGGTCTCGTCCACCCGCTGGACGGTCAACGCCCCGTCCTCCTCGCACAGGCGCTGCAGGGCCGACATCAGCTTGTCGTCGTCGGCCCGTGAGGCGGGGCGGACGGCCACCGCCAGCGCCGGTGGCTCGGGCTCGGGCAACCGCACGGACGCCGGCATGCTCTTGGGGGCCAGGGTGTCACCGGTGCGGGTGCCGGTCAGCCGGGGCACCGCCACGAAGTCCCCGGCCGAGACCTCGTCGACCGGCGTCGCCTCGTGGCCCCGGAGCGACTCGAGGACGTGCAGGCGTTCCTCGGAGCGGGTGCGGGGGTTCACCAGCACGGCGTCCGGCCGGATCGTCCCCGACAGCACCTTGCAGAGGGACAGACGGCCCGAGTGCTGGTCGGAGAGGGTCTTGGCCACGTAGAGCAGGGGCTGGCCCTTTGGGTCGCAGGGGACCTCGGTGCTGGTGCCGCCGGCCTCGACGGTGGCAGGGGGCCGCTGGTCGGGGGCCGGGCAGAGCTCGACCAGGAGACGTGCCAGGCGGTCGATCCCCACCCCGGTCACGGCCGAGCAGCACAGGACCGGGAACACCGTGCCGGAGGCGACGCCGCCGGCCAGGCTGGCCTGCAGCTCGTCGCGGGGGATCGTCTCGCCGTCGAGGTACCGGGCCATCAGGTCGTCGTCGCCCACCACGATGCCCTCGACCAGCTGCTCGTGGACCTCGTGCTCGGTGACGGCGAGCTCGCCGGGGACCTCGCCCACCGTGCCGTTGCGGGGAAGGGTGCCGCCGAGCTCGTAGAGGGTGGCGGTGTCGTCGAGCAGGTCGATGACACCCCGGAAGGAGGCCTCGGCGCCCACCGGCAGCTCCACTGGTGCGATGCCGGCGCCGAAGGCGGCCCGGACCTCGGCCAGGACGGCATCGAAGTTCGCCCGCTCCCGGTCGAGCTTGTTGACGACGACCACCCGGGGCAGCCCGAGGGCCGCCGCCTCCCGCCAGGCGTCCTCGGTCTGCGCCTGTACCCCGTCGGTCGCGCTCACCACCACCACCGCCAGGTCGGCCATGGCCAGGGCGGCACGCATGTCGTTGGCGAAGTCGGCGTAGCCGGGAGCGTCGAGCACGTTGACCTTGGTGCCCTCGACGTTCACCGGCGCCATGGCCATCCCGATCGACAGCTGCCGCGAGATCTCCTCCGGCTCGAAGTCGCACACGGTGTTGCCACGGTCCACCGAGCCCTGGCGGGCCAGCGCACCGGACCAGACGAGCAGGGCCTCGGCCAGCGTGGTCTTTCCCGCGGCATGGTGGCCCACCAGGGCCACGTTCCGGATGCCCGACGGCGACGGACTCGGCACGCGATCACCTCCCTCGTGCGGCCAGGAGTGCCCGCCGCCCGTGGCGACCGGCCCCCCGGCGCTCCACCTCCGAGCTTACGGTGGGCGGCGCCGCGGCGCCCGGGGTGCGACGTGGCCGGTTCGGATGCCTCGAGAGTGCCCCGGGGAGCCCGCCCGGGACCGGAGGTCGCGGAGCCGCGGGTGGTACCCTCTGTGGTGGACATCGGGTGCCGGACGGCGCCCGGAGGTGGCGGCCGATCGTGCCGCACCGCTGTCCGGATCTGCGCGGCGGTGCACCCGGAGCTGTGCGGGGGAAGAGGAGCCTGCATGTTCGACGGACGCTGGCGCGAGGCGGTGGACCGGACGACCGGGCCCGCCGGCCGGGTGCTCGTCCGCCACGGGATCACCGCCGACGTGCTGACCGCATCGGGTCTGGTCTTCTCGGTGGCCACCGCGGCCGTGGTGGCCTCGGGCCACCTGCTGATCGGCGTGCCCCTCCTGGCCCTCACCGGCTTCCACGACCTCCTCGACGGGCCGGTGGCCAAGGCGGCAGGGGTGGCCTCGGTGCGGGGGGCGTTCTTCGACTCGGTGGCCGACCGGGTGTCCGACGCCGTCCTCATGTGCGGCGTGGCCTGGTACCTGGCCTCCGCCCGCGAGGGGCATCTGGTGCTGCTCCCCCTGGCCGTGCTCGGGGTCACTTCGCTCATCTCCTACCAGCGGGCCAAGGCCGAGTCCCTGGGCGTGCCCGGCGCCAAGGGCGGCCTGATGGAGCGGGCGGAGCGCATGGTGCTGCTCGGGGCAGGGTTCCTCGCCTCGTGGCTGCTGGTGCCGGTGCTGTGGGTGCTGCTCGGGCTCAGCTTCGTAACGGCCGCCGGTCGGTTCGTGCGGGTGTGGAAGGCGGCGGAGGGCCCGGCCCGGACGGCGTCGGACGTGTGGGCCTCGCGCCGCACGGACGAGGGGGCGGCCCGTCCGCGCTGGCGGCAGGGGCGGGTGGAGTCCCGCTGGCGGGCCTGGCGTCAGGGGTTGCGGCCCGGCCAGATGGCCGGTCGAACCGGCGAACCGGTGGGTCGATGGCGGGCACGGCGCCAGGAGGCGTTGGCCAGCCGGTCCGGGCGCGCCCGTCGCGCCCGGACGAGCGAGCGCCAGTCGGGCAGGGGGTCGCGACCCGGCGGCCCGGGGGCGCCCGGCGGGCGCCGTCGCGGCTGACCCCGCGCCGGTCGCAGGTCGGGCAGGGTGGCGGTGGACCTCCGCGGTCAGGTCACGTACCGGCTCTACCGCACCCTGAGCACGCTCATCGGCATCGCCCCGGAGTGGTTCGCCCAGGCGGTGGGGTTCGTCGTGGGTGAGGTCACCGCCCGCCGCCCCTCGGGCCCGTTCGCCCTCCGGGTGCGTCACCTCGAGCGGGTCCTGGCTTCTCGCTCGCCCGTGGTGGCGCCCGACCCGGCGGTCGTGCGGCGCTGGGCCCGGCGTTCCTTTCGGGCCTACGCCCGTTACTGGGTGGAGGGGGGCCGGCTGCCCGCCGTGTCGACGGACGAGGTGGTGGCCCGGATGCTGGTCGAGCGCGGGTACGAGCACCTGAAGGTGGCGATGGCGTCGGGAGAGGGCATGATCCTCGCCCTGCCCCACGTCGGCAGCTGGGAGTGGGGGGGGATGTTCCTGGCGGCGGAGGGGTTCCCGATGACCTCGGTCGCCGAGCGGATCGAGCCGCCCGCCTTCTTCGATTGGCTGGTGGCACAGCGCAAGGCGATGGGGCTGACCATCGTGCCGCTCGGGGGGGACTCCTCCGGTGTCGTCCTGCGGGCGTTGCGCCAGGGAGGGCTGGTCGGGCTGGTGTGCGACCGGGACATCGAGGGCCACGGGGTCCCGGTGGAGTTCTTCGGCGAGACCACCACCCTGCCCGCCGGCGCGGCCACCCTCGCCCTGCGCACCGGGGCCACCCTGTGCACCGCCGCCGTCTACAGCGGGCCTGGACGCGGCCACACCGGGGTCATCTTCCCGCCGATCGACACCGCCCGTCGGGGTCCGTTGCGCCAGGACGTGGCCAGGGTGACCCAGGAGATCGCCCGTCAGTTCGAGCAGATGATCCTCCGGTCGCCCGAGCAGTGGCACCTCTACCAGCCCAACTGGCCGGACGATCGCCGAGAGGGGGTGTGAGGGGCGCGGTGCGGGTCGCCATGGTCTGCCCGTACAGCCTGTCGCGGCCCGGGGGTGTCCAGGGGCAGGCGGTCGGCCTGGCCCGGGCCTTGGCCGGACGCGGGCACCAGGTGATGGTGCTCGCGCCCGACGACCGGCTGCCGGCGGGGACGGAGCGACCGGTGGACGACGGGCCGGTGGGGCCGGAGGGGCCGGGTCGGGCATGGGTCCGGGTCATCGGGCGGACCACCGTCCTGCGGTCCAACGGGTCCCAGGTCCCCCTCGCCATCTCTCCGGCGGCGGCCCGCCGGACCCTCGTGGGTGCCCGTGAGCTCGGCGCCGAGGTGGTGCACCTGCACGAGCCCATGGCGCCCTTCGCCGGCTACGCCTGTCTGGCACGGGCGACCGTGCCGCTTGTGGGGACGTACCACCGCGCCGGCGGCAGCGCCTGGTACCGGGCTTTGGGACCGTTCGTGCGGTGGGCCAACCGGCGGCTGTCGGTCCGCTGCGCCGTCTCGGCGGCGGCCATGGCGACCGCCAGGGACGCCATGGGCGGGGAGTACCGGGTCCTGTTCAACGGGGTGGAGACGGAGCGCTTCGCCCGTGCCCGGCCTTGGCCCACCGACGGGCCTACGGTGCTGTTCGTCGGCCGACACGAGGAACGGAAGGGCCTCGAGGTGCTCCTCGAGGCCTTCCGCCGGGTGACCGTCCCGGCCGCGGTGCTGTGGGTGGCCGGCACCGGGCCGCAGACCGACGGGCTCCGTCGCCGCTTCGGCGACGTCCCCGGCATCCGGTGGCTCGGCCGGCTGGGCGACGCCGAGCTGGCCGAGCGGCTGGCGGGCGCCCACGTGCTGTGCGCCCCCTCGCTCGGCGGCGAGTCGTTCGGGATGGTCCTGCTCGAGGGGATGGCCGCCGGCTGCGCCGTGGTCGCCACCGACCTGCCGGGCTACCGGGAGTGCGCCGGCCCCCATGCCGAGCTGGTCCCCGCCGGTGACCCGGTGGCTCTGCGCTCAGCCCTCGATGTCGTCCTGGCACAGGCGTCCCGGGGAACCGGGCGGTGCGCGCCCGAGGCGCTGGCGGCTGCCCGGGGCCGGGCCGCGGAGTGGTCTATGGGCCGCCTGGCCGAACGATACGAGGAGATCTACCACGAGGTGGCTGGGACGGGCCGACCCGGAGGTGGCCTGTAGCCTGGCCTCCGCATGACCGACACGCCCGACGGAGCCGGACCGCCGAGAAAGACCGGGAGCTCGCCCGCCGACGCGTCCGCGTCCGCCGGCGGGTCCGCCCGGCGCCGCCGGCGCGGGAGACGCGGGAAGGGGGGTGGCGCGGGGACGGGTGGGGCCCAGGCCGGCCGGGGGACCGGGGGTACCTCGGGAGCAGGCTCCTCGGGGACAGGCTCCTCGGGGACAGGCCGGTCGGGCGCAGGCCGGTCGGGCGCAGGCCGGTCGGGCGCGAACAGGCCGAGGTCGGGCGGGTCCGGCGGTGGCGGATCGGGTGCGCCCAGGGGGGATGGCGCACCGCGGGGCGCCAGGAGCGGCAGCGGCCGGAGGCCGGCGGGCTCGGGAGCGAACCGTCCCGATGGCCGCGAAGGCGGCCCGCCCGGCCCGCCCGATGCGGGGCCTGTCCTCTCGCCGTCCCACGGGCCGGCCAGTGCCGCCGGCAGGCTGACGGTCGCCGAGACCGAGGTCAGGGCCAACCGCCGTCGGGCCCTGCTGCTCTCGGCGGCCGGCGGTGCCTTCGTCGGGCTCGTCCTGGGGGTGGTCCTCGGCCTCGTCATCGGTCCGGTGGTCGGCGCGGTGGCGGCGGCGGCCGCCCTGGTGCTGCTGTCCGTGGCGGTGCGCCGAGCCGCCACCGCGGCGGCTGTGGCGCTGCTCCGGGCCGAGTGGCTCGACCCCGACGACGAGCCCAGGCTGGCCAACCTGGTGGAGGGGCTCTGTGCCAGCTTCGGCCTCCGGGCACCAAGGTTGCTCGTGGTGGCGGACCCGGTGCCCAACGCCTGCGCCCTCGGCGCGGACCCCGGGGCGGCGCTGCTCGTGACGTCGGGACTCCTCGATCGGGTGGGGCTGATGGAGATGGAGGGCGTCGTCGCCCATGAGCTGGCGCACATCAAGCGCCACGACGCGGCCGTGTCGGCGGTGGCCCTCACCGTGGTCGGGCCGCTCGGGTGGCTCACCGGCAACGACGCCTGGCTGCACCGGGCGGTGGGCAGGGGGCGCGAGTACCGGGCCGACCAGCTGGGTGCGGCGATGGTGCGCTACCCGCCGGGCCTCCACGACGCCCTCGAGTCGTTCCAGTCCTACGAGGTGGCGCAGGGCGGGCCCGGCTCCACAGACCGGTCGGTCTTCGGGGGCCGCCGTTCGGCCATGAGCCGCTGGCTGTGGATCGACCCCTCGGTCGGTCGCCGGCAGGCGCCGGTCACCGGTGAGCTCGACGCCACCAGGGTGCGGATCGAGGCGCTGGCCGAGTGGTGAGCGCCGGTGCCCGGCGGTCGGCCGCCGCCCAGGTCACCGGTAGAATGGCACCATGACCAGCGAGTCCGTCACCACCTCGGACCGGGCGACCGGCACCCTCACCGTCAAGCGGGGCTTGGCGGACATGCTGCATGGCGGGGTGATCATGGACGTGGTGACACCCGAGCACGCCAAGGTGGCGGAGGACGCCGGCGCGGTGGCGGTCATGGCCCTCGAGCGGGTGCCGGCCGACATCCGTCGTGACGGTGGGGTAGCCAGGATGAGCGACCCGGCTCTCATCCAGGCCATCAAGGAGGCGGTCACCATCCCGGTCATGGCCAAGGCGCGCATCGGCCACTTCGCCGAGGCGCAGGTGCTCGAGGCGCTCGAGGTGGACTACATCGACGAGAGCGAGGTCCTGACCCCGGCCGACGAGGCGCACCACATCGACAAGTGGGCCTTCTCGGTGCCCTTCGTGTGCGGGGCCACCAACCTGGGGGAGGCGCTCCGGCGGATCTCCGAGGGTGCGGCCATGATCCGCTCCAAGGGCGAGGCCGGCACGGGCAACATCGTCGAGGCGGTCCGGCACCTTCGGAACATCGTGGGTGACGTCCGCCGGATCACCCAGGCCGACTCGGCCGAGCTGTACCGGCGGGCCAAGGAGCTGGCGGCGCCGATCGGCCTGGTGCAGGAGATCGCCGCGACCGGACACCTCCCGGTGCCGCTGTTCTGCGCCGGCGGCATCGCCACACCGGCCGACGCCTCCCTGGTGATGCAGCTGGGTGCGGAGGCGGTGTTCGTGGGGTCGGGGATCTTCAAGAGCGCCGACCCGGCGCGGCGCGCTCGCGCCATCGTCGAGGCGACGACGCACTACCTCGATGCCGAGCGCGTGGCCAAGGTCAGCGCCGGTCTGGGTGAGGCGATGCGGGGCGAGGAGATCTCCTCGCTGCACGAGCACCTGGCCGACCGGGGTTGGTAGCCGGCCACGGCCGGCCGGACCGACCGGTCGGCGTTCTGGCGCTGCAGGGGGACGTTCGCGAGCACCTGGCCGTGTTCGCCGACATCGGCACCGTCACGAGGACCGTGCGCGCCCCGGCCGACCTCGAGGGCCTGTCGGGGATCGTGTTGCCGGGCGGGGAGTCGACCACCCTCTCGATGCTCCTGTCTTCGTCTGGACTGTTCGAACCGCTGGGCGAGCGTCTCGGGGCCGGGTTGCCCGTGTTCGGCACGTGCGCCGGCATGGTGCTGCTCGCCGCCGAGGTGCTCGATGGTCGGCCCGATCAGCGCTCCTTCGGCCTCCTCGACTGCGTGGTTCGACGCAATGGCTATGGCCGGCAGCGGTGGTCCTTCGAGGCCCTGGTGGCGGCGCCCAAGGTGTCGGCCGAGCTGGGGATGGACGATCGGCCGATGCCGGGGGTGTTCATCCGCGCCCCGGCGGTGGTGTCGGTGGGGCCCCGCGCCGAGGTGCTGGCCACGCTGCCACAGAAAGGCGTGGAGGCACCCCAGCCGGTGGTGTGCCGCCAGGGCGCCGTCCTCGCCAGCGTCTTCCACCCCGAGCTCACCGGCGACCGGCGCCTGCACCGGCTGTTCGCCCGGATGACGGCGGCCCACGCCGGCACCTGACCTCGGGTCCGTCCCGCCGGCGCCGACTCCCGGGACCGACCTTCAGGCGGCCGCCGCCTCAATCGTGGCCGGGTTTGCCGTCGCCCTGACCCCGGTGGTTGCCCGCCCCGCCCGGCCCCGGCGGTCCGGCAGCCGGGCCGACGCCCGGGGGAGCAGTGGTGGGCGGCACCGTGGTGGGCGGCACCGTGGTGGTGGTGGAGGTGGTGGTGGTGGTGATGTCGGGGGCGGCCGCGCCGGCCGCTTGCGGGGTGGCCCGCCCGGAGGAGGGGCCGTTGCCGAGCACCAAAGCCAGCAGGAGGGCCAGCAGGACGGCGGCTGCCGTTCCGACGAGCCATGGGCGCTGATCGCGTCGGCCGAGCTCTGCCCGCAGGCGTCGGGCCACCACCCGGTGCCGGGGGGTCACCCGTGCCACCGGCCGTGGCACGTGGTCGAGGGGCGCGGTGGCCGGAGTGGACCGGGACGCGGCCGTGAGGTCGGCGCGTCGGGTGGGGAGGGGGCTTCGGGCGGGGAGGGAGCCGACAAAGAGAGGGGCAGCCAGATGTTCGGTGGCCGGCCCGGCGGGGTCCCAGGCGACCTGTAGGGGGGCGGTGGGAAGCATGCCGGCGACGTCGTCCGCCCGCAGCCGGTCGGCGGGACGGTGCTCGAGCATCCCGCGAAGCAGGATCTTCCAGGGGACCGGGAGGTTGTCCGGGAGCGGCACCGGCCCGGCCAGGCGACGGGCCACCACCTCGGGGGCGGGGCCCTCGTAGACGCGCCGGCCGGTCAGGCATTCGAGGAGGACGATGCCGAGCGACCAGACGTCGGCTGCCGGACCGACCCGGTGGTCCGCGAGTTGCTCGGGTGCCATGTAGGCGGTGGTGCCGAGGGTCGTCCCGGCGAGGGTCAGGCTCGAGGCGTCGACCAGGCGGGCGATGCCGAAGTCGGCGAGCATCGGCCGGCCGTCCGCCGACAGCAGGACGTTGGCCGGCTTGATGTCGCGGTGGACGATCCCGCGGGCGTGGACGTAGGCCAAGGCGTCGGCGATCGTGGCACCGAGCCGGGCGGTGGCCGCCGTTCCCAGCGGTCCGGTTCGGAGCCGCTGGTCCAGAGGCTGCCCGTCGACCAGCTCCATGACGAGGTACGCGAGGTCACCGGCGAACCCGGTGTCGAGCAGTCGCACCAGCCCGGGGTGCTCGAAGCGCTCGAGGACCTGCACTTCCTGGGCGAGCCGGCGGGCCAGCTCCGGATCGCCGGAGCGGACCAGCTTGACCGCCACCCCGGCGCCCGTCTGAAGGTCGGTGGCGCGGTGGACGTCGGACATGCCGCCGCGACCGAGCAGCTCCTCGAGTCGGTACCGGCCGTCCAGCGGCGTGACGGCGGCGGTCATGGCGTCAGGGCGTGCAGGTACGGGAGCCGGCCGTCTGGCGGCTCGTCGCCGATCCCGGGGTGCCCGCCCGGACACGGATGCGATCCCTGCACCATCGGGCCATGTGCCCTCCGTCTCGAACCCGTCACCACGGATAGGACCGATACCCACCGGCGACGGGCGGGAACCTCGTCGTGGTACGGGGGGCCCGGCACAGAGAGAGGGCGAGGCGCCCGTCGGCAGGCGCCACCCCGGTCCGGACCCGTCATCCGAGGCAGCAGGGGTGCGCGGGTGGTTCCGATAGCATCGCCAAGGTTCGGTCTTCGGCGCGGGCGGTACCGGCGGGAACCGCTGTCGAGGCCGGCCGGGCCGGCGAGGAGCAGGGCCGGCGGGAGGCAGGGCCGGCGAGGAGCAGGGCCGGCGGAGAGGGAGAAGGACGATGTCGGGGCACTCGAAGTGGGCCACCACCAAGTACCGCAAGGGGGCACAGGACAAGGCCCGCGCCAAGTTGTTCGCCAAGTTGATCCGCCAGGTGGAGGTGGCTGCCCGTGAGGGGGGGAGCGACATCAACGCAAATGCCACCCTTCGGACCATGTACCAGAAAGCGCGTGACGCCTCGGTGCCGCTCGACACCATCGAACGGGCGATCAAGCGTGGTACGGGCGAGCTCGAGGGCGTGCGCTACGAGGCGGTCAACTACGAGGGCTACGCCGCCGGGGGCGTAGCCATCATCGTCGAGACGCTGACCGACAACCGGAACCGCACCGGCGCCGAGGTGCGCAACCTGTTCGCCCGCAACGGGGGGTCGATGGCCGAACCTGGCGCCGTCAGCTGGCAGTTCGAGCGCAAGGGTGTGCTCGAACTGCCCCGCGAGCTCGACGAGGACCGGATCATGGAGGTGGCGGTCGAGGCCGGCGCCGAGGACCTCACCGACGCCGGGGAGCAATGGGTGCTGACCTGCGCCCCCAACGACCTGGCGGGCGTCCGGGCTGCCCTCGAGCAGGCCGGGCTCGAGCCGGTGTCGGCCGACCTCTCCCTCGAGCCGACCTCCACCGTGCGGGTGGACGACGAGGCGGAGGCCAAGCGCGTGCTGCGGCTGCTCGAGGCGATCGACGACCACGACGACGTGCAGGCGGTGCATGCCAACTACGACATCCCGGACCGGGTCCTGGCCGCCTTCGAGGGGTAGGGACCGACCGGGGGGCAGCGTGCCGGACCACCGCCGACGGGTCCCCGACCTCGGCGGCACGGTGAGCTAACGTCGAACGCGTGTTCGTGCTGGGCATCGATCCCGGGCTGTCCCGTTGCGGCTACGGCCTGGTCGGCCGCCGGGGCGACCGCAGCGGCGGCATGCAGGCCCACGCGGCCGGAGTGATCGAGACCGACCCGGCGGCGCCCTTGCCGGACCGACTGCACACCCTGCAGGTGGAGCTGCGGGGCCTGCTGGTCGACCTGCGACCCCAGGCGGTGGCGGTCGAGCGGGTCTTCTTCCAGGTGAACGCCCGGACCGCCATGTCGGTCGGCCAGGCCAGCGGGCTCGCCCTGGCGGCGGCGGCCGAGCACGGGTGCGAGGTCGCCCAGTACACGGCCAACGAAGTCAAGCAAGCGCTGGTGGGCTACGGCAGCGCAACCAAAGGCCAGGTGCAGCGGATGGTCGCCGCCCTGCTCGGCCTGCCCACGGCCCCCCGCCCCCCGGACGTGGCGGACGCCATCGCCCTGGCCGTGTGCCACCTGACGGCGCAGCCCCTCCGGCGTGCGATGGCCAACGCCGGGGACGAACGGGCGGTCGGAGAAGGAGATCGGCGATGATCGGCTCGTTGCGGGGGAGGCTCGGCGCGCGCACCGGCGACGCCGAGGTGGTGGTGGAGGTGGGCGGGGTCGGCTACCGGGTCTCGGTGACCACCGGCACGGCCGCCGCCCTCGGCCCCGTCGGCAGCGAGGTGTTCCTGCACGTGCACACCCACGTGCGTGAAGACGCCATCGTCCTGTACGGGTTCGTCCACGATGACGAACGGCGCTGCTTCGAGGCGCTGCTCGGCGCCCACGGGGTGGGGCCGGCGCTCGCCCTGTCGGTGCTGTCGGCGCTCTCGCCGGCGACGCTCTCGACCGCCGTCCTCGAGGACGACATCGAGACGCTGTGCGCCGTACCGGGAGTGGGGAGGAAGACGGCGGCGAGGTTGCTCATCGACCTCAAGAGCCGCCTCGACCTCCCAGACCTGACGGCGACGGGCGCCGCCGTGCCCGACGGGGTCCGATCGGCCCGGAGCGAGGCCCGGGCCGCCCTGGCCGAGCTCGGCTACGGGCCGGACGAGATCCGCTCGGTGCTCGAGGGCCTGTCCGAGACCGCCGGCGTGGAGGAGCTGCTGCGCCTGGCGTTGCGGGAGCTGGCCGGCCGGTGAGCCCGCGCGCCCGCCGCGAGCTGCTGGCCGCCCCCGGGGCCGACCCTGCGGCGGATGTCGCGACCGACGTCCTCACCGGTCCGGTCGGGAACCCGGCGGACCTCGGTGAGGACGTCGGTCGATCCGGCGACCCCGACGGCCCGGGCGCCCGTGCGGTCGACCCAGGCGCCCGTGCGGTCGACCCGGGCGCCGGGGAGGGCGAGGAGGGCGAGGAGGGCGACGAAGCCGGGCTCCGGCCGCGCAGCCTGCGGGAGTTCGTGGGCCAGTCGCAGCTGGTGGAGCACCTGGGCATCGTGCTGGACGCGGCCAGAGGTCGGGGCCAGCCGGTCGACCACCTGCTCTTCGCCGGTCCTCCCGGTCTCGGGAAGACGTCGCTGGCCGGCATCATCGCCCATGAGATGCGGGTCGGCCTGCGGGTCACCTCGGGGCCGGTGCTGGCCAGGGCGGGCGACCTGGCCGCCATCCTGACCGACCTGCAGGACGGCGACGTGTTGTTCATCGACGAGATCCACCGCCTTCACCGCTCCGTGGAGGAGATCCTCTACCCGGCGATGGAGGACGCCAAGATCGACATCCTGATCGGCAAGGGACCCACGGCGCGCTCCATCCGCCTCGACCTCCCCCGCTTCACCCTGGTCGGTGCGACCACGCGGACCGGTCTGGTGGCCAGCCCCCTGCGCGACCGGTTCGGCTTCGTGGGCCGGCTCGACCTCTACGGGGTCGAGCAGCTGCAGGCGATCGTCACCCGCTCAGCCCGGATTCTCGGGGTGCAGGTGGAGCCCGGGGGGGCGGCCAGGATCGCCGAGCGCTCGCGGGGCACCCCGCGGATCGCCAACCGGCTGTTGCGTCGCGTGCGGGACTTCGTGGAGGTGCGGGGCGACGGGGTGATCACCGCCGAGGCGGCGGCCGAGGGGCTGTCGCTCTTCGGCGTCGACCGGTTGGGGCTCGACAAGGTGGACCGGGCCATCTTGGAGGCCCTCTGCCACCGTTTCAGCGGCAAGCCGGTGGGGCTGACCACTCTCAGTCAGTGCATCGGGGAGGAGCCCGACACCATCGAGGACGCCTACGAGCCCTATCTCCTCCAGCAAGGTTTGATCCAGCGGACCCCGCGAGGCCGGGTGGCGACGGCCCGCGCCTGGGCACACCTCGGCGCGACCCCCACCGGCGACCGTCTCTTCTGATTCCCGGCTGGTCCCGCTCCTCGCCGGTCCCTCGGGCCCTGCGGGTCGGGTCGGGGCCCGGACTCGTCAGCTGGTCACCGGCGCCCGCCGCGGCTCGACTGCCGGCCGATCGGGGGCGGGGGCGTCGGCTGTTCCGGGCAGGGTGTCGGCTCTCGGGGTGGTCGCCGCCGGCGCGGGCCGGGAGGCAATTGGGACGAGCGCCCGGACGGTGGTCGACCATCCGGGCGTGTCGACGATCTCGATCGTCCCCGCATGCGCCTCGACGACGCTCTTGGCGATGGCCAGGCCCAGGCCGCTGCCGGGGATGCCGGCCTGCTCGGACGAGGCGATGCGGTAGAAGCGCTCGAACAGCTGCGGTCGCTCCGCTTCGGGGATGCCCGGGCCGTCGTCGAGCACCGCCAGCATGCCGAATTGTCCGAGCACCCCCACCCGGACCTCCACCCGGCCGCCCGGCGGGGTGAACTTGACCGCGTTGGAGAGGAGGTTGGCGAACAGTTGGTGGAGCCGGGAAGGGTCGCCGTGGACCAGCACGGGGCTCGCGGCGTCGAGGTCGAGGCGCAGGGAGCGGGCCGCCGCGGCCGCCATCATGCTGTCGACCGCCTCGATGGCCAGCTGCGACAGGTCCGTGGTGACGAAGCGCAGGCGCAGCCCCTGGCCGCCGCCCGGGTCGTCGAGCAGGTCTTCGGCCACCCGCAAGAGTTGGGCCGAGTTCCGGTCGATCGTGCGCACCATGTGGGCCTGCTCGTCGGTGAGAGGGTCGGACGCGTCGAGCAGCAGCTCGACGTACCCCCGGATCGAGGTGAGGGGGGTGCGGAGCTCGTGGGAGACGGTGGCGACCAGGTCGTCCTTCATCTGAGTCAGTTCGCGCAGGCGATGGTTCTGCTCGACCAGGACTTCGGTCACCTCCCGCTGGACCGCCAGTAGGCGCTCGCGCTCGACCGCCATCTCCTCGCGTTCGGTGACGTCGCTGGCCACCACCACGTAGCCGGCGGGGCTGTCGCCGGGGGCCCGCGAGGTGACCGAGGCCGACACGCACCGACGGGCCCCGTCGTGGCGGACGAAGGTCCAGATGGGCTCCTCGTCCCTTGGCGGCGCGGTCCCCCCGACGTCGGCCGCCGCCATGAGGGCCTCCATCTCGACCCGGTGCCGCTCGACCTCGCCCGGCTCCATGAGGTCGTAGATGGAGACGCTCTCGACGACCTCGTCCGCCGGGTACCCGAGCATGCTTTCGGCCCCGCTCGAGAAGAAGGTGATGAGACCGTCGTGGTCGGCGCCGATGACCGCCGTCTGGGTGGCGGCCCGAAGCAGGGAGTCGAGCTGCTCACGTGCCTCCAGTGCCCGGAGCGCGCTGCGGCGGGCCAGCTCGGACTGCTCGGCCAGGTCGCTCATCCGGGCCCGGTCTCGCGACACCATCGTGTAGAAGGCTGCGGCCACGAGCAGGCTCACCGCCCCGGTGACGATGACCACCCGCCACTGGTCGGACGGGTAGGCGTCGCCGCCCACTGCCGCCATGGGCACCACCATGGCGGCTAGCACCGCCACCACGCCCACCAACAGCTCGGACTTGCGCCCGTAGAGGGCGAGCCAGATGACCGGGAGCAGGAAGAGCGGGACCAGGCCCGAGTCGTTGCCGCCCTGGGCGTCGCGGAGCAGGGCGATGACGGAGACGTAGCCGACGGGCACCGCGGTCCAAAGCCACGACGGCAGGCGCGGCCACGGCACCAGCAGCGCGCCCAGCGTGAAGACGATGAAGAGGATGCCGGCGGCCAGCATCTCGTCGGCCCGATGGGGACGGAACGGCACGAGGCCCGCCAGCACGGTGATGGCGGCGGCGGCGGCGAAGATGGGGAACCGGTGACCCGTGGGGTCGGCGTCCCAACCGGTCCTCTGCGGCTGCGGTGGTGTCGCCGCCTCGCCGGTCCGACCCGCCCCGGCGCCCTTCCGTTGCGAGTCTCGGGGCACCCGCCGGCCTCCTAGCGCTGTCGGTACCGGTAGCCGAAGCCGCGCACGGTCTCGAGGGGGGAGTCGTCGTCGTCCCACTCGAGCTTGCGACGGAGCCGCAGCACGGCGTACTTCACCCGGGCCGGTGCCAGCCCGGACGGGTCGTCCCAGGCCAGCTCGATGAGCTGGTCCGCCGACAGGACCTGGCCGGCGTGGCGGACCAGCGCCGTGAGCAACCGGTACTCGGTCGGTGTGAGGAGGACCGGCCCGCCCTCGAGCGTGACCTCCTGGTGGGTGAAGTCGACCCTGATGTGGCCGTCGTCGAACATCGCCTGGGGCTCGCGGGCCGCCACCTGTCGCCGGCGGATCGCCTGCAACCGGGCCAGGAGCTCCACCCGGCTGAACGGTTTCGTCAGGTAGTCGTCCGCCCCGGCGTTGAGCCCCCTGACCTTGTCCCGCTCCGTGGAGCGGGCGGTCAACACCAGGACCGGAGCGTCGCTCATGTCACGGATGCGCTCCAGCACCTGCCACCCGTCGAGGTCGGGGAGGCCGACGTCGAGGATGACCAGGTCGGGCCGGACCTGGTGGAAGGCGCGCAGTCCCTCGCGCCCGCTCGAGGCCTCGGTGACCTTGTACCCCTCTCGGCCGAGCAACGCCTTCAGCAGCTGTCGGATGTCGGCGTCGTCCTCGATAGCGAGTACCGCCGTCTCGCCGTCGCGCATGTCCCATCCCCAGGGCAGTGCCGCGCCGGGAAGGCTCCCGACGTGGGGCGACACCGCCGTCGAGATCCTAACCGCCCGCCGTCGGGCGACGCCGGGTGCGCCGGCGACGGCCCCGTCGGGCGACGCCGGGTAGGGGCATGTCGACCACCGACCAAGAAGGAAGGGGGCCGGCCCGCCACCACCCACCGGTCGCCCGGCCGGCCAGTGGTGCCGTTCCCGGCCGGCACCCCGTCCCCTTGGCCCCCCCTTCGGTGGCCGCCCCCCTCCGATTCCCGCACGAGAGCTGTTTGCGGTACGGCCCGGGCCCCTCCCCGAACCGGCCGTACTGCCACGAGGCTTGGCCGCCGCGAGTATCCACGCCGCAAGTGGCAAAACCTGGGCTCCCCGGTGGCAGAACAGTTGTTCTTTGCACAGAAGTGAGAGTAACCCGGGGGCACGGACCCTGACCCCCGATCGGGACGCCAGGTTGTAAGGTGTCCCTCCTGTGCGCGTCCTGAGCATCAACTTCCCGCCCGCTCCCAGCCCATCATGACCGCCGCCCTCTTGGCCCAGGTCGGGGCGTTGCTGGTGGCGGCCACGTCCAAGAAGCCGACGACCTCCTCCAGCTCGGCCAGCTTCCTGATCCTGATCCTGGTCGTCATGGTCGGGGCCTACTTCTTCTTCCTGCGCCCCCAGCAGCAGAAGGCCCGCCGCCAGCGTCAGCATTCCCAGGAGATCGCCGTGGGCGACGAGATCCTGACGGTGGGGGGCATCGTCGGGCGGGTGGTGGCCCTTGACGCCGAGCGGGTCACGATCCTCTCCGGGGCCTTTGAGGAAGGGCTCGGGGCCGCCGACGGGGGTGTGGCGATCGGGGAGCCGACCAGGCTGGTGCTGGTGCGCAACGCCATTGCCCGGAAGGTCGAGCCGCCGGTCGAGACGGTCGAGGACGCGGTGGCCGAGCCGTCGGAGAACGGCGCTGGCCACTGGGGCGGGGAGAGCGGGGGGAGCGAACCGGCGGCCGCCGAGGGGGTCGCTGGCAGCGTCGAGCCCCACGAGCCCCCCGAGGAGGGCACGGGGTCATGAGCCCCCCGTCGTCGCGCGCTCAGGCCCGACGGCAGCGATCCCTGGTCATCAGTCTCGTGATCGTGGTGGTGGTGGCGTTCGGCGCCCTGGCCGGCACCCTCGCCGCCCGGTGGAGCCCCAAGCTCGGCCTCGACCTGGCCGGGGGGCTGTCGGTGGTGTACCAGCCGGTCCACAAAGTGTCCCAGTCGGACCTCAACGAAGTGGTGAGCATCCTCACCAACCGGGTGAACGGTCTGGGGGTGAGCGGGGCGACGGTCGGCACCCAGGGGAGCGGTCCCAACACCGACGTCGTGGTGTCGGTCCCCGGGGTGAGGAACGCCCAGCAGGTCCTGAACGAGGTCGGCCAGACGGCCCAACTCTACTTCCGCCCCACCCTCTGCTACGCCCCGGTCTACAGCAAGCCGAAGTCCGGGAAGGTCCCGAGCGGAGCGCTCCCCTCCTCCTGCCCGAACCCCTACGCCCTGGTGACCTCCAACCTCATCGGGTCGCCGAGCTCGACCAACGGCGTGGGGTACAGCGGCCAGCCCTACCCGTCCCTGGCCGCCTACCGGACCACCCCGCCGTCGCAGGACAAGAAGACCGCCACGGTGCTCCTTCCCGGCCTCGGCAGCTTCAAGGGCCGGTACCTGCTGGGGCCGGCCGAGCTGACGGGGCGGATCGTCAAGACGGCCATCGCCCAGCAGAACCAGCTCGGCCAGTGGGTGGTCAACATGACGCTCACCTCGGCCGGGGCAGGCCAGTGGGACACCATGGCCAGCAAGTACTTCCACGAGGTGATCGGCATCGAGCTCGACGGGGTGGTGCAGTCGGCCCCGATCACCCAACCGAACCAGGCGGCGTTCAGCTCGTTCAGCGGCCAGGTGCAGATCTCGGGCTCCTTCAGCCAGACGTCGGCCCAACAGCTCGCCGTCGCCCTCCAGTACGGCTCGTTGCCGGTGTCGCTGAAGGCCCTCACCACCCAGACGGTGTCGCCCACGCTCGGCTCCTCGTCGCTGCGGGCGGGGCTGGGCGCGGGGATCGCCGGGTTGATCCTGGTGCTGCTCTACACCATCGTCTACTACCGACTGCTGGGCGTGGTGGTGGTGTCCGGCCTGGCGGTCACCGCCGCCCTGCTGTGGGCCATCATCTCGGCCCTCGGCCACACTTCGATCGCCCCCAGCTTCGACCTGGCCGGGGTGACCGGGCTGATCGTCTCCATCGGCATCACCGTCGACTCGTACATCGTCTACTTCGAACGCCTCAAAGACGAGACCCGCTCCGGTCGTACGGTGCGCACCAGCGTCGATCGCGGCTTCAAGAGCGCCTTCCGGACGGTGCTGGCCGC
The DNA here is from genome assembly GCA_027315445.1 of Acidimicrobiaceae bacterium. Taxonomy (GTDB): domain Bacteria; phylum Actinomycetota; class Acidimicrobiia; order Acidimicrobiales; family RAAP-2; genus DAHUYA01. Next base: position 1,684 of record DAHUYA010000073.1, on the reverse strand, counting down.
CGACCTGGTCTCCCTCGCCGCCGCCGTGGTGCTCTACCTGCTGTCGATCGGCACGGTGCGGGGCTTCGCCTTCTTCCTCGGCTTGTCCACCTTGATGGACGTCCTCATCACCTACACCTTCACCCGGCCGCTGGTCATCCTGCTGGGTCGTAGCGAGCGGCTGGCCGGCACCGGCAGGATGAGCATGAGCCGCGGGCTGGCGGTGAAGGGGGCGGAGCAGTGAGCCCGCTCGAACGACGCAACGACAAGCTCCGCGACATGCAGCTCGGTCAGCAGTCGGGGGGTCCCCCGGCGCCCGACCCCGAGGAGCCCGACGAGGTGGGAGCCGAGGGTGGCGAGCTGGCCGACCTGGACCAGGAGGAGCTCGAGGAGCTCTACGAGGGGCTGGGGGAGGGACCCGAGAGCGACCCGGCGGCCGAGGAGCTGGCCGAGGAGCTCGAGGAGGAGCTGACCGCCGACGAGGCCTTCCGCCGGCTGGCCCGGCGCGGGCGGGCCGGTCGTGGGAACGGCCGCCCCGGCGGCCCGCTGGCCCGGATCGGCCCCTTCCGTCGCCTCTATCGGGGCGAGACCTCGTTCGACTTCGTCGGACGGAAGCGGTGGTGGTTCACCATCTCGGCCGTGGTGATCCTGGCCGGGGTGATCTCGCTCGGGGTGCGCGGCCTCAACCTGGGGATCGACTTCAAGGGCGGTACCGCCTGGACGGTGAACTCCAGCACGGTCACCCAGTCGCAGGCCGAGCGGGCGGTCACCGCCGCCGGTCTCTCCCAACCGCTGGTGGAGGTGCTCCACAGCCGGATCAACCCCCGCCAGGGCCAGGTGGAGGTGCAAGCGGACCTCAACAGCCTGCCGGCGGCCAAGCAGAGGACGATCACCAACGCGGTGACGGCCGCCCTCCAGCGCCTCATCCATTCGGACAACCCGAACAGCGTCTCGGTGGACAACGTGGGACCGACCTGGGGCGGGCAGGTGACCCAGCGCGCCCTGATCGCCTTGATCGTCTTCTTCGTGGTGGTGGCGATCTACATCAGTTTCCGCTTCGAGCCGAAGATGGCCCTGGCCGCCTTCGTGGCAATGGTGCACGACCTGCTGGTTACCATGGGCGTCTACTCGTTGACCGGCTTCCAGGTCACGCCGGACACGGTCATCGCCGTGCTGACCATCCTCGGCTACTCGCTCTACGACACGGTGGTGGTGTTCGACCGGGTGCGGGACAACACCCGGGGCTTCGGGGCATCGGGTCGGATGACCTACTCGGAAATGGTCGACCTGTCGATGAACCAGACCCTGGCTCGGTCCATCAACACCTCGCTGGTCGCCATCCTGCCGGTGCTGGCGGTCCTACTCATCGGGGTGGAGGTGTTCGGGGCCATCACCCTCCAGGACTACGGCCTGGCGCTGGTGGTCGGGCTCTTCAGTGGGGCGTACTCGTCGATCTTCAGCGCCTCGCCGGTGCTGGCAACCCTGAAGGAGCGCGAGCCGCGCTACATCTCGATCCGTCAGCGGCTCGACCAACGGGGTGACCGGCTGGGCCTGCTCACCCCTTCGGCGGCGGCGGCCCTGACGGCCGCCGGGCCCGGTGGCGGCTCGGCCCGGGCGGCCAAGCCGGCCCGGGCGGGCTCGGAGGGCACCTTGCGACCGGGGGTGGCCGCCGCCCGGACGTCCGGGCGCAAGCGTGCCCCGGCCC
>DAHUYA010000040.1 GCA_027315445.1 Acidimicrobiaceae bacterium | reverse complement strand
CCGCCACCCGCCTCAACGGCATGACCTACAGCCGGTTCATCGCCGGTCTGCACCGGGCGGGCGTCGAGGTCGACCGCAAGGTGCTGGCCGACCTGGCGGTGACCGACGGCGATGCCTTCGCCGCCCTGGTGGCCACGGCCTCGGCCGCCCTCGAGGCAGGCGTGACGGCCGAGGGGCCGGTCGGGGCCACCCCCTGAGCCAGCCGCTCGCCTACTCCCACCAACGGGTCCGCCGCCTCCGCCGCCTCCTCGCCAAGCGGACCGCCCGCTGGGGCGAGCGGGTGTTCGTGGCCGAGGGTGTCGAGCTGGTGCGTTCGGCCCTCGCCGCCGGGGCGCCGGTCGAGTCGGTCTACGTCGGTGCCGAGGGCGCGGGCGACCCCGCGGTGGTCGAGCTGGCGGCGTCGGCGGCCGAGCGGGGCATCCGGGTCCACGATCTGGCCCCGGGCGTGCTGGCCCGGGTGGCCGACACGGTCACCCCACAACCGGTGCTGGCCGTGGTCGGCATGCTCGACCGGCCACCGGCCCTCCTCGCCGGCGCCCGGCTGGTCGTGGTGATGGCCGGGGTGCGCGACCCGGGGAATGCCGGCACGGTGCTGCGCTCCGCGGATGCCGCCGGGGTGGACGGGGTGGTGTTCGCCGGCGGCACGGTCGACCCCTACAACCCCAAGACGGTCCGGTCGTCGGCCGGCTCGATCTTCCACGTGCCGCTGGTGGTGTGCGGCCCCGAAGAGGACGTCCTGGCGGCCGTGCCGGGCTGTCGCTCGCTGGGCGCGGTGGTGCGCGGCGGGACCGACTACAGCGCGGTCGACTGGCTGGTCCCGACCGCCCTGGTGCTGGGCAACGAGGCGGCCGGCCTCGACCCGGGGGTGACGGCGAGGCTCGACGGCACGGTCGGGATCCCGATGGCCGGTCGGGCCGAATCGCTCAACGTCGGCGTCGCCTGCGCCGTCCTGTGCTTCGAGGCGCTGCGGCAGCGTCGGGCGGCCGGTGCCGCCGGCTCTAGCATGCCCGGCATGTCCGGGGGCAGCGGATGATCGACTTCGAGTCGATCGAGAAGGACGGCGCCGCGGAACTGTCCGCCGCCGCCGACCTCGGCGAGCTCGAAGAGGTGGCGTCGGGCCTGCTCGGCAAGCGCGGCTCGCTCAAGGCCGCCCACCGCCAGCTGGGGGCCTTGGCGCCCGAGGACCGGGTGGGTGCAGGCCGCCGGCTCAACGAGGTGACCGAGCGCCTGCGCGCACAGCTGGCGGCACGGCGGTCGGAGCTCGAGGTGGCGGCACGGGCGGCTGCCCTCCGCGCCGACCGGTTGGACCTGACCGAGGTCGTCCCCGCCTCGGTCCGCCTGTCCACCGGCCTGGGGCACCTCCACCTCGTGACCCAGACCCGGGACGCCCTCGAGGACGTGTTCGTCGGGATGGGCTTCGAGGTGGCCGAGGGGCCGGAGTCCGAGACCGACTGGTACAACTTCGAGGCCCTCAACATCCCGCCGGCGCACCCCGCCCGCGGCATGTGGGACACCTTCTACCTCGAGCTCGGCCAGCCCGAGACCGCCGTGCTGCGCACCCACACCTCGCCGGTCCAGATACGGCTGATGGAGCGGGGCGAGCTGCCCATCCACGCCGTGATGCCCGGCCGCTGCTACCGGCGGGACACGCCCGACGCCCGCCACCTGGCGGTCTTCCACCAGGTCGAGGGGCTGGTGGTGGACGAGGGCATCAGCTTCGGCGACCTGGCCGGGACCATCGAGACCTTCACCACGGCCTACTTCGGGTCCGACATCCACTCCCGGCTCCGCCCGGCCTACTTCCCCTTCACGGAGCCGTCGGCGGAGTTCGAGATCACCTGCACCATCTGCCACGGCGGCGGCTGCCGCACGTGCTCGGGGACGGGCTGGATAGAGCTCGGGGGTTGCGGGATGGTCGACCCGGCGGTGTTCGAGGCCGTGGGGGTCGACCCCGAGCGCTGGTCGGGCTTCGCCTTCGGCTTCGGGATCGACCGCTGCGCCCAGATGCGCCACGGCATCTCCGACATGCGCGCCCTCACCGAGAACGACGTCCGGTTCCTCCGCCAGTTCTGACGTGCGCGCCCCTCTCTCGTGGCTGCGGGACTTCGCTCCCTTCTCCGGCGAGCCGGCCGAGCTGGCCGCCGCGCTCGACGACCTCGGGCTGGTGGTCGAGGGCATCGAGCGGGTGGGCGAGGGGCTCGACCGGGTGGTGGTGGCCCGGGTGGACGAGGTGGCGGCCATCCCCGGGGCCGACCGGATCCGCCGGGTCGTGGTCGACGCCGGGGAGGGGCCGGTCGAGATCGTCTGTGGCGCCTTCAATTTCACCGCCGGCGACCTGGTGCCCCTGGCCCCGGTGGGCACGGTGCTGCCCGGCGGGCTCGAGATCGGGCGTCGGAAGATGCGCGGTGTCACCTCCGACGGGATGCTCTGCTCGGGCCGCGAGCTCCGGTTGTCCGACGACGGTGAGGGCCTGCTCGTGCTGAGCGAGGTGCAGGGTGCCGCCCCGGGGATGGGGATCGCCGAGGCTCTCGGGATCGAGTCGGACGTGGTGTTCGACGTGACGGTCGAGGGCAACCGGCCCGACGCCTGGAGCATGGCCGGCATCGCCCGCGACCTGGCGGCGCGCCTGCGCCTGCCCTTCTCCCTCCCCGACCCGGCGGTCCCGGCGCCGACCGGGGTGCCGGTGGAGGAGCTGGCCAGCCTGGTGCTCGAGGACCCCGACCTCTGCCCGCGGATCACGGCCAGGGTGCTCACCGGCGTGCGGGTCGGCCCGTCCCCCCGCTGGCTGGCCCGCCGGTTGACCCTCGCGGGCATGCGCCCGATCGACAACGTGGTCGACGCCACCAACTACGTGATGCTCGAGCTCGGCCAGCCGACCCACGCCTACGACCTCGATCGGTTGGACGGGGCCGGGCTGCTGGTCCGGCGGGCCCGCGCCGGGGAGACGCTGGTCACCCTCGACGGGTCGTCCCGGACCCTCGGGACGCCCGGGCGGGGTCTCGGCGACACGGGCGAGGACTGTGTGATCTGCGATGCCCGGGGGGGCGTGGTGGGCATCGGCGGCATCATGGGCGGGGAGCGCTCGGGGATCGAGGAGACCACCGCCCGGGTGCTGCTCGAGGCGGCGTACTTCACCCCGATGGCCATCGCCCGCACCTCCAAGCGTCTGGGCCTGCGAACCGAGGCCTCGTCCCGCTTCGAGCGCGGCTGCGACCCGTGGGGGATCGACCGTGCGGCCGACCGGGTCTGCGAGCTGCTGGCCGGGGCGGCCACGCCGGCGCCGGGCGTGCTGGACCGCCGTGGCCTGGTGCCCGAGCCGCTGCGCCTCACCGTTCCCCTGGGGCGGGTCCGGTCGGTCCTCGGGGTGGACCTGGGGGCCGACCAGGTGGCCTCGCTGCTCGAGCCGATGGGTTTCGGGGCCGAGGTGGAGGGCGATGGTGGGGAGACCGCCGGGGACGGGGCGGACCGGCTGACGGTGGTGGTGCCGACCAACCGTCCGGACGTCCGTCCGGCCCCCTACGGGGTGGACGACGTCATCGAGGAGGTGGCGCGCGGCTACGGCTACGCGCGGCTGCCGCGCCGGCAGCCCTCGTGGCCGCAGCCGGGCCGGCTCACCCCGCGCCAGCGCGACCGCCGCCTGCTCCGGGAGGTCCTCCGCGGCGTCGGCGCCCTCGAGGCCTGGACCCCGAGCCTGGTGGACGACGGCGACCACACCCGGGTGGGCCTCGCCGGGCCGGCGGTGGAGGTGTCCAACCCGCTGGCCCAGAACGAAGCGTTCCTTCGGCGCTCCCTCCTTCCGGGGCTCCTGCGTGCTTTGGCGTACAACGCGGCTCGCCGGCAGGGCGATGTGCGGTTCTTCGAGGTCGGGACCGTGTTCGAGCACCCAGCGGTCGATCCGGCCCGCCCGCGGGTGCGCGCCGGCGCCGGCGGGGGGACGGCGGTGGCCCTTCCGGCCGAGCGGGAGCTGCTGGGGGTGGCGCTGGCCGCCGAGGGCGACGACGCACGATCGGCGGTGACGGTCTGGGGGGCGGTGACCGAGGCGCTCCGCCTCGAGCCGGTGCAGCTCGTGGCCGGCGGGGCCCCCGGGCTCCACCCCTCCCGCACCGCCCGGCTCGAGGCCGGCGGGACGGCGTTGGGCTGGGTGGGAGAGGTGGACCCGGCGGTGGCCGAGGACTTCGGGCTCGGTGGTGGCCGGGTGGGATGGTTGACGGTGGACCTCGGCCTCCTCCTCGACCCGGCGGTCGCACGCCGCCGGCCCGAGGCCGCCCGGCCGGTGAGCCGCTTCCCCTCGGCCGACGTCGACCTGGCGCTGGTGGCGCCCGACGACCTCCCGGCCGACCGGGTGGCCGAGGCGCTGCGGACCGGCGGCGGTGCGCTGCTCGAGTCGGTGGCGCTGTTCGACGTCTACCGGGGCCCGGCGGTCGGCGAGGGGCGTCGGAGCCTCGCCTTCCATCTGCGGTTCTGTGCCCAGGACCGGACCCTGACCGACGACGAGGTGGGTCGGCTGCGCCTGGGTTGCATCGAGGCGGCGGCGGCCGCCGGCGCCGAACTGCGTTGAGCGAGCCGTCCCCGGGCCCGGCGAGGGGCCGGGTGACGGTCGTGCGGGTCGACCCGGCCGCCCCCGGTCCGTTCGGCGAATGGTTCGGGGTGGTCGAGGCGTCCGGCGCCGACCGCTGGCCCGGGCGTCCCGGCTGGCAGCCGGCCGAGCTCCGGGCGATGGCGACCGCCGGCGGGTCCGGTCGGGCGGTGCTGCTGCTGGCCCGCCTCGAAGGGGCCGACCGCGGCGTGCCGGCCGGCGCCGCCATGGTGGCGCTGCACGACCGCGACAACCGCCACCTGGCCGAGCTCGAGGTGTTCGAGGTCCACCCGTCATGGCGACGCCGCGGCGCCGGCTCGGCGCTTCTGGCGGCGGCGGAGGAGGTGGCCGCCGCCGACGGCCGCCGGGTCGTGAGCGGCTCCGAGGAGGTGGTGCTGGCCGCAGGAGGGGAGTGGACGGGGGGTTCGGCCGGGTCCCGCTTCGCCACCGTCCACGGCTACGGCATGGTCCTCGAGAACGTCCGGCGCGAGCTGGCGGTGCCCCTCGACCCGGGGCTGGCCGAACGCCTGGCCCACCGGGCGGCGCCGCACGCTGCCGGGTACCGGGTCGCGACCTTCATGGACCGGTGGCCGGAGGACTGGGTCGGCGAACGGGCCGCGTTCGGCCGGCACATGTCGACCGACGCCCCGCTCGGGGGGTTCGCCCTCGAGGAGGAGCGCTGGGACGGCGGGCGCGTCCGCCGCCACGAGGAGCGGGTGGCGGCCATGGGGCGGCGACTGCTGGTTGCGGTGGCCCTGTCCGAGCCGGAGGGCCGGCCGGTGGCCTTCTCGGAGCTGACGGTCGCCCCCTCGGTCCCCGCCATCGCCTGGCAGTGGGACACGCTGGTCATGCCCGCCCACCGGGGGCACCGCCTGGGGATGCTGGTGAAGCTGGCCAACCTGGCGGCCCTGGCGGCGCGGTCACCGGCCACGGCCACGGTCGTCACCTGGAACGCCAGGGCCAACGGCCCGATGATCGCCGTCAACGACGCCCTGGGCTGCCAGGTGGTCGCCGTGTTGCGCACCTGGCAGCGCCATCTCGGCTGAGCCGGCACCGGCCCGACCGGCCGTGGCCAGCACCGAGCCGGCGACGATCAGGGGGAAGCCCGCGGCGATCCCGGCCGAGAACGGCTCGCGCAGGAAGGCGATCCCGAGCAGGACGGCCACTGCCGGGTTGAGGTAGGTGATCACCACCGACCGGGACGGGCCGACCTCGCCGACCAGCTCGAAGAAGAGGACGAAGGCCAGTGCCGTGCAGACCACCGCCAGCACCGCCACCGCCTCACCGCCCTCGACCGGCAGGTGGCGGGGGAGGTGGGTCAGGGCGACGGGTGCGTAGCCGGCCGCGGTGAGCAGGAGGGAGGCCGTGACCACCCCCAGCCCGGGCAAGTCGGCGAGCCGGCGGCTGATGATCAGGGGGCCGCAGGCGTAGCCGGCGGCCGTGACCCCCACCTCGGCCACCGACACCAGGTCCGCTCCCCGCAGGTCGAGCCCGACCAGGGCGGCCACCCCTGCGAAACCCATCAGCAGGCCGGCCGTACGGCGCCGGTCGAAGTGGGTGGTGCGGGTGGCCAGCGGGTACACCACGGCGGCCACCAGTGGCGCACTGGCCACCAGCAGGCCCGAGGCCGAGCTGGTGAGCCGCTGCTCGGCCCGCGAGAGCGCGAGCCAGGGCACCCCCAGCTCGACCACCGTGTAGACGACCACCCATCGCCAGCCGGCGAGCACCGCCCGCAACTGGCCCCGCCGGAGTGCCAGGGGCAGGAGCAGGAGCGCCGCCGGGGCGGTGCGCAGGAACACGAGGGTGGGCGGCGGCACGTCCCGCACGGCGACCCGTATCAGGAGATAGGGGATCCCCCAGATCACGCTCATGGCGAGGAACAGCGCCAGGCCGCGCCGTGACATGGCGCCCTCAGCCGGCGCCGGCGCCGGCGCCGGCGAGGGCGAGGGGGAGCGTGCGGGCGAGGGAGCCGTCGGCTCCCCGGGGGCGGGGAGCGGCGTCGACGAGGTGCGTTGCATGGATATGCATAATCACGTATAGTCTTGCAGATGAAGGTCGGTGTGGTCGGGGCGTCGGGATATGCCGGTGGGGAGTTGCTCCGGCTGTGCGCCGGCCACCCCGCTCTCGAGGTGGCGGTGGCGTGCGCCGGCACCCAGGCCGGCCGGCCGGTGGGGACGCACACCCCGTCGCTGGCCGCGGCCTATCCGTCCATGGTCTACGAGCCTCCCGAGCCGGAGAACCTCGACGGGCTCGACCTCGTCTTCTGCGCTCTGCCGCACGGGCAGTCCCAGCGGCTGGTCCCCGCGCTGGTCGACCGGGTCGGGGGGGTGGTCGACCTGGCCGCCGACTTCCGCCTTCGCGACCCCGGGCTCTACCCGCGCTGGTACGGGGAGGCGCACACGGCCCCCGAGATGCTCGACCGCTTCGCCTACGGGCTCCCCGAGCTGTTCCGCCCGGCGATCGCCGGCAGCCGGCTGGTGGCGGTCCCCGGCTGCTACCCGACGGCCGCCGCCCTGGCCCTGGCCCCGCTGCTTCGGGCCGGGGTTCTCGAGCGCACCGGCGTGGTGGTGGACGCGGCGAGCGGGGTTTCGGGGGCCGGCCGGGCGCCGGCCGAGTCGCTGCACTTCGGCACGGTGGACGGGAGCTTCGCCGCCTACGGCCTGCTCGATCACCGCCACACCCCCGAGATGGAGCAGGTGCTCGAGGCCTCGGTGCTGTTCACCCCGCATCTGGCGCCCATGTCGAGGGGCATCCTGGCCACCTGCTACGCCCGCCCGTCGGCCGTGCTGACCACGGCCGGGGCGCTCGACATCCTCCATGCCGCCTACGACCACGAGCGCTTCGTGCTGGTGGTCGACGACCCGCCGGCCACCAAGCCCACCACCGGCTCCAACACCGCCCACGTCACCGCCCGGGTCGACGCCCGGACCGGTTGGGTCATCGCCCTGTGCGCCCTCGACAACCTGGTGAAGGGGGCGGCCGGCCAGGCCGTCCAGTGCGCCAACCTGGTGCTGGGGCTGCCCGAGGGGGAGGGGCTGGCCGTGGCCGGGGTGGCGCCGTGAGCGTCACCGCCGCGCCCGGGTTCGTGGCCGCGGCCGGCGCGGCCGGCCTCAAGGCCGGGGGAGGGTCCGACGTGGCGGTGGTGGCCACCGCCGACGGCCGGCCGGTGGCCGCGGCCGGCGTCTTCACCACAAACCGGGCGGCGGCCGCCCCCGTGCAGGTGAGCAGGGCCCACCTCCGGGCGACCGGCGGCCGGGCGGCGGCGGTCGTCCTCACCGCCGGCAACGCCAACGCCGCCACGGGCCCGCCGGGGCGATTCGCGGCCAGCCGGCTGTGCCAGCTCGTGGCCGACGGCATCGGTGCCGAGGAGGAGGACGTGCTGGTCTGTCAGACCGGCCTGATCGGGGTGCCCTTCCCCATCGAGGCCGTGGTGCCGGTGCTGCCCGGCATCGTCGCCTCGCGGGCGGCGAGCCCGGACGCGGCGGCGGCCGCCGCCGCCGCCATCATGACCACCGACTCGGTGCCCAAGGGGGTGGTCGTGGCCCGGGACGGCTACACCGTCGGCGGGATGGCCAAGGGGGCGGCCATGCTCGCCCCCGACATGGTGACCATGCTGGCCGTGCTCACGACGGACGCCGAGGTCGAGCCGGGGGTGCTGCACTCGGCCCTGGCCTCGTCGGTCGCGGGCTCGTTCGCGTCGATCACGGTGGACGGCTGCACCTCGACCAACGACACGGTGGTCGCCCTGGCCGGCGGCACCGGCGGCTCCCCGTCGCTGCGCGAGCTGACGGCGGCCCTCACGGAGGCCTGCCGCTCCCTCGCCAGCCAGATGGTGGCCGATGCCGAGGGGGCGACCAAGGTCGCACGGGTGGAGGTGCGCGGGGCGCGGACCCATGTGGAGGCGCATGCGGCCGCCCGCAAGGTCGCCGGG
>DAHUYA010000026.1 GCA_027315445.1 Acidimicrobiaceae bacterium | reverse complement strand
CGGCTCGGGGGGTCGAGGCGGCCCTGAGGTTCCGGGCGGCCCTGAGGTTCCGGGCGGCCCTGAGGTTCCGGGCGGCTCGGGTGCCTCGGGATAGACGCTCGGCACTCCGGCGCCGGCCACCACGGGCACCCCGGCGGCCATCGCCTCGACCGGAGGGAAACCGTACCCCTCGACCAGCGGGACGTAGGCGAACAGACGGGCCCCGGCGTACAGCCCGGCCAGCACCTCGTCCTCGACCTGCCCCAACAGCACCACCCGTCCCGGCCCTCCCGACGAGTCAGGCAACCTCTCGCCCCACCCCCGGGGGCCCGCCACCAACAGTGGCCACGGCTCGGGGAGCGACGGGACGGCCCTCTGGTAGGCGTCCAACAGCCGCCGGAGGTTCTTTCGTGGTTCGAGGGTCCCGGCGGAGAGCACGTAGGGCCCGTCCACCCCGTGCCCGACCAGCAGGTCGGCCGTCCGCCGTCGGTTCGGCGGCGGCAGGTGGTCGGCGCCCCAGGGGATGACGGTCACGGGCGGGAAACCGGACGCCGTCGCCGACAGCTCGTCGGCCACCTGTGCCGACGGGACGACCACGGCATCCGCCAGGTCGAGGGCCCGGCGGAGCGCCGCCTCGTGCCACCGTCGGCCCCGTGGGGTGGTGGCCTCGGGGAATCGGCGCCAGGCCAAGTCGTGGACGGCGACGGAGAGCGCCGGCCGGCCTCTCCCCCGGGCACCCCCGGTCCCACCCCCGACTCCGTCGCGGTCCTCGGCCCTGCCTCGGACCCGCTGGCCGGGCGGCCGCAGCGGCGGCACCGCCCGCGAGACCGCGTGCACCACCTGGTGGCCCGGCGGCACCGCCCCGAGCCCGTGGTCCCACACCCATGTCATCAGCCGTCCCGGGAGGCGGGACGTCCGGACCTCGAAGCCGAAGCGGGCGAGGGGATCGGGCGCCGTGGGGGCCACTCGGCTGGCGTAGAGGGTCACCGTCTCCGCCAGGGAGTCCTCGTCGGCGACCGCCTGTCGGTTGGCGTCGGCCTGCGCCCGCAGTCCCTCGAGGAGCCCGGCGGCGTAGCGGCCGATGCCACCGGGCACCCGCCGGCGCAGCTGCTCGACCACCACCAGCACCCGCGCCGTCATGGTCGCCCCCGGGCCGCCGCGGCCTCGCCGTAGAGCCCGACCAGGCCCGCGGCGCAGCGGTCCCACGAGAACGTCGCCGCCCGTCGGCGCCCTCGCTCCACCCGCTCGCGGCGCCGGTCCTCTCGGTCGAGCACCTCGGACAGCGCCGCGGCCAGGGCCTGGTGGTCCCGTGGCGGCACCATGGACGCCGCGTCGTCGTGCACCTCCGGGAGAGCGCCCGCCCGGGTGGCCACCACCGGCACGCCCTCGGCCATCGCCTGCAGCGGCGGGAATCCGAACCCCTCGTAGAGAGACGGGTAGACGAGCACCGCGGCCCCCCGCAGCAACGCCGCCAGCACCGCATCGTCAACCCAACCCGTGCGGACGATGCGCGGGCGCACCGGCGAACGCTGCACCGCGAGCTCGAGGGGCTCGGCCCCCCAGCCGGCCTGACCGGCCAGCACCAGCGCGAGTCCCTCGCGCGCCGGGGCCAGTTCCCCGAACGCCTCGACCAGGGTCGGCAGGTCCTTTCGGGGCTCGAAGGTGCCGACCGCCAACAGGTAGCGCCCGGTACCGCCGGGCAGCAGCCGCCCGACGTGGGCCGCCGCCGCCGGGTCCGGCCCGGCAAGGGGCGGTATCCCCGAATGGACGGCCCGTACCCGGTCGGGAGAGACGCCGAAGGCCTCGACCACCTCGGCCGCAACCGCCGCCGACGGCGTGTGCACCCAGGCACCGCCGGCGAGCGCCCGCCGGATCAGCGCCGGGAAGGCGAGAGTGGGAGCGTCGCAGAGCTCGGGGAAGCGCACGGTCGTGAGGTCGTGGACGGTGACGACCCGGGCGGCCCGGCGGGTGGGCGGCACGACGAAGTTCGTCCCGTGCACCACGTCCGGTCGGCCGACGAACCACTCGACCGGCGGGAAGTCCCGGTGCCGCCACGAGCGGTGGAGCGGCCGGGCGGGCATGGCGCGCCGGGTGACGCCGACCCCTGGGGGAACCAACGGCACGATCCCGTGCCGGCGGCGCCAGCTGACGGCGAACGCCTCGACCGCCACGTCGTCCCGGGCCGCCAGACCGGACAGCGCCCCGGCGCAGAAGGCGCCCACGCCGGTCGGGCGTCCGAGGAGCGGCGTGGCGTCCACCGCCACCCGGAGCCGGTCGCCGGTGACCGAACCCGCGCCGGCAGGGGGCGCCGGGCGTCCCGGGCGAGACGGGCCGTTCGGGCCGTTCAGGCCGGTCAGGCCGGTCAGGCGGTGACCCCGCCGTCGATCGTCAGGATGGTGCCGGAGGCGTAGGCCGCCTCGTCGGAAGCGAGGAAGACGAGCGCTGCGGCCATCCGGGCCGGGCTGGTGAACCCCATCGGCGTCATGATCCGGTCGATCAGCTTGGGGTCGGCGTCCGCCGGGGGCATGAAGTCCATGATGATCGGCGTGTCGACCCCACCCGGGGCGACCGCGTTGACCCGGACCCCCCGGCCCATGTACTCGACCGCCAGCGCCTTGGTCAGGAGCGCCACCCCACCCTTGGACGCGCAGTAGGCGGCGGAGTACGGCTGACCGATCAGCCCGGCCGTGGAGCAGACGTTGGTGATGCACCCTCCGTGCTCGAGCAGGGTCGGCAGGGCCGTCCGGCAGACCAGGAAGGTGCCGGTCAGGTTGACGCCGATCGTCCGGTCCCAGTGCTCGACCGTCGACTCCTCCGTCTTGACGAAGCCGCCCACCCCGGCCACGTTGCACACCACCGTCGGAGGACCGAGCTCGTCGACCGCCCGCTGGAAGGCGTCCGTCACCGACGTCGGGTCGGTGACGTCACAGCGGATGGCCACGGCCCGGCCGGCCGGGCCGTCAGCCGCCTTGGCGGCGGCGTTGATGTGCTCGGCGGTCTCGCCCACCGCGTCCTCGAGGACGTCGAGGCAGGCCACTTCGCCCCCCTCGGCCGCCAGCCGGCTGGCGGTGGCCCGCCCTATCCCCGAGCCGGCCCCGGTGACGAGCGCCACCTTCCCCGCGAACCGGCCGGGCCAGATGGTCTCGGCGGCCGTCCCACGGCTGCGGTCCGGGCCACCGGCGTTGGTGCTGGAGCTCACTTGTCGACCTCCTCGGGGGTCTGCGCGGGGGCCGCCGAAGCCCTCGGTCGGGGCGGGCGGGGTTGCCGCCGGTCACCGGCCTCGCCACCGTGCTGACGGGCCGTCATACGGAGTGAGGATGGTAACAGTCGCCTGGTCGACCGGCGGGGTGGGGCCCGGGTGTCGCAGGGGTCCGGGCAGGTCCCGGGAGCGTCGGGGATGGCCGGGCAGGTCCCGGGGGGACGGGGATGGCCGGGCAGGTCCCCCCGGGAGGTGGGGGTGGTTGGGCGACCCGGGTGGTTCAGCTCATGGCGAGTGCGAGCTCGTGGAGGACGGCGTCGGAGAACGCCGGCCAAGCCGCCACCGCCCAAGGCCCGAACTCCTGATCGCTGAGCGTGGCGCAGGCCACCCCGGCCACCGGGTCGACCCAGAGGAAGCCGCCGGCCCGCCCGAAGTGCCCGAACGTCGCCGGACTGTTGCGCCACCCCGTCCAGTGGGGCTGCTTCCCGTTCCGGATCTCCGGCCCGAGCCCCCAGTCGCAGGGGTCGTAGCGCCCGAACCCGGGCACCACCCCGGACAGGCCGGGGAAAGCGACGCTGGTGGCGAGCGCCAGCGTCTCGGGCGCCACCACGGTCGGCACCAGTAGCTCAGCGCCAAGAGCCAGAAGGTCAAGGACGGTCCCCGTCATCCCGGCAGCCGGCGAAGCCCCGGCCGGCAAGCTCGCCCCGTCCATCCCGAGCGGCTCGAGCACCGCCTCGGTGAGATAGTTCACGAAGGGCATGCCCGCCCGCTCGGCGAGGGTCTCCCCCAACAGCTCGTAGTTGCCGTTGGAGTAGATGCGACGCTGGCCAGGGGCGGCCAGCACCCGCCTTCCCGAGGGACCGAGGCCCGAGGCATGGGACAGCAGGTGGGCGACGGTCGATCCGGGAGGCCCAGCAGGATCATCGAGCGCCAGCGTGTGCTCCTCCACCGCCACCAACACGGCCAAGGCGGTGCAGAGCTTGGTCACCGACGCCCAGAAGAACGTCTCCTCGACCGGCCCCTCGGTCCCCACCACGACCGGGTGGACCAGCTCATTCGGTTCACCGGCGGTGCCGTCGGCCACAGACGGAACGGCGGCACCGGGGACATGGGCGGCACCGGGGACATCGGCGGCTTCGGGGACATCGGGCCGCCACAGGACGCCGGCAGCGCCACGGCCCGGCCAGGAAGAGAGCAGGTCGAGCGCCAGCATGGGCAAGGCAGCGTACCCGGGGCGGCCAGTGGACGGTCGACCCCGCCGGTGCCCCTATTGTCGCCGGGATGCTGGTGACGTTGGCTGGGGGCGTCGGGGCGGCACGACTGCTGTCCGGCCTCGTGCAGGTGGTCGATCCGGCGGACATCACCGCCGTGGTCAACACCGCGGACGACCTGGTCCTGCACGGGTTGCACATCAGCCCCGACCTCGACACCGTCACCTACACCCTGGCCGGGCTCGACAACAAGGAGACCGGCTGGGGACTGGCCGGGGAGACCTGGCACGTCATGGAACGGCTCGAAGCGCTCGGGGGCGAGCACTGGTTCCGGCTCGGCGATCGAGATCTGGCCACCCACCTCTACCGGACCCAGCGCCTGTCGGAGGGGGCGACACTGAGCGAGGTCACCGCCGAGGTGGCGGCACGCCTCGGGGTCGGCGTCCGCCTCCTGCCGATGACCGACGATCCCGTCCGGACCCGCCTGACCCTGGCCGAGGACGCCTCCGACGGGCAGGAGGTCAGCTTCCAGCACTACTTCGTCCGGCTGGCCCACTCCGTGCCCGTGCGGTCGCTGCGCTTCGAGGGAGCAGAGGCCGCCGGTCCGGCGCCCGGGGTCCTCGACGCCATCGAGTCGGCGGCCCAGGTGATCTGCTGCCCGTCGAACCCGCTGGTCTCCATCGGACCGCTGCTGGCCGTGCCGGGCGTGCGCCCGGCGCTCGAGGCTCGCCGGGAGGACGTCGTGGCCATCTCCCCGATCGTCGCCGGGACCGCGCTCAAGGGACCGGCCGACCGGCTGCTGGCCGAGCTGGGCCACGAGAGCTCGGTGGTGGGAGTGGCCCGCCTCTACGTCGACTGGGCCGGCACGCTGGTGATCGACGAGGCGGACGCCGCCTTGGCCGACGAGGTGGCCCGCACCGGCATGCGCTGCCTGGTGACACCGACGGTGATGGGCACCCCCGAGCGCGCCGCCGCTCTGGCCAAGGTGGTGATCGATGCCCCACGCTGAGGAGGGGACCGGCCACCCGGGCGACGGAGGGCTACTGATCCTGCCGGTCCGCGGGGTGGGCGAGCTGCGCCCCGGCGATGATCTCGCCCGCGCGCTGGCCGACGCCTCGAGTGGTGCCGGGCCCGGGCTCCGCGACGGCGACGTGCTGGTGGTGACCCAGAAGGTCGTTTCCAAGGCGGAGGGCCGCCTGATCCCGCTCGACCCCGACGACCTCGAGGCCAAGGCGCGGCTCGTCCAGAACGAGTCAGTCCGCGTGCTCCGCCGGCGTGGCGAGCTGGTGATCAGCGAGACCCGTCACGGATTCGTGTGCGCCAATGCCGGGGTCGACCTGTCGAACGTGGCCGAGGGTGAGGCAGCCCTCCTCCCCGTCGACCCCGATCGCTCGGCCCGGCGGCTGCGGGCCGACCTCCGCCGTCACCTCGGGGTCGAACGGGGTGTCATCATCTCGGACACCTTCGGCCGGGTGTGGCGGCGGGGGGTGACCGACGTGGCGATCGGATGCGCCGGGGTCGTGGCCGTGCTCGACCTCCGCGGCACGAGCGAC
This sequence comes from Acidimicrobiaceae bacterium, assembly GCA_027315445.1. Classification (GTDB taxonomy): domain Bacteria; phylum Actinomycetota; class Acidimicrobiia; order Acidimicrobiales; family RAAP-2; genus DAHUYA01. Next base: position 2,690 of record DAHUYA010000026.1, on the reverse strand, counting down.
GCCGGTGGGCGCCCGCTGCAAGTCACGGAGATCTGTCTCGCCGACGAGCTGGCGTCGGCGGCCGAGCTGGTCATGGGGAAGGACCGAAACGTCCCGGCCGCCGTGGTCCGCGGGGTCCCCACCGAGTGGCTCGGGGACGGCTCGGTCGGGACCGACGTGGTCCGCCGGCCTGAGGAAGACCTGTTCCGCTGACACCGGGTGCGCCTGGCCGGGCCCGGCGCCGGTCGGGCGCCCGGGTTCCGGCGGGCCCGCTCCCGACGCCGGCCCGGCATCTGTCCGACGACCGAACCAGGTGAAGACCGGGGCCGGGCGGCGCGCCTTCAGCCTCGGTGATCGCGGGTGAAGGCCAGAACCTGGGCGGCACCGTCCTCGAGACGGGTCCAAGGTCGCCAACCGAGGTGGATCTCGGCCCGGCCGACGTCGAGGACGTTGCGGCGCAGCTCCCCGGGTCGCGGTGCGGCATGCCCCGCCGGGGTCGGCACCCGGGCCTCGGCGGCCATCACCTCGTAGAGGTGGTTGACCGAAGTCTCGATCCCGGTGCCGATGTTGCAGAGGAGCCCACCGCCGCGGGCGGCCGCCCGGACGAAGGCGTCGACCACGTCGTCGACATAGACGAAGTCGCGGGTCTGCTCCCCGTCGCCGAAGATGGTCACCGGCTCACCGGCCAGCAGCCGATTGGCGAAGATTGCCACGACCCCGGCCTCCCCGTGCGGGTCCTGGCGGGGGCCGTAGACGTTGGCCAGCGCCAGGGCGGCGAACTCGAGCGCGTAGAGCTCGCGATAGGCGACCATGTAGTCGAGGACGGCCTTCTTGGAGACCCCGTAGGGGGACAGCGGACGGTGCGGCTGGGACTCGCGGATTGGCAGGTCCTCCGGCGGGGTGTCGCCGTAGAGGGTCCCCCCGCTGGCCGCGAAGACCACCCGTTCGGTACCGGCCTGCCGTGCACCCTCGAGGATGTTGATGGAGCCGAGGATGTTCACCTCGGCGTCGAAGACGGGGCGGGCCACTGACACGCGGACGTCGGCCTGAGCGGCCAGGTGGAACACCACCTGGGGTTCCCGGCGTCGGATGAGCTCGACCGTGTCGGGCAGCCGGATGTCGAGCTGGTGGATGGTCAGCGCCCCCCCGGCGGCCCGGGCGTCGGACAGGTTGGCCAGCGACCCTGCCGAGAGATCGTCCACCACGTCGACTTCGTGGCCCTCGGCCAGCAGCCGGTCGACCAGGTTGGAGCCGATGAACCCGGCACCCCCGGTCACCATCGTCCGCATCGTCATCCCTCTCCTCGGCCGGTCACGACCCTCCTCCGCCGGTCACGACCGTCTCCTCGGCCGGTCACGACCCTCCTCCGCCGGTCACGACCGTCTCCTCCACCCGGCACGACGGTCCCCTCTCAGCCACGATCTGCCTCCGACGGATCGAGCGAGGCTCAAGCCGGGTACCGCTCGCCGTCGAGCACCGAGCCCGACGCGACCACCGCACCCTGCCCGAGCACCGACATGTCCCGGACGTCGCACCGCTCGCCCACCGTCGCGCTCGGACCGAGCACGGAGTTCGACACCGTGCTCGAGCCCGACACCGTCACGCCGTCGAGGAGTACCGAGTCGATCACCTGGGCTCCCGATACGACGAGACACCCCGCGCCGAGCACCGAGCGCTCCACCCTGGCGCCCGCCTCCACCACGGTGGCGTCCCCGATGAGCGAGCAGGGTCGCACCTCCCCCGCCAGCACCGGCGAGCCAACCACCCAGACACCGGCAGCCTCCTGATGTGCCCCGGCGACGGGGGGTTCACCCCGGCGACCCTCGACCAGGTCGCGGTTCGCCCGCAGGTAGGCGGCCGGGGTGCCGGCGTCGAGCCAGTACGCGTCGTCCTCCAGGGCGTAGAGGGTGCCGTCCTTGACCATCGCCGGGAAGGTCTCCCGCTCGATCGACACTCTGCGCCCCGGGGGGATGCGGTCGAGCACCGAGGGCTCGAGGACGTAGGTGCCGGCGTTGATCCTGTTGGTGGGGGCCTCGTCGCGCGACGGCTTCTCGACGAAGGCCAGCACCCGTCCCTGTCCGTCCGTCGGCACGACACCGAAGCGGGACGGGTCGGGCACCGGGTAGACGTGGATCGTCCCCTCGGCCCGCCGGTCGCGGTGGAACGCGACGAGGGCACTCAGGTCGAGGTCCGTCAAGACGTCCCCGTTCACCACCACGAAGGTGTCGTCCACGTTGCCGCGATCGGCCGCGAAGCGCACGGCGCCGGCCGTGTCGAGCGGCTCCGGCTCCACGGCGTAGGAGAGCTTGACCCCGGCAGCCACCCCGTCCGGGTAGGCCCCGATGAACGCGTCCGGGAGGTAGCCGAGCGAGAGGATCGCCTCGTCCACACCGTGCCTGCGCAGTTGGCCGAGTACGCGTTCGATCATCGGCTGCCCGGCGATGGGCAGCATCTGCTTCGGGGTCGAGAGGGTGAGCGGGCGGAGGCGTGTGCCCTCGCCGCCCACGAGGACAACCGCCTTCACTTCTTCGACGACGTGGCCGTGGTGGAGGTCGAGGTCGGCGGCAAGGTGGTGGTGGTCGCCCCCGGTGTGGTGGTGGTCGTGCTCCCCGGTGTGGTGGTGGTGGTCGCCCCCGGCGTGGTGGTGGTGGTCGCCCCCGGCGTGGTGGTGGTGGTCGCCCCTGGCGTGGTGGTGGTGGTGACGCTGGTCG
>DAHUYA010000001.1 GCA_027315445.1 Acidimicrobiaceae bacterium | reverse complement strand
GGTGCCCAGGCCGCCCCGGGTGCCGAGGCCGGCCCGGGTGCCGAGGGTGCCCAGGCCGCCCAGGGTGCCCAGGCCGCCCAGGGTGCCGAAGAGGTGGAGGTGGGCCTCGAGGGGCCGGAGGGCGGCATCTTGGAGGATGCTGGGGCCTCCGGCACGGCCGGTGACGTCGCCGTCGGGGAGGCGTGATGAAGATCCTGTTGCGCCAGGACGTCGCCGGCCTCGGCAAGCGGGGCGACATCGTCGACGTGGCCGGGGGCTATGCCCGGAACTTCCTCTTTCCCGAGGGCGTGGCGCGGGTGGCCACGCCGGGGGTGGCGGCGCAGGCGACCGCCATGCGCCGGGCCCGCGACCTGCGGGAGGCCAAGGACCGTCAGGCTGCCGAGACCCAGGCCACTGTGCTGGCCGGTGCCCTGCTCCGGATCGAGGCCCGGGCCGGCGGCGCCGGCCGGCTGTTCGGCTCGGTGAGCGCGGCCGACGTGGCCGAGGCCGTCCGCGCCCAGAAGGGGGTGGAGCTCGACCGGCGCCACGTGGCGCTCGAGGAGCCGATCAAGGCGGTCGGCACCTACGAGGTCCCGGTGCAGCTGTTCGACGACGTCACGACGGTGCTCACGGTCGAGGTAGTGGCGGCGGGCTGACCGCCTCGCGCCGCCGCGCATCGCCGCCGCCGTCGGGGCCCCGGCCGGAGGGCCGACCATCCGCCCGGCTGTCGCGACCCTCTGGGACCCTGTCCACATGCCCCCGACGGCTGCCCTCGCCGTTCCCCAGGCGTGCACCGGTGGTCCACGGATTTTCCCCAGCTTCCATCAGGGATTTCGTAGGGGGAATCCCCAGGTTTCGGGCCTATCGCTCAACAGCCCGGTTCCCTCAGGGTAGGGGGGTCATGGTTCAGGCGTTCGAGGAGAGCCGCCCCCGGTTGCGACCTGCCCCGCCACCGGGGCCCCGGGTCCCTCCGCACAATCTCGAGGCGGAGGAGTCCCTGCTCGGCTCGATGCTGCTGTCGAGCGACGCCACGGCGGCGGCGATCGAGATCTGCGGCCCTGCCGACTTCTACAAGCCGGCCCACGGGCACATCTTCGCCGCCATCGTCGCTCTCTTCGAGCGCGGCGAGCCGATCGACGCGGTGACCGTCACCGACGAGCTGCGGCGAGCCGGCCTGGTGGAGGCGGTGGGGGACCCGGTCATGCTGGTCTCGTTGCAGGCCAACACGCCGTCGATCGCCAACGCCGCCCACTACGCACGGATCGTCGAGGAGCATGCCCTGCTCCGGCGCCTGGTCGGCGTGGCGGGCGAGATCGCCGAGATCGGCTACTCGGTCCCCGAGGACGTGTCCAGGGCGGTCGACCAGGCCGAGTCGATGGTGTTCGACCTCTCGGAGCGCCGCACCACCGACACCATGCGGCCGCTGAAGGACCTGCTGCTCCCCAGCCTCGAGCGGATCGAGGAGCTGGCCCAGCACAGTGGCACGGTCACAGGCGTGGCCACCGGCTACCACGACCTCGACAGCATCCTGGCCGGGCTCCAACCTTCGAGCCTGACCATCGTGGGAGCCCGGCCGGCCATGGGGAAGACCAGCTTCGCCCTCGGCATGCTGGCGCACGTGGGCATCGCGCTCCGCCGGCCTGCCCTCCTGTTCTCGCTCGAGATGGGCCACCTCGAGCTCACCCAGCGGCTGCTGGCGTCGGAGGCCCGGGTCGACGCCCAGCGCCTGCGGACCGGCCGGATCCACGAGTCGGACTGGGTGAAGGTGAGCGGGGCGGTGAGCCGCATCAGCGAGGCCACGATCTTCATCGACGACAATCCCAACCTGACCGCCATGGACATCCGGGCCCGGGCGCGCCGGCTCAAGAAGGCCGAGGGCGATCTGGGGCTGGTGGTGATCGACTACCTGCAGCTGATGACCGGCCGGGCCAGAGCGGAGAACCGCCAGGTGGAGGTGGCGGAGATCAGCCGCAGCCTCAAGATCCTCGCCCGCGAGCTGCAGTGCCCGGTGGTGGCGCTGTCCCAGCTGTCACGGAGCCTCGAGGCCCGCCAGGACAAGCGTCCGATGCTGTCGGACCTCCGCGAGTCGGGTTCGCTCGAGCAGGACGCCGACGTCGTCCTCTTCATCTACCGCGAGGAGCAGTACGAGCCGGAGGACACCCCGATCGACCGACGCGGCATGGCGGAGATCATCGTGTCCAAGCACCGCAACGGCCCGACCGGGTCGGTCCACCTCGTCTTCCTCAACCAGTACGCCCGGTTCGACAACCTCAAGTCGGTGTAGACGGGGCGCAGGGGCGCCGCAACGGCCCGACGGTCCACCACTGGGTGCGGCGCCGGGCGCATAATCGTCCAGGTCGGAGACCCGACCGGCGTGGACCGCGACCCCCGACCCCGTTCTCTCGATCCGGACGGCCCACCGGGGAGGTGGCGCATGGGCCGATCGAGTCCTTCGTCGATGCCGGCGACCGGTGCGGCGACGGCCCGCACCCCGGCCGGAGAGCGGCGAGGAGCACGGGACGTGGAAGACGAACGGCGCAGCGGCAGCCCCGAGGACCCGGTACCCGTCGAACGGGTGCTCCTCCTCGACGCCGAGCTCGAGTGGTCGGCGTCGGCGCTCCTCCTCGATGCCGACGTGAAGCGCCGGTCGCGGTCGCCGTCGGCCGCCGGAGCGCAGGCCGCACGGGAGCCGACCGAGGCCGTGCCCGCCGACCCGGGCGGCGGCAGCGACGCCGCCGGCCCCGCCGGGCAGGGAGTGCCCGCTCTGACAGGCAAGCCGGTACCGGTGGCCGGCGTCGAGTTCGGCAACGTGGCGACCGAGATCCTCGACCCGTTCGTACGGGCCATCGAGGTGCTGCTGCGGGGCCTGGCCGAGTCCTTCGGCGAGGAGATGGGCGGTCCGGCCACCGTGCAGTTCGGCTCCACCGTGATCCAGTACTCGAGCCCCGGTTGGGGGGACGACGTCGTGCGTGTCTACCGGACCCACGCCGGCACGGCCGATGCCGCCCTCGACACCGCCAAGGCCGGAGGGGAGGCCGGCGTCGAGGCGTTCGGCGACGGGCCGGGGCGGCGGCCCCGTGACCGATGGGAGCTCGGTGCGTCGGCCGCCCGTGAGGGCAACCACGCGCTGGCTCTCGAGCTCTTCGAGGAGGAGGCGAAGGAGGCGGAGCAGAACCAGGTGAGCCAGCGCGCCGCCATCGCCTACCGGTCGGCGTCGCGGGAGGCGGGCCTGGTCGGCCGGCGCGACTACGCCAACATGCTGCTCCGGCTGGCCGGCAAGCACTACCTGTTGGTGGCCGAGGAGCCGCGGACCTCCGCCCGGGGCAAGGTGCAGGCGTTCGTGGCGGCGGCGAAGTGCTTCCTGCAGGCGGGGAACCTCCCGTTGGCCGAGTCCTGCATCGCCCGGGCGCGCTCGGGCGGTGAGGCGCTCGGCGACCTCGAGTGAGTTGAGGATCCTCCTTACCACCGAGGGCACCTTTCCCTACGCGGGCGGCGGCGTGTCGACCTGGGCGGTGTCTCTCATGCGCGGTCTCGCCCACCACGAGTTCGCGGTGGCCGCCGTGGTGGCCAACCCGCCCGCCCGGCCGGTGATGCCGCTGCCGCCCAACGTCGCCGTGCTGCCGGTGCCGCTGTGGGGGCTCGAGCTGGTGGAGGAGTACCTGCCGAAGCGCCGGGGGCTGCGGCGTCGGCGGCGGACCACCGCCACGGCGGTGGCCCGGCGGTTCCTGCCGCCTCTCGAGCTGCTGCTCGACCAGATCCTGGTGGCCGACGCCGACCCGGGCCAGGTTGCCGAGGTGCTGGGTGCGCTGGCGAGCTTCGCCGAGGAGGCCGACCTGCGCCGGGCCATGCAGGACGAGCGGGTGTGGCGGATGCTGCACGCCCGGCTGACCGCCAACCCGCTGTACCGGCATGCCACCTTCGGGGAGGCGGCGGACCTGGCGCGCACCCTCTACCGGTACCTGCTGCCGCTGGCCGTGCCGGTGCCCGAGGTCGACGTGGTCCATGCCTCCGCGGCCGCCCTCTGCGCCCTGCCGGCGGTGGCGGCCAAGGTGCGCCTCGGGATCCCCCTGGTGCTCACCGAGCACGGGATCTACATGCGCGAGCGGATCCTCGAGCTGGTCCAGCGCGAGGTGTCCATCCTCGAGAAGGTGATGTTCTCCAACCTGTACCGGGCGATCGCACGCGCCACCTACCACGTGGCCGACCGGGTGGCTCCGGTCTGCCACTACAACGTGCGCTGGGAGCGCGAGCTCGGCCTCGACCCGGCCAAGGTCCGGGTGATCTACAACGGCGTCGACCCGGGCCGGTTCTCGCCGGCGACGGTTGCCGAGGACCGGCCCACCCTGGTCTGGGTGGGCCGCATCCAGCCGCTCAAGGACCTCCTGACCCTCATCCGGGCGGTGGCGCTGGTCGCCCGGGCCGTCCCGGGCGTCCGCTGCCTGCTCTACGGGCCCGACACCGACCCCGACTACGCGGGCCAGTGCCGGCAGGCGGTCGCCGCGGCGGGCCTTGCCGACGCGGTGCGGTTCGAGGGTCCGGTGTCCGACCCTTCGGTCGCGTTCCGGCGTGCCGACGTGGTCGTGCTGAGCTCGATGTCGGAAGGCTTCCCCTACACGGTGGTCGAGGCGATGATGTGCGCCCGCCCCGTGGTGGCCACCGACGTGGGCGGGGTGGCCGAGGCGCTCGACGATCGCTCGTTGCTCGCCGAGCCCCAGAACGCCGCCTCCCTGGCCGGCGCCATCGTGGGCCAGCTCCGCCGCCCCGCCGTCGAGCGCGACGCCCTCGGTCACCGGCTCCGCCGGCGCGCCGTCGAGCACTTCGACGAGCGGCAGTTCCTCCTCGGCTACGACCGCTTGTACCGGGAGCTCGATGTCAGCCTCGTTTGACACTCGGATCCTCCGGTTCGACGACGACCTGCAGGTCGAGGCGCGCACGGTGCTGTCGCACACCGCCGAGCCGCAGAACGCCTTTGAGGTGGCGGTGATCATGGAGACCCTCGGGCACACCGACGCCACCGCCCGGGCCCGCGGCTACGAGGACCTCTTCGACCTGTCCCGACACCTCTACGAGACCCTCGAGGACGTGGGCGTCGTCCGTCCCGCCCGCCCGCCCGGCGGCGCCGGGACGCCGCGGCCGCTCTCGCTGGCCAAGGCCGCCGGCCTCTTCGTCGGGCAGTCGCTGCCCTGGCTCACCGCTCTATTCGTGCTGCTGGCCGTGGGCACCGGCTTCTGGTCCTCCACCCTGTTCACCCGGGACCAGTCGGCGGCGATGGTGCTGGCGCTGTCCGTCGGCCTGGTGGTGAGCGCGCTGTTCACCTACCCGTTCGCCCGTCGCGCCACCTTCTACCGGCTGCAGGGACGGCTGGGCCTGGTCGGTTGGAGCGCCCGCTGGATCCTCGGGGGCGGTGTGGTCGGATCGGTGGCGCTGGTGGGCGGGGCGTACCTGGTCCTCGAGCGGGGCCTGGGCTCCTACACCCCCGGCGACACCCGCGCCTTCTTCGAGATCGGGGTGGCCATCGCCCTGCTGCAACTGTCCTTCGCCCCGCTCTACACCCTGCGGGCCTTCGGCTGGCTGGCGGCCGCCACCGCGGCCGGCGTCGGGGTGCTGCTGGCCGGTCTCGCCCGGGTCGACCACGGGATCTACACCGACCCGTTCGCCGTCGTCCGGGCCCAGCTGGCCTCGGTCGGCGCCATGGTGCTGGTGTCGGTCGTCGGCTCGTGGTGGCTGCTGCGGGGGGCGGGGGACCGGGTGACGCCGCCGCGCAAGTGGGCGGTGGTCCGCTCGACCGCCCCGTACGCGGTGTACGGCGCGGGGTTCTTCCTCATGGTGATGATCGGCGGCCTGGCCGCCGGCGGGATCTGGCACGGGGCCTTCCGCTACGTGCAGGACTACAACGTGGTCACCGGGACGGCGATCTTCGTCCTCCTTCCGCTGTTCTGGTACACGACGGTCACCGGGGAGCGCCTCTCCCCGCACGTGACCGGGCTGGTGCGGCGGCTCTCGGTGGCCGAGGTGCCGGCGGCCGCCGCCAACCTCTTGGCCCGGTTCCGCCGTGAGCTGGCCATGCTGGTGGGGATCGGAGTGCTGGCCGGCACGGTGCTGACCGTGCTGGCCGGCGCGCTCTCGGGGTCGGTCGGGGTGGCCGGCGTGGTGTGGGGGCACCTGGCGCTTTTCGTCGGGGCGCTCTGCTCCTACGTGGCCCTGGCGGTGGGGGTGCTCAGCAGCCAGATGCTCATCGTGCTCTCGCGGCCGGCCGTGCCGGCCGGCGGGGTGCTGGCCGGTTCGGCCGCCACCCTGGGTGCTGCCGGCCTGTTCTCGTTGGCGGTCTCCGCCGCCGCCGCCGCCGTGCTGGGCCTGTTGGTCGGCACCTCCCTGTTCGCCGCGCTCGCCTGGTGGGCGAGCGACCGGGTGCTGCGCCGGTTCGACCACGCCTACTACGGGGCGATGTGACCACCTCGTGGGTGCTGCAGCCCTGGGGGCGGCGGGCCGTCACGGCTGTCCGGCTGAGCAGAGCAGCCGCTGCTCGCCGCACGGCCGGGGCGGCGGTGGCGCTGCTGGCGGTGGTGGCCGTCGGCACCGGGGTCTGGGCGGGGGTGCGGGCCACGACCCCGGTGCCGATCGCCTCGGCCGGGCCGGTGGCGCTCTACCGGACGACCGGCGGGCTGGCCATCGCCCTGCCGTTCGACCGGCCGGCGCCCCTGCGCGACCTGATGGACACGTTCGTCTTCAACGGGTCGGCCACCCGGGGGGTCGGCGCCGCCTCGCTGGGGCACCAGGGGCTGGCAGTGGCGGTGCACCGCCACCCTGACCGCTTCGAGGGCTGGTTCGCCGTCACCCGGGCGGCCTTCCCGGCGGCCGGCGTCTACCACGTGGACATGGCCAAGCCGGCCGGCCAGGTCGACGGGCGGGGCGTCCAGGGCGAGGCCGTGTTCGCCGTGCAGACCGGCACCACCAAGCGGACCGGGCTCATCAACTACGTGGTGGTGGCGAGCGACAGCAGGCGCGGCGCCACCACGTGGATGGTCGGCTACGCCCACGGCCACGTGGCCGACGCCCGCCTTCAGATCCTGATCCGCTACCCGGTGCCCGCCGACAGCCCGGCGGGGCGCGACCTGACCCTGGTCACCGACGGACACCACCGGCTGTCCGTGTGGTTCGGCGACCGCCTCGGCTTCGCCTCGGACCACCTGCGGCTCGACATCGCGCCGCCGTTCCAGCCCTATCTGGAGGTGCAGGCCCTCCGGATCGCCTACACGTCCTACTTCCACGACTTCTGGGTCACCAACGGGACCTCGCTGACGGTGGCGGCGAGAAGCGGCGCCCGACTGGCCCTGGTCGGGTCGGACGGCCGCCGACTGGCCGCCGCCACCGCCCGGCGGGGGACGGCGCGGCTGGCCCTGCCGCCCCCCCTGGCCCGGGGCACGGCGCGGCTCGTGGTGCGGTCGGGGGGACGACGGGTGGTGCTCGGTCCCTTCGCCTACGCCGGC
>DAHUYA010000212.1 GCA_027315445.1 Acidimicrobiaceae bacterium | reverse complement strand
GGTGCCCGCTCCGGTGGGGGCGGCCCGGTCGGTGGGCCTCCCGCCGGCCGCGGCGGTCCGGCCGGTGGCCGCGGCCGACCGCCCCAGCGGCGCGCCCGCCGCCGTCGCTGGAACCTCGAGGAGCTCGAGCCGACCCAACTGACGACGTACACACCCTCCACCGCCCCGGTTCCCCCGGGTGAGGTGATCGTCGAGCGTGGCTCGACGGCCCGCGACCTGGGTCCCAAGCTCAACCGCTCGGCCGGCGACGTCATCCGGTTCCTCCTCCTCCAGGGGGAGATGGTCACGGCCACCCAGTCCCTGACCGACGAGATGATCGAGCTGTTCGCTGCCGAGCTGGGCGCCGACGTCCGCCTGGTCGACCCGGGCGAGGAGAGGGAGGCCGAGCTCCTCGCCAAGTACTTCGAGGACGAGGAGGACGAGGAGGAGGAGGAGGCCGACCTCCGGCCGCGCCCGCCGGTCGTCACGGTCATGGGCCATGTCGACCACGGCAAGACCCTGCTCCTCGACCGGATCCGCTCCACCGACGTGGTGGCCGGCGAGGCGGGGGGCATCACCCAGCACATCGGGGCTTATCAGGTCGGCTGGCAGGGCGACCTGATCACGTTCATCGACACCCCGGGCCACGAGGCCTTCACCGCCATGCGGGCGCGCGGTGCCGAGGTGACCGACATCGTGGTGCTGGTGGTGGCGGCCGACGACGGGGTCATGCCCCAGACGGTGGAGGCCATCGACCATGCCCGGGCGGCCGACGTGCCGATCGTGGTCGCCATCAACAAGATGGACCGCCCCGACGCCAATCCGGACAGGGTGCTCCAGCAGCTGTCCGAGCGGGGCCTCGTCCCGGAGGCCTGGGGCGGCGACACCATCACCGTGCAGGTCTCGGCCCTCGAGGGGGCCGGGATCGACGAGCTCCTCGAGCAGCTGACCCTGGTGGCCGAGGTGGAGGAGCTGCGTGCCAGCCCCGAGGGCCGGGCCCGGGGGGTCGTGCTCGAGGCCAACCTCGAGGCCGGGAGGGGCCCGGTCGCCACGGTCATCGTGCAGCGGGGCACGCTCCGGGTCGGCGACCCGGTGGTGGCCGGCGCGGCCTGGGGCAAGGTCAAGGCCCTGGTCGACGACCGCGGCGACCACGTCAAGGAGGCCCTTCCCTCCACCCCGGTGCAGGTGCTCGGCTTCTCCGAACCTCCCCAGCCCGGCGACGAGCTGCGGGGGGCCAAGGACCTGTCGACCGCCCGCACCCTGGGTGAGGCCCGGGCTCAGCGCTTCCGGCTCTCCGGCCACCTGCCCGCACCGTCGGCCGCCACCGGCGCCCGGCTCGAGGACATGTTCGAGCAGATCCAGCGGGGCGAGACCGCGTCCCTCAACCTGGTGCTGAAGGCCGACGTGCAGGGATCCCTCGAGGCGGTGACCGAAAGCCTGCGCAAGCTGGAACGCGAGGACGTCAAGCTGAGCTTCGTGCACCGCGGGGTCGGCGGCATCACCGAGAACGACGTGCAGCTGGCCCGCGCCTCCAACGCCACGATCATCGGCTTCAACGTGCGCCCGGACCGGCGCGCCAGGGAGCTGGCCGAGGCCAGCGACGTCGAGATCCGGACCTACGAGATCATCTACACGCTGCTCGAGGACATCGAGGCGGCGATGCTCGGCATGCTGGCCCCCGAGTTCGAGGAGGTGGTCACCGGCGAGGCCGAGGTCCGCCAGGTGTTCCGCATCCCCCGGGTGGGTGCCATCGCCGGCTGCTACATCCTCGAGGGCGTCATCACCCGCGGCTCGAAGGTCCGGTTCCTGCGCGAGGGCGTCGTCATCTGGAAGGGTGCCATCACCTCCCTGCGGAGGTTCAAGGAGGACGTGCGCGAGGTCCAGTCCGGGTTCGAGTGCGGCATCGGGCTCTCGGACTACCAGGACCTCAAGGAGGGCGACGTGATCGAGACGTTCGAGGAGCGCGAGATCCCGAGGTCCTGACCGCCGTGCCCCCGCCCCGCCACGGCCACGGCCACGGCCGGGCCCGCGACACCACCGGGGCGGCGCCGTACCCGCGGACGTGGCGGGTGAACGAGGTGCTGCGCCAGGTGGTGGCCGAGGAGCTCGAGAGGCTGGCCGATGCCGACGAGCGGCTCCGCCTGGTCACGGTCACCTCGGTCGAGACGACCGCCGATCTCCGCCACGCCACCGTCTACCTCGTCTCGCTGGGGGAGGAGGCGGCCGAGGCCCTCGACCTGCGCCGGCCCCAGCTGCAGCGGGCGGTCGGCCGGCAGGTCCGCATGAAGCGAACCCCGCAGCTGCGCTTCGCCGCCGACCCGGCCGTCATCGCCGGGGAGCGGGTGGAGGCGGTGCTGCGCCGCCTCGGGCACGGTTCCGACTCCCCGGTGACCGGCCGCCCAGCGGAGTGAGCCCGCCGGCCGGCATGCCGGCGCCCCGGACGGGGATGGTGGTCGTCGACAAGGAGCCGGGCTGGACGTCCCACGACGTGGTCGCGAGGGTCCGCCGCATCTTCGGGCAGCGGCGGGTCGGTCACGCCGGCACCCTCGACCCGGACGCCACCGGGGTGCTGCTGGTCGGGCTCGGGCGGGCCACCCGGCTGCTGCGGTTCCTCTCGGTCCTGCCCAAGACGTACACGGCCGAGGTGGTGCTCGGGGTCGCCACCCACACCCTCGACGCCTCGGGCGAGGTGGTGGGCACCTGGGACATGGGCGCGGTCACCCTCGGGGACGCCCGGGCGGCCGCCGCCGGATTGACCGGGGACATCCTCCAGATCCCGCCCATGGTCTCGGCGGTGAAGATGGACGGCCAACCGCTCTACCGACTGGCCCGGCGCGGCGAGGAGGTGCCACGAGCCCCCCGCCCGGTCACCGTGCACCGCTTCGAGGTGTCCGGGGGGTCAGGGCCGGGCGTGCTGTCGATCGAGGTGGAGTGCTCGTCGGGGACCTACGTGCGGGTGCTGGCGGCCGACCTCGGCACGGCCCTGGGCGGGGGCGCGCACCTCCGCAACCTCCGGCGGACCCGGGTGGGCAGCTTCACCGAGGCCGAGGCGCGGCCGGTGGGGCTGCTCGACGAGACCTCGGTGCTCACCCCCGCCCAGGCCCTGCGGGACCTCGACCGGGCCACCGCCGATGCCGAGGTGGTGCGGCTCGTCGGCCGGGGCCTGCCGCTCGACCGGGTGGCGGTCGGGGCGGCCGGGGACGGCCCGTTCGCCGTGGTCGACGACCGCGGTCGGCTGCTGGCGGTCTACGAGGCGACGGCCACGGACCGGATCCGCCCGCTCGTGGTGCTGGCCGACCGCTGAGCGACCTTCGAACCACCGCCACCGGCGGACGGTCCGGCCGCCTCGTCTAATCTCGCCCGAGATGCAGGTCCTCCGTCTCGGCGAGTCCGACCCCCCCCGACAGGGCGCCGCCGTGACGATCGGCGCCTACGACGGGGTGCACCTTGGGCACCGGCACCTCCTGGCCCGGCTCACCACCCAGGCCGCGGCCCGGAGCCTCGATGCGGCGGTGGTCACCTTCGATCGGCACCCGGCCACGGTGGTGCGGCCCGAGTCGGCGCCCCTGCTCCTGACCGATCTCGACCAGAAGCTCGAACTGCTGGCCGGCTGCGGGATCGACGTGACCCTGCTGGTGCCCTTCGACCGTGATCGGGCCGACGAGACGGCCGAGGAGTTCGTGGGCGAGGTGCTGGTCGGCACCCTGGCGGCCCGCCTGGTGGTGGTGGGCGAGGACTTCCACTTCGGCCACGGTCGCAAGGGCAACGTGGCCCTGCTGACCGAGCTGGGCCGGCAGTACGGCTTCGAGGTGGAGGGCGTGCCGCTCGACGCCGACGCCGCCGCGCCGGTGTCCTCGACCCGCATCCGACGGCTGGTGGCGGCGGGGGACGTGGTCGGAGCGGCAAGCCTGCTCGGCCGCCCCCACGAGGTCCGCGGCGAGGTGGTGCACGGCGACGGGCGCGGGGCGGCCGAGCTCGGCTACCCGACGGCCAACGTCGCCGTCCCCGACGGGGTCGCTCTTCCCGGCCTGGGCATCTACGCCGGCCACTACCGGCACCCGGACGGCAGCCGTCACCCGGCCGCCATCTCGGTCGGGCGCCGGCCGACCTTCTACGAGGCGGCCAACCCCCTGGTGGAGGCCCACCTCCTCGACTTCGACGGCGACCTCTACGGCCAGGAGGCACGGGTGTCCTTCACCGCCCGGCTGCGCGAGGAGCGCCGGTTCGACTCGGTGGGCGAGCTGATCGCCCAGATGGGCCGCGACGTGGCGGCCGCCCGGGCGGCGCTGGCCGGCACCTGAGCACCACGCGGTGGTCCCGAGCGCCCGCCACCTGCTACTCTGAGAGCAGACCGGTGTGACGCGCCGGTCGGCAGCGTGGTGCACCAGGTCGGCCCGGCAGGCCGTCGGTGCGTGCGCTGGGCCGTTCTCCGGGCCATGCCAGGCTCACGAGGCTCCCGAGGTTTCTCCGTACATGCCCGACAAGCAGGCCATCATCACCGAGCATCGGCTGCACCAGGTCGACACCGGGTCGTCCGAGGTGCAGATCGCGTTGTTGACGGCCAGGATCGCGCACCTGACGGAGCACCTGAAGATCCACAAGGGCGACCACCACACGCGCCGTGGGCTGATGAAACTGATCGGTCGACGCCGACGCCTGCTCGACTACGTGCGGGACAACGACGTCGAGCGGTACCGCTCGATCATCGGCCGTCTCGGCATCCGCCGCTGAAGCCAACCGAACCCGACCGCCCGGCCCACGGCCGGGCGGTCCCATGAACAGAGCCCCAAGAGCAACCAACCGAGACGGGCGCCGCATCGGGTCGGCTGCCAGTCGCCGGTCACCTCGAGCGCTCCCGGTCCCCGGCTCCCCGCAGGGAGCCGTCGGGCGGAGGCGAGGTGGTCGACCACTGGGAACCGGCCACGGGGCGCCCCTGAGCACCGAGGAGCACCATGGCTGACGCCATCTCCGTGTCGGCGCCGATCAGCGGCACCGATCGCACCCTGACCTTCGAGACCGGCAAGCTGGCCAATCTGGCCGACGGGGCGGTCGTCGGCCGGATCGGCGACACCGTCCTGCTCGCCACCGCCACGGCCGCCCGGTCGGTGCGGGAGGGCACCGACTTCTTCCCCCTGACCGTCGACATCGAGGAGCGGACCTACGCCGCCGGCAAGATCCCCGGCTCCTTCTTCCGTCGCGAGGGCAGAGCCTCCGACCAGGCCATCCTGACCTGCCGGCTCATCGACCGCCCGCTCCGGCCGTCCTTCCCCAAGGGCTTCCGCAACGAGGTGCACGTGGTGGGCACCATCTTCGGGGCGGATCAGGTGAACCCGCACGACGTGCTGGCCATCAACGCCGCCTCTGCGGCCCTCATGGTCTCGGGCATCCCCTTCGACGGGCCGATCGGCGCCGTGCGGATCGCCTACTCGACCGAGGGCGACTGGAACCCCCATCCGAGCTTCGAGGAGGGGGACGAGTCCACCTTCGAGCTGGTGGTCGCCGGGCGGGCCCTCTCCGCCGACCCCGACGCCGAGATCGCCATCATGATGGTGGAGGCGGGCGGCACCGAGCGTTCCTGGCAGTACTACGAGGCAGGGGCGCCCAAGGTGACCGAGGAGGTGCTCGCCTCGGGGCTCGAGGCCGCCAAGACGTGGATCCGCGAGTCGATCGTGCTCCAGCGCCGCCTGGTGGCCGAGGTGGAGGCCCAGCGGGGCCCGATCACGCCCATCGAGGTCACCACCTTCTCCGACTATGGCGACGACGTCTTCGAGCGGGTGCAGGCGGTCGGCATGGAGCGGATCGCCGCCGCCAACACGATCACCGCCAAGGCGGAGCGCAACGCCGCCATCGACGCGGCCGCCGCCGGGATCGTCGACGAGCTCGCCCTCGAGTTCCCCGAGCGCGAGCGCGAGATCAAGGCCGCGGTGCGCGGGCTGACCAAGAAGGTGGTCCGCCGGCGCATCGTCGAGGAGGGCATCCGGATCGACGGCCGGGGGACGGCCGACATCCGCCCGCTGTCGGCCGAGGTCGACCTGTTCCCGACGGCCCACGGCTCGGCACTGTTCCAGCGGGGCGAGACCCAGGTGCTCAACGTCACCACCCTGGGGATGCCGCGGATGAACCAGCTGCTCGACACCATCACCCCGGACGAGTTCAAGCGGTACATGCACCACTACAACTTCCCGCCCTACTCCACCGGCGAGACCGGGTTCATGCGGGGCCCGAAGCGGCGGGAGATCGGGCACGGCCTGCTGGCCGAGCGGGCCCTCCTGCCGGTCGTCCCGGGCCAGGAGGACTTCCCCTACACCCTGCGGGTGGTCTCCGACGTGCTCGCCTCCAACGGGTCCACCTCGATGGCATCGGTGTGCGGGTCGACCCTGTCGCTGATGGCGGCCGGGGTTCCGATCAAGGCGCCGGTGGCCGGCATCGCCATGGGCCTCGTCTACGACGAGGGCCGCTACGTCACCCTGACCGACATCCTGGGGGCCGAGGACGCCTTCGGCGACATGGACTTCAAGGTGGCGGGCACGGCCGACGCGGTCACCGCCCTGCAGCTCGACACCAAGATCGACGGGTTGCCGGCGGACGTGCTGGCCCAGGCGCTCCGGCAGGCCAAGGACGCCCGGCTGCGGATCCTCGAGGTGATGGCCGGCGCCATCGCCGAGCCCCGGCCCGAGGTGGCGGCCAGCGCCCCCAAGATCGTCTCGATGGAGATCCCCATCGACAAGATCGGCGAGGTCATCGGGCCCAAGGGCAAGGTGATCAACACGCTGCAGCAGGAGACCGGGGCCGACATCGCCGTGGACGACGACGGCATCGTGGGCACGGTCACCATCGGTGCCAAGGACCCCCAGGCCGTCGAGGAGGCCCGGCGCCGGATCTCCCTCATCCTCGACCCGCCGACCGCCGAGGTGGGGGCCGTGTACAGCGGCAAGGTGGTGAACCTGACCAAGTTCGGGGCCTTCGTCAACGTCCTGCCCGGCCGGGACGGGCTGCTGCACATCTCCAAGCTGTCCCCGCTGGCCGGCGGCAAGCGTGTCGGGCAGGTGGAGGACGTCCTGACCCTCGGCCAACCGATCGAGGTACGGGTGGACGACATCGACCCGCAGGGCAAGGTGTCGCTGTCGCTCGCCGGCGCCCCGGAGGCTGCCGCCGGGGCCGGTGCCGCCGGCGCGGGCAACGGCCACGGGGGGGGCGACCGCCCCGACCGTGGCGGAGGCGGGCCGTCGCCGGTCGGCGGTGGCCCGCAGGTGGTGTCCTTCGAGGACGCCTTCGAGGCCGAGCTGGTGGCCGACCTCGGCGACCTCGGCCCGGGGGGGGCGCCGGCCGGTGGAGGTGGCGAAGGTCGGGGGGACGCCGAGGACCGGCGGAGGTCGCGCGGGCGGTCACGACGCCGTTGACCATCCCTCGGGGGGACTCGCTCATCCGGACCGAGGTCCTGCCCTGCGGCGTCCGCCTGGTCACCGAGCCGATGCGGGACGTGCGCTCGGTGGCGGTGGGGTTCTGGGTCGGCACCGGGTCGCGTGACGAGCCGGCGGAGCGGGCGGGGGCGTCCCACTTCCTCGAGCACCTGCTCTTCAAGGGGACGCCGACCCGCTCGGCCACGGCCATCGCCGAGGCGCTCGACGAGGTCGGCGGGGACTGCAACGCCTACACCACCAAGGAGTACACCTCCTTCTACATCCGGCTTCTGTCCGAGCACCTCGACCTCGGGCTCGACATCCTGAGCGACATCATGTGGGACCCGGCCCTGCGCCCCGACGACGTCGAGGCGGAGCGGGCGGTCATCCTCGACGAGATCCTCATGCACGCCGACGAGCCGGCGGACCTGGTGGCCGAGCGCTGGTCGGCCGCCCTCTTCCCCGGCCACCCCCTCGGCCGCGACGTCCTGGGCTCGGCCGACACGGTCCGGGCCACCGCCGCCGGCGAGGTCCGCGAGTTCTTCGAGGACCACTACCGCCCGGCGAACATGGTGGTCTCGGTCGCCGGCGACTGCCGCCACGAGCAGGTGGCGGCGGGCGTCGAGCGTCGCTTCGTCGGTCGTCGGGGGGGGTCCCTCCCCGTCAGGACGGCGCCGACTGCGCCGCCCGAGCCCCTGGTGGTGGTGCGCCGGCCGACCGAGCAGGCGCACCTGATGCTGGGATCCCGCTCGGTCTCCCGCTTCGACGACCGCCGGTGGGCCTTCGCCGTTCTCAACCAGGTGCTGGGAGGCGGGCTCTCGAGCCGGCTCTTCCAGAAGATCCGCGAGGAGCGGGGCCTCGCCTACTCGGTCTGGTCCGAGCGGACCGCCTACCACGACGCCGGTTCGCTCTCCGTGGTGGCCGGCACCGCGCCCGAGCACGTCGACGAGGTGCTCCGGATCGCCGCCGGGGAGATCGAGCTGCTGGCCGCGTCCGGGGTGACCGACCGCGAGCTGGCCGTGGCCAAGGGGAACCTCCGGGCCGAGGCGCTGCTCTCCTGCGAGGACTCGGGGGCCCGGATGGGACGGCTCGGCTCGTCCCTGCTGCTCCACGGAGAGGTGCTGACCGTCGACGAGCTGCTGGCCCGCATCGACCAGGTCGAGCGTCCGCAGGTGCAGGCGGCGGCCGAGGACCTGGCGGCGGCGCCCCGCACCCTGGCCGCGGTGGGGCCCTTCGACGCCGACGCCTTCGACGCCGGCTCGCTCGGTCTGGCCGGTCGCGCCGCCTGAGGCCGTGGCCGCCGGTACCGGCGCCCGTGCCCGGCGGGCGCCCAGGGGATGGGCGGTGCGCACCGGCTCCGTCCCCCTGCCCGGCCCGCTCGCACGGCTCGGCCGCGGCGACCGCCGGGCGCTGGTGGTGCTGGTCGGGATCCCCCTCGTGGCCTTCGTGGTGCCGGCCCTGGCCGGCTACCCGGCGATCGCCGGCGACAACCTGATCCAGAATTTCCCGCTGCGGGTCCTCTCCGGCGAGCTCCTCCGCCAAGGCCACCTGCCGCTGTGGAACCGGCTGATCTGGTCGGGCAACCCCCTGCTGGGGGGGATGAACGCCGGCTCCCTGTACCCGTTCACCCTGGTCTTCGCCGTCCTGCCGGCGGTCGCCGCCTGGGTCGTGAACCTGCTGGCCGCGTACTGGGCGGGCGGGCTGGGCACCTACGCCCTGCTCCGCCGGCTCCGGCTCGGCCCCCTCCCGTCGGGCCTGGCGGCCGGGACCTACGCCTTCGGCGGCCAGATGGCCGGTCAGATGGTCCACCTGCCGATCGTCCAGGGCATCGCCTGGGTCCCGTTGATGATCCTGGCCCAGCTCGAGCTCTCCTGGGCGCTCTTCGGCACCCGGCCGGGCCGGCGCGGCGGCGAACCGGCCGGGCGCGTCCGTTCCTCGCCCTGGCCCGCCACCGTGCTCCTGGCCGTCGTGATCGGCCTGATCCTCCTGACCGGGGAGCCCCGGGGGATGGCGGAGGCCGAGGTGGTCGCCGGCGCCTTCACCCTCTGGCTGGTCCTGCGCCCGTACGGGCCGGGCGGCCCGGGCTGGGTCCGCCGGCTCCAGTTCCTGGGCTGGTCGATGGTGGCGGCCGCCAGGGCGAGCGCCCTCGGGCTGGTGCAGCTGCTGCCGGGATGGCACTTCATCTCGGACTCGCAGCGCTCGAGCGAGACGTTCGCCTACTTCGCCACGGGCTCCCTCCACGTGCAGTGGTCCGTGCTGCTGCTGGTGCCGGACATCTTCGGGGGAGACGGTCTCCTCCACCAACCCGCCTACTTCAACTCCTACAACCTCCCCGAGGTCACCGGCTACGTCGGCCTGCTGCCGCTGGTCGCCTTCTTCGCCCTCCTCACCGCCGCCTTCGGACGGCGCCGCGACCCCCAGGCCGCCGACTGGTGGCCGTGGCTCGGCTTGGCGGTGCTCGGGCTGCTGATGGCCTTCGGGGCCTACACCCCGGTGGGCGGGCTGTTCGGGTACATCCCGTTCTTCAACAAGGTGCGGCTCCAGAGCCGGAACCTCGCCATCGCCGACCTGGCCCTGGCCGTCCTGCTGGCGTACTGGCTCGAGCGGGCCCTGCACGACCACCGGGCGGCGGCCCTGACCGGTGCCGGCTGGCGTCGGCGGGTGGCGATGCTGCCCGTGGTCGCGGCGGCGGCGGCCTGCGTGGCCGGGCTGGCGGTGCCCGGGCGCCTCGAGTCGGCCTTCTCGTTCGGCGGCGGCGCCACCGGTCTCGGACGACTGCTCACCCCGAGCTTCGTCGCACAGCTGGTGGTCGTGGTGGCGGCGGGGGCCCTGGTGCTCGGCTGGACCCGTCTGGGGGCGTCGGCCCGGCGCCGGGCGGTCGTCGGGGTCGTGCTGCTCGACCTCGGGCTGTTCACCCTCACCTGCTCGACGGGCCTGCTCCCCGGCAACAGCACCCTCGAGCCGACCCCGGCCCGGGCGGCGGCCGTGCTCGGCCGCACCGGGCGCTTCGCCATCTACGACACCACCGCCATCAACGTCGACGTGCTGAGCCGGATCGGCCAGCCGGACCTCAACGCCTTCACGGGACTTCCGAGCGTGCAGTGCTGCGGGTCGATCGTGGGGGCCCGCTACGGCGACCCGACCGGGACCCACACCCTCGACACGCTCTCGCCGTGCGCCCTGGCGAAGGGCGTGTTCGACCCGCTCCGGCTGTCCACCCTGGTCGTGCTGCCCCAGTTCCTCGCCCAGCCACTGCCGGCCGGCGCCGTCCTGCCGATGCCGCCCGAGAAGTTCCCGGCGACCACGGCTGGCCTGCAACAGGCCGATTGCCCGGGGGCGCCGCCGCCCGGCACCCCCACCCGGCGCCGGTGGTACTTCGGCCGCCAGCTCCCGCTCCGCGGGGCCGCCCTGGTCGGCTCGAGCCGCCGCCCGGGCGGGGGCCTGCGACTCGGTGGCCTGCGGGTCGGCGTCCTCGCGCCCGGGGGAGGGGTGCGCTGGCCGGCGGCTCGGCTCGTCCCGGCCCCCGGCGGGGTCGAGGTCACGTTCCCCAGACCCGTGGTGGCCACCGGCCTGGTCGTCCACAGTGCCGACGGGCAGGCCCTGGCCATCGCCGACGGTTCGGCGGTCACCGTCGCCGCTCCGCCCCCGGCCCGACGGAGCTCCTCGGCCACCTCGGCCACCGGGGCCAGCTACGGGCTCGACGGACAGGTGCAGGACGCACTCGACGACCCGGCGCGCTGGCGCTACACGGGCGACTGGCGTGGCTACGCCCGGTTCGTCCGCACCTCGGTGCGCCCGCCGGCCTGGGTGCTGGATCCGGCGCCGGGCGACCGGGCCGGCCAGGTACGGACCTACCAGGACGGCACGACCGTGCTGGGGGTGCGCCTGCGCCGTCCCGCGGTGGTCGTCCGCAGTGAGGCCTACATGCCGGGATGGCGGGTCACCGCCGTGCCCGTGGCCGGTGGGCCGGCCCGCCTGCTGACCGTGGTGCCGAGGGGGCTGGTGCAGGCGGTGCGGGTCCCGGCCGGCGCCTACACCCTGACCTACCGGTACCGGCCGCCCGGGCTCGACCTCGGCCTGGCCGGAACCGGCGCCGGTCTGGCCGCGCTCCTCGGGGCGGGCCTCGTGTGGCTCCTTCGGCGCGGCCGCCGGGGCCCGGTGCGCCCGCCGGAGAAGTCCTCCACCCTCCCCGCCGGCGAACCGGCCCAGTAGCCTCGGCCCCATGGTGCGGGTGGGTGTGCTGGGCGCCGCCGGGAGGATGGGCACCGAGGTCTGCCGGGCGGTGGCCGGCGCCGGGGACCTCGAGCTGGTGGCGGCGGTGGACCCCGGCGCGGCCGGCCGCTCGCTGGCCGGGTTGGCGGGGTCCGACGTGCCCGACCTCGAGGTGGTCGGTGCGGTGGAGGCGCTGGCGGCGGCCGGGGTCGAGGTGGCGATCGACTTCTCCCACGCCGAGGCCGCCCGGGCCAACCTCCCGTGGTGCGCCGAGCACGGCGTCCACGC
>DAHUYA010000198.1 GCA_027315445.1 Acidimicrobiaceae bacterium | reverse complement strand
GCCGGCGCCCGCGGCCGAGGCGGGCGGGCAGAGCACCCGTTGGCCGACCCGGTCCTCGAGCGCGCCCTCGAGCCGCCGACCGGCGTCGACGAGGTCCTCCACCAGCCGGTCGCGTCCCGGGCCGCCGAGCAGCGGCCGGGCCAGGGTGCCCAGCCCGCGGAGCCGTCCCGGCGAGACGTCCACGCCGAGGCTCTCGGTCATCACCGGCTCGAGCTCGTGGGCTTCGTCGAAGATCACCACCTCGTGGGGTGGGAGGACCACCCCTCCGCTCGCCAGGTGGGCGCCGTAGAGGTGGGTGTTGACCACGACCCCGTCGGCGGCCGCGGCGGCCGCCCGGGCATCCTCGGCGAAGCACCGGCCGCCGGCCGGGCACCGGTAGGCGCCGGGGCATTCCCGCGGGCCCACGCTCACCATCGCCCATGCCCGCGGATGGGGCTCGAAGGGCAGCTCGGCACGGTCGCCAGTGGACGTCTCCCCCGACCACCGCAGGATGCGGCGGAGCTGGTCGGCCAGCCGACCGGGGTCGGCCGACCCGCCGGTCGACCCGCCGGCCGCCCCGGCGACGTCGCCGCCCTCGTCCTCCGTGGTCCCCGGTCCGCCCCCACCCCCGCCACGGGGCTCGGCAGCGTCGCGGCGGCCTGTCGGCCCGGGGTCGTCCACACCTCCTGGGAGCTCGTCGTCTCCCGGGGGACCACCGTCGTCCGCCAGGGTGGGCTGGAACCCGACGGTCCCCACCTCGTCCGCCCGCTGCCGGCACAGGTAGTTGCTCCGGCCTTTCAGGACGGCGAAGCGGAAGGGGCGACCGGCGGCGTCGGCCAGCAGCGGGAGGTCCTTCTCCGCCAGCTGGTCCTGCAGCGCCTTGGTGGCGGTCGCCACCACCACCCTCTTCCCCGACAGAACGGCCGGCACCAGGTACGCCAGGGACTTGCCGGTCCCCGTGCCTGCTTGCACCACGAGGTGGCGGCCGGCCGCGATCGCCTCCTGCACCGCCTGGGCCATCGCCTCCTGCTGGGGGCGCCGCTCGCCCGTCGGGAGGTGTCCGGTGACCCCCCGGAGGACCCCGACGATCCCCGGCGGGTCCCCGGGCGGGGGGTCCTCGTCCTGGAGCCGGTGGTCGGGGGCGACGGGCACCTCCCGATCATGCCCGCCGCCCGTGACAGGTCGGCGCATGGGGACGGGTGGCGAGGTGGCGACGGGCCGCGTCGGAGAACGGGGCCGGCACGAAGGCCGGCCGGGGAGGCGGTAGTTTCGCTCCGTGCCCCCCCCTGTCGGCCCACGACGGCTCGCCCCTCGGGGCCTGGTCGGTGCGGGCGCCGGGGTGGGCGCGCCGGTCGGCGTCAACGGGACCGCCCCGCAGGTGGACCCCGTGCCCGACCAGCTCGATCGGTCGCGGGTGCCGGCCCACGTCGCCTGCGTGATGGACGGGAACGGGCGGTGGGCCAGCCAGCGCGGGCTGCCCCGCACCGAGGGGCACGCCGCCGGCGAGGAGGCGCTCCTCGACGTGGTCAACGGCGCCCTCGAGATCGGCGTGCGGTGGTTGACCATGTACGCCTTCTCGACCGAGAACTGGCGGCGACCGCCCGACGAGGTCCGCTACCTGATGGGCTTCAACGAGTCCCTGCTGCTCCGGCGGCGCGACGAGCTCAACGAGAAGGGGGTCCGCATCCGCTTCGCCGGGCGTCGCGACTGGCGGGTCCCCCGCCGGGTCCTGCGCCGGATGGACGAGTCGATCGAGCTGACGCGCCACAACCGCCGGATGACGCTCACCATGGCCTTCAATTACGGGGGCCGGGCGGAGATCGTGGACGCCGTCAAGCGGTTGGTGGCCGACCGCCTCCCGCCCGACAAAGTGGACGAGAAGGCCATCCGCAGCCGGCTGTACTTCCCCGACATGCCCGACCCCGACCTGGTGATCCGCACCTCGGGGGAGTACCGCATCTCCAACTTCCTGCTGTGGGAGCTGGCCTACAGCGAGCTGGTCTTCCCCGAGGTGCTCTGGCCGGACGTCCGGCGCCGCCACCTCTACGAGGCGGTGCTCGAGTACCAGCACCGCCACCGCCGTTACGGGGGCATCAAGTGACCGGGTCCACCGGGGCACCGCCGTGTCGGTGACCCGGTGGGCGGTGCTCCTCGGGGTGGTGCTGCTGGGCCTGCTCTGCTGGGCCGCCGCCGGCGGGCTGAGCGCCGCCTACGAGCTGCTCGTCTCCTTCGTCGTGCTGGTGGCGTTGGTGGCCGGGGGGAACTGGCTCGGCGGGCGCCGCACGCCCGACGTCGAGCCCTATCGGCCGCCGCCGTCCGAGCGGTCGGCGACCGCGGCGGGGGCCGCCGAGCACCCGGGGGGGGCGGAACCGGAGCCGCCGGCATCGTGAGCCTCTTCCGGGACCAGGGCGTGGTGCTGCGCACCTACCGGCTGGGCGAGGCCGACCGCATCGTCGTGCTGCTGACCCAGGGGCACGGGAAGGTGCGGGCGGTGGCGAAGGGGGTGCGGCGGACCAACAGCAAGTTCGGCGGGCGGCTCGAGCCGATGAGCCACGTCTCGCTGCTGCTCTGGCAGGGT
Organism: Acidimicrobiaceae bacterium; assembly: GCA_027315445.1. Classification (GTDB taxonomy): domain Bacteria; phylum Actinomycetota; class Acidimicrobiia; order Acidimicrobiales; family RAAP-2; genus DAHUYA01. Next base: position 3,376 of record DAHUYA010000198.1, on the reverse strand, counting down.
CGAAGCGACCTCGACATCGTCAACCAGGCCGAGGTGATCGACGCCTACCGCTTCGTGCGCCAGGACCTGCCGCGGGTGTCGGCCGGGTTGGCCCTGCTCGAGGTGGCCGACCGGCTCGCCCAGGAGCGCCACGCCGACCGCCGACTCTACGAGACGCTGGTCGGCGCCCTGAGGGTGCTCGACGACCCGGCCCGGGACCCGGCCCTGGTCCCCGCCGCCTTCTTCCTGAAGACCCTGGTCCTCGAAGGCGCGGGCCCGGTGGTGACGGCCTGTGCCTCGTGCGGGTTGGCCGAGCCCGAGGTCGAGCTGGTGTCCTTCGACCTCCTCGAGGGCGGCATGTTGTGCCGCCGGTGCCGCCGCGGCCGCCCGGTGAGCGCCGGGGCCCTCGAAGTGCTGCGCCAGGTGCTCGGGGGCTCGCTGGGGGCGGTGCTGGCCCGCCCGGCGCCCGGGTGCACCGAGGAGCTGACCGCGCTGGCGCTGGAGGCGATGGAGGCGCACCTCGACCACCGGCTGCGGGCGCTGCGGTCGGTGGCCGGCCTCTGAGCGTCCCGGTGCAGGGTGGTGCCCCGGTGCCCGGGGCCGAGTTCGGGGTGTACGTGCACGTCCCGTTCTGCCGGGCCCGGTGCGACTACTGCGCCTTCGCCACCTACAGCGACCGCGACGGCCTGATGGGCCGGTACGTGGACGCCTGCCTGGCCGAGATCCACCGGGCGACCGACGAGGGGGAGCTGTCCCCGGCCACCAGCGTCTTCGTCGGCGGCGGCACGCCGTCGCGCCTTCCGGCCGACGAGCTCTGCCGCATCCTGGCCGCCGTGCCGACCGCGCCCGGCTGCGAGGTGCCCGTCGAGTGCACCCCGGAGGACGCCGATGCCGGGCGGTTCGCCGCCTACCGCCGGGCCGGCGTGACCCGGCTCTCCTTCGGTGTGCAGTCGACCGTGCCCCACGTGCTGGCGGCCCTGGGCCGCCGCCACGGGCAGCACGACGGTCGAAGGGCGGTCGAGCTGGCGGCCGGAGCCGGCTTCGAGTCGTGCAACGTCGACCTCATCTTCGGGGCGGCGGGGGAGTCGGCCGCCGACTGGGCGCGCACCCTCGAGGACGTCCTCGGCTTCGACCCGGTCCCCCCGCACGTCAGCGCCTACGCCCTGACCGTCGAGCCGGGGACCCCCCTGGCCGCCGACCCGGCCCGCCATCCGGACGAGGACGCGCAGGCCGACCGCTACGAGCACGCCGAGTCGGAGCTGTCCGCCGCCGGCTTCGGCTGGGAGGAGGTGTCGAACTGGGCACGGCCCGGGCACGGCGCCCGCCACAACCGGCTGTACTGGCGCCAGGGCGACTACCGGGGGTTCGGCTCGGCGGCCCACTCCCACAGGGCGGGCCACCGGTGGTGGAACGTCCGCACCCCCGAGCGCTACATCGAGGCGGTGGCCGCCGGCCGCCCGCCGGTGGCGGCCGGGGAGCGGCTGAGCGACGAGCAGCGCCGGTTCGAGGCCCTGGCCCTGGCGCTGCGCACCCCCGAAGGGGTGCCGGACTCGGCCCTGGCCGACGACCCGGCGCTCGAGGGGCTGGTCGAACGCCGCGGCGGCCGGGCGGTGCTGACCGTCCGTGGCCGGCTCCTGGCCAACGCCGTGACCGCCCGCCTGCGAGACGAGATCACTCCGGCCGGTATCCTGCGGCCGTGACCAGCGACTCCGCCACCGGCATCGACGCGCCCCAATCCGGCGACCTGATGGAGCGGATCGTCGGGCTGTGCAAGCGGCGGGGCTTCATCTTCCCCTCGGCCGAGATCTACGGCGGCTTCCGGTCCACCTACGACTACGGCCCGCTCGGCGTCAACATGCTCCGGAACGTGAAGAACACCTGGTGGCGCTCGATGGTCCAGCTGCGAGACGACGTGGTCGGGCTCGACGCCGCCATCCTCTCGCCGCCGGCCGTCTGGGAGGCCTCCGGCCACCTGGCCAACTTCACCGACCCGCTGGTCGACTGCCGCCACTGCCACAGCCGCTGGCGGGCGGACAAGATCGAGGGGGTCTGTCCCAACTGCGGGTCGGCCGACTTCACCGAGGCCCGGCCGTTCAATCTGATGTTCAAGACCCACGCCGGCCCGATCGAGGACGAGGGGGCGGTGGCCTACCTGCGGCCCGAGACGGCGCAGGGGATGTTCGTCAATTTCGCCAACGTGCTGCAGACCACCCGGAAGAAGCCTCCGTTCGGCATCGCCCAGGTCGGCAAGTCCTTCCGCAACGAGATCACCCCCCAGAACTTCGTCTTTCGCACCCGCGAGTTCGAGCAGATGGAGATGGAGTACTTCGTGCCGCCCGAAGAGGGGATGGAGTGGTACCGGCACTGGGTCGACCAGCGCTACCGCTGGTACCGCGAGCTGGGCATCCCCGAGGACAAGCTCCGGGTGCGACCGCACGATGCCGACGAGCTCTCCCACTACTCGACCGCCACCTCCGACGTGGAGTTCCTGTTCCCGTGGGGCTGGGACGAGCTCGAGGGGGTGGCCTACCGCACCGACTTCGACCTCAAGGCCCACATGACGGCCTCCGGCGAGCGGCTCGAGTACTTCGACCAGGCGACCGGCGAACGCTACGTGCCCCACGTGGTCGAGCCGGCGGCCGGTGCCACCCGCACGATGATGGCCTTCCTGCTGGCCGGCTACGAAGAGGACGAGGTCGGCGGAGAGGCCCGGATGGTGCTGCGGCTCCACTGGCGGCTCGCCCCCTACCAGGTGGCCGTGCTGCCGCTCTCGAAGAAGGAGACCCTCGAGCCGCTGGCCCGCGAGGTCCTCGCCCTCCTGCAGCCGCACTTCATGTGCGATTACGACACCACCCAGTCGATCGGTCGCCGCTACCGACGCCAGGACGAGGTGGGGACCCCCTGGTGCGTCACCGTGGACTTCGACTCTCTCGAAGACCGGGCGGTGACGATCCGCGACCGCGACAGCACGGAGCAGGTTCGGGTGCCGGTCGAGCGGGTCGTGGGCGAGCTGCGCGACCGCATGCCGGTCTGACCGGGGGCGTCCTCTCGATCGATCCGGTCGAGGACCACCCGGCCCGGCCGACGGCGCTCAGGCGGCTCGGCGGTAGCGGAGGACGGCCAAGGGCGCGAGCACGATCAGCAGGCCCACCGCCCAGGCGGCCGCCTGCCAGACGTCGCTGCCCGCCCAGAGCGTCGAGTGCCCACCCAGCATCAGCTGGCGCATGGCGTCCACCAGCTTGCTGACCGGCTGGTGGGTCGCGAAGGCCTGTAGCCATCCGGGCATCGAGCTCACCGGCACGAAGGCCGAGGAGGCGAAGGTCAGCGGGAACAGGACGGGGAAGGCGGCCAGCTGGGCTGTCTCGCTGTTGGAGACCGACAGGCCGATGATGGCGAA
>DAHUYA010000195.1 GCA_027315445.1 Acidimicrobiaceae bacterium | reverse complement strand
GCATCCGAGAGCAGCCAGTTCACCAGCTCCGGGCCGCACCGCGGGACGGTCACCGCCATGGTGCCGCCCGGTCGCAGTACCCGGGCCAGCTCGGCCATCGCAGTCCGGTCGTCGGCGATGTGCTCGAGCACCTCCGAAGCGATCACTCGGTCGAAGGTGGCATCGGCGAAGGGGAGCCGAAGCCCGTCGCCCTGCACCGCCCCCACCCTCGCGGCAGGGTCGAGCTCACCGGCCTCCACCATCGCCCCGAAGGTCGCCCGCACCCCGGCCACCTCCTCGGCCCCCGCGTCGAGGGCGACCACCGCTGCCTGAAGCCGTGCCGCCTGGTACGCGTGGCGACCGAAGCCACAACCGAGGTCGAGCACCCGGTCAGCCGGCTTCACACCGAGCCGCCGGTAGTCCACGGTCAGCACGGGGTCACCTCCGCCTCGGCCCCGGCTTCGGCCCCGGTCTCCCCGGCTTCGGCCCCGGCTTCCCCGGCCTCGGCCCACCCACCCGAACCGGCCGGACCGGCCTCGCCGGACCTCACCTCCAGCGGAGCGTCGGGCAGGGGCCTGCCGGCCACCACGGCCCGGTAGCACTCGGCGGTCCCGCGCGCCGTCACCCCCCAGGTGAAGGTGCCGAGCACCCGTTGCCGACCGGCCGCCCCCAGCCTCGAGCGGAGGTCGGGGTCGTCGAGCAGCCGGCGGATCGCCGCGGCCAGGGCGCCGGGGTCGTCGGGCGGCACCAGCAGCCCGGTCTCCCCGTCCTGTCCCACCACCTCGGGGAGCGCGCCCCCGGTGGTGGCCACCACCGGCACACCGCAGGCCATCGCCTCGACCGTGGGGAGCGAGAACCCCTCGTAGAGGGAGGGGCAGACGGCCACCTCCGCCTCGCCGTAGAGGCACGCCAGTTCGTGGTCTGTGATGCCGCTGACACACCGCACCACATCGCGCAGCCCGAGGCGATCGAGGGCGCGGTCGACCCGGCCGCCGGGCCGGGGCCGGCCGATGACCACCAGCTCGACCTCCCGTTCGGTCCGAAGCTTGGCCACCGCCTCGAGCAGCGGGACCAGACCCTTCATGGGCACGTCGCTCGAGGTGGTCACCATCAGCCGGCCCGGTACCGGGACGACCCCCTCCACGGGCCGGAACACGTCGGTGTCCACTCCGACCGGCACGACGGTCATCCGGTCGTGGGCGACCCCCATCTGGGCGGCGATGTCGCCCCGAGAGGACTCGGAGACGGTCACGATGGCCGGGAGGCGGCATGCCACCCGGACCTGCATCCGGAGGAACCCGAACCAGCGGCGGGTGGTGGCCTGCTGCCACGGGTTGGTGGCGTGGGAGAGCGCCAGTTGTCGGTCGACGGTGATGGGGTGGTGCAGGGTGGTCAGCACCGGCCAGCCGTCCTCGAGCATCCCGAGGATGCCGCTCCCCAGGCACTGGTTGTCGTGGACCAGGTCGAAGTCGCCACGCCGATCGGCCAACAGCTGCCTCGCACGGAGGGAGAACGTGAGCGGCTCCCCGAACCCCGCCGTGCACATGACGGCGAACTCGAGGGCGTCGATCCGGTCCCGGAACTCCCGGGGGTGGGGCACCCGGAACGGATCGGGATCCCGGTAGAGGTCGAGACCGGGCACGGGCACGAAGCCGACCCCTTCGTCGAGCTCTGGCCAGGGCTGCCCCGCGAAGACGGTCACCGAGTGGCCAAGAGCGACCAGTTCCCTGGTCAGGTGCCGTGTGTAGACCCCCTGGCCACCGCAACGGGGGTTGCCCCGATAGACCAGGTAGGCCACCCGAAGCCCGCCGGGCGCAGCAGGCCTGGGGTCGATCGGCGGCGGGATCTCGGTGGCGGCTGATCGCTCCCAGGACCGCCGCATGTCCAGCCAACGCTGGCGCGGGGTCCGGATCATCGGATTGCCCGGACACCGACCATGACCCGACAGCCTCCCCCGCCGCACACTCCCGGTGCAAACAGGAACCACCGGCGGCCCAGGCGGCGGACGAGCAGGCCCGCGGCGCACCACCCCGGATCCGCGGCGCACCACCCCGGAGCCCGCGGCCAACCCCCGGAGCCCGCGGCCAACCCCCGGAGCCGGCGCGCAGCACCCCGGATCCCGCGGCCACCCCCCCCGGAGCCCGTCACCGGAGCCCGTCACCGGGGCCCGTCACCGGGGCCCGTCACCGGGGCCCGGGTATTCTCGGGGTGTGGACCTGACCTATCCCCCCGAAGCGGAGGAGTTCCGGCTCGAGATCCGGGAGTGGCTCTCGAACAACCTGCCCGAGGGCTGGGGTGAGCCAGGCTTCTCGATGACCAGGGAGGAGCGGCGGACCTTCAACGAGGCGTGGACCCGCAAGCTCTACGAGGGCGGATGGATCTGTGCCAGCTGGCCGACGGAGTACGGCGGCAAGGGCCTGACCCTCCTCCAGCAGGTGGTGCTGAACGAGGAGTTCGCCCGGGTGCAGGCTCCTCTGCGAGCCGACTTCTTCGGGGACACCCTGGTGGGCCCGACCATCCTGCAGTGGGGGACCGAGGAGCAGAAGAAGGACTTCCTCCCCCGGATCCTGAGCGGCACCATTGCCTGGTGCCAGGGCTTCTCCGAGCCCAACGCAGGGAGCGACCTGGCCTCGCTCAAGACCCGTGCCACCCTCGACGGCGACGAGTGGGTGATCAATGGGCAGAAGGTCTGGACCACTCAGGCCCAGTTCGCCGACTACATCTTCCTGCTGGCCCGGACCGACCCCGACGCCCCCAGCCACGCCGGCATCTCATACCTCCTCGTGCCCATGAAGCAACCCGGCATCGAGGTGCGACCGATCTCCCAGATCGACGGTTCGGCCGACTTCAACGAGGTGTTCTTCACCGACGCCCGGTGCCCAAAGGACAACGTGGTCGGCGGGGTCAACAACGGGTGGAAGGTGGCGATGACCACCTTGGGCTTCGAGCGGGGCTCGTCCGCCACGACCGGCCACCGCCGGTTCGCCCGGGAGTTCGACTCGATCCTCACCGAGGCCAGGCGGCTCGGGAAGGACAAGGACCCGCTGATCCGCCAGCGGCTGGCCCGCTCCTGGGCGGACATCAAGATCATGGAGATCAACGGGTACCGCTCGTTGACCGACGCCCTTCACGGAACCCACCATGCTGCCCGCCTCGGCGCCTGCAACAAGATGTTCTGGTCCGAGTCCCACCGGCGGACCATGGAGTTGGCCATGGACATCCTCGGCATGGAGGGTCAGATCCTCCGGGGCTCGGGCGACGAGGCGGAGATGCTCCCGGGCGCGCGGCATCGCGGACGGACCGATTACCCGGTGGACACCCTGCAGGCCCTCTTCTTCTTCTCGAGGTCGGAGACGATCTGGGGTGGCACGGCCGAGATCCAACGCAACATCGTCGGCGAACGGGCCCTCGGGCTTCCGAAGGAGCCCAAGCCGGCGGCGCCACGGGAGTCGGGGCTGGAGCCTGCCGCGAGCGCCGACAACGACGCCCGTTCGTCCCGGCCGACCGCCAAGACCGGTGGGGGGGCACCGGCGGCCTAGGTCGAGGCGAGTCGGGCAGGAGCACCGGGAGTCGGCGAGGCCGGACTGCACCTCAATCAAAGTGGTGGCGCGCTACTCGCCCCCGGCAGCCGGCCGCAGGGACCCCGGCGCACGTTCCGGCCACACGGGCTCCGGCGCACCTTCGAACCGTAAGGGTCCCGCCGCGCCTTCGTGGAGCGACTGCTCCACACCCTGGGACCCGGTGCGCCACGGCCCGGCGTCTCCGGCGTGCCCGGCGTGTCCGGCGTCTCCCGTCGCCGCCACGGCGCCGACCCACGACGTGCCGCGACGCCGCCCGAAGTAGCGCAGGGTGAGCGGGCCGCAGGCGGCGAGGGTGGCCACCCCGCCGGCCACGAGGGCGAGGCGGGGGCTGCTGACATCGCTGATCCAGCCCACCAGGGGGGCACCGATCGGCGTGCTACCCAGGAAAGCGATGGCGTAGAGCGACATGACCCGACCCCGCATCGACGGGTCGGCGCGCAGCTGCAGGGTGGCATTGGCGGTGGCGATGAAGGCGATGGAGAAGATCCCCATGAGCACCAGTGCGACCAACGCCACCACCTGGGTCGGCGATGCCGACACCAGCAGGATCATCAGCCCGAACATCACCCCGATCAAGCTGAGCAGCGAAGTCGAAGGCTTGGAGCGGTGGGCGACCGCCAGCCCCCCGACCACGGCGCCGATCCCCATTGCCGAGGTGAAGGCGCTGTAGGTCCCTACGCCCCCGTGGAAGGTGTACTTCGCCAGCAGGGGCAGGGTGGTGGTGAAGTTGAAGGCGAAGATGCCGACCACCGCCATGGCGAGGAGCGGGTCGCGCAGATCGGGGGTGGTCCACACGTAGCGGAGCGCCTCTCGCACCTGCCCCTTGGCCCGCTGGACCACCGGATTGCGGTAGAGGTCGGCCGGCCGCATCAGCGCCAGTGCGCCGATGACGGCGCCGTAAGAGGCGGCATTGACCAGGAAGCAGGCGGCGAACCCGACGGCGAAGATCAGGACACCGCCGATGGCCGGGCCGATCACCCGGGCGGAGTTCATCAACACGCTGTTCAGGCTGATGGCGTTGGGCAACAAGTCGCGGCCGACCATCTCGGACACGAACGACTGTCGGGCGGGGTTGTCGAACAGGTTGACCACACCGAGCAGGGTGGAGAGGAGGTACACCTCCCACAAGGTCACCGCGTGGGCGAGGGTGAGAGCGCCGAGGGCGAGCGCCAGCGCGCCGGCGGATCCCTGGGTGACGAAAAGCAGCCTGCGCTTGTCGAGCCGGTCGGCTGCCAGACCGCCCCAACCTCCGAACAAGAGCATCGGCACGAACTGCAGAGCGGTGACCAGCCCGACCTCGAAGCCGTTGCCGTGGAGCACCGGCGAGAGGACGAGCAGGCCGAGGGCGACCGTCTGCATCCATGTCCCCGACACGGAGATGACTTGGCCGGCGAAGTACAGCCGGTAGTTCCGGACGCCCAGCGCCTGAAAGGTTCGTCGAGCGGCGGTCCGCACCGGGCTCACCGGTCGGCCACCAGTCTCTCGAGGAGCTCCGTGAGCTCGCGCGCCCTTGCCCGCTCCTCCTCGTCGAGCGCGGCCATCTGGCGAGTCAGGAAGGCATTCTTCAAGCGGTGGATGCGCTGCAGCGTCCGCCGCCCTTCGGCGCTGAGCCGAACCCGCCACACTCGGCGGTCCTGCTCGTCCTGGAACCGCACCACCAGACCGTCGCGTTCCATACCGGCCACGAGCCGGGTCATCGTCGGCGGCTGGACCTGCTCGGCCAGCGCCAGCTCCCCCAGGGTGGGAGTCCCGAGACGGTTGATGGACCCGAGGGCCGCCGCCTGGCTCGGCGAGAGACCGGCCAACGACTGCTGGCGCAGACGGCGGTTGAGCCGGGTCACCGCCACTCGGAGCCGGGTGGCGAGCTCGTCGTCCCGCTCGCCTGGAACGTGCGGCGGCGCTTCGACCGGGGCAGGGGCAGGGTCCGACGCCGGGCGGCGCTCGGCCCATCCGGCCGGGTCGGTCGAGCGGGCCGGGTCCATCCGAGCTGCGCGGTCTATCCGAGCTGCGCGGTCTATCCGGTCCGGTCGGTCGACGTCAGCGGGAGACCGCATGTCCCCATTGTAGTTAGTTGTGCTAACTAATGTCTCGCCCGGAGAAGAGGCCCGAAGGGCGTGCCGAACAGCCCCGCCGGGGTCCGAGGAAGGGCGTGCCGACCGGCCAAGCGGTCCGGCCTTCCCGGCCTTCCCGGGATGCTCACCGTCGCCGTAGGGTGGAGTGCCGGCCGGGGCGCCCGGGGCCTGCGGCGGCACGACGGGCCCAGGAGGATCGCCATGCTCCCCGATTACGCCGAGCACGAAGAGGCCGTCGGCCTCGACTGGTACCAGCTCGACCCCAACCTCTCGTTCCTTCTCGACCGCTACCTGCCCGACCCGGCCGACCGGGCGTTCGCCGAGGAGCACGTCAGCGCCTACGGGCCCCTGGTGGGGCGCACCCTCGCCCCGAGGGCCGAGGAGACCGACGCCCACGGCCCAGTCCTCCGCCGCTATGACCGTTGGGGCTACGAGGTCGGAGAGGTGGTGCACCACCCCACCTGGCTCCAGAACAAGGCCGACCTGGTGCGCAACGGCTTCGTCGGGCTCTCCCAGCACGCGGGGCGTCCGGTGCCGGCGGTGGTGACCGCCGCCCGTGCCTACCTGGTGAGCCAGGCCGAGACGGCGATCTACTGCGGGCTGGGCATGACCGGTGGGGCGGCCGACGTGGTCGAGCGCTATGCGCCGGCGTCGGTCCGCGACCAGCTGCTCGAGCGGCTGACCAGCCTCGACCCGGACACCGCCTGGGAGGGAGGGATGTTCCTGACGGAGCGCCAGGGCGGCAGCGACGTCGGGGCCAATACCACCCGGGCGGTACAGGACGGCGACGAGTGGCGGCTCTTCGGGGACAAGCACTTCTGCTCGAACGTCGACGCCGACGTCTTCATCGTCCTCGCCCGGCCAGAGGGTGCACCGGCCGGCAGCCCGGGGCTCGCCACCTTCATCGTTCCCAGCCGGACTCCGGAAGGGGCGCCGAACGGGTTCGTGATCAAGCGGCTGAAGCCGAAGTTCGGCACGGTCGGCGTGCCGACCGGTGAGGTGACCCTCGACGGGGCCCGGGCATGGCTTGCCGGCGGCTCGGGTTCGGCGGCCGCCTCGGGTGCCTCGGGTTCGGCGGCCGACGGCGCCGCCCAGGCCACGGCCGGCACCCTCCCCGGCGCCGCGACGGGCCCGTCGCCCGCCCCCGATGCAGCCAGGGACGGCCGGGGCATCAACCGGATGATGGAGATGGTCAACGCCAGCCGGTTCGGGGTGGCGTTGATGGGGCTGGGCATCCACCGGCGGGCCTTCCTCGAGGCAGTCATCTACGCCGCCCGCCGCGAACAGTGGGGCCAGCGCATCGACCGCTACCCACTCGTGCGCGAGACCCTGGTGGACATCCTGGTCGACCTCGAGGCCGGCTTGGCCGCCACCTTCGAGTGCGCGGCGGCCGCCCGGACGGCCGAGGACGCCGAAGAGGGCCGGCTGCTCCGCCGCATCCTGATCCCCCTGGCCAAGATGCGCACCACTCGGGTCGGCCTGTGGGCGACGAGCAACGCTCTCGAGGTCTTCGGCGGCAACGGCTACATGACCGACTGGCCGATGGCCCGCCAGCTCCGCGACGCCCAGTGCCACACCATATGGGAGGGCACGGAGAACATTCTCTGCCTCGACGTCCGGCGGGCGATGCGCGGCGAGCAGGCCCACCTGGCCCTGACCGCCCGGGTCGAACGGGCGCTGGAGATTGCGGCGCCCCACAAGGTGCTGGCGGGGGCGGTCGACGTGGTCGCCGCCGCCCTCAGGGACGTCCACCGGGCGAGCGAGTACCTGGCCTCGGCCCCCGACGACGTGGCGCTCCTGCAGCAGCGCAAACTGGCCGAGCTGCTGGCCGACACCGCCGAGGGCGCGCTCCTCCTCGACGAGGCGGCGTGGTCGCTGGCACGTGACGGCGACGCCCGCAAGGCGGCGGTGGCCCGCCGGTTCGCCACCCGCAAGCTGGCCGACCAGCCGGTGCGCGGCATCCTCGACCCCGACCGATCCGTGCTCGACCATTTCGAGCCGATCACCCGCTACGGGCGGATCGAGCCGGAGGAGCTGGCCGCCTAGGGATCTGGGGATCGGCCCGCGGTCGGCGCGGGGCCGGCGCGGGCCGGCGCGGGCCGGCCGGGATGGTCGGTGAAGGGCCGCCAGGGTCGGTGGCCGCAGGCGGTCGCACCGCAAGCCGAGTGAGCCGAGTGAGCCGAGTGAAAGAAACTCGGCTGGTCCGGTCATATGTCTGACGTGGACGACGAAGGGACCGAGACCGAGATTGCGCCGTCCGTCTCCAGGGGAGCGGCCGGGGACCAGGAACTTCGTACCCGCTTCGAGCAGCTCTACCGCGACCACTTCACGTCGATCCATCGCTACGCGGTGCGCCGGGTGCGCCTCTCCGACGTCACCGACGTGGTGTCCAACGTGTTCGTCACGGCCTGGCGTCGTGTGGCCGACATCCCCGAGCCTCCGGACGACCTCCCCTGGCTCTACGGCGTGGCGCGTCGGGTGGTGGCCCATCAGGAGCGGACCGAGAGCCGGCGCCACCGGCTGATCTCGAAGCTCCAACGACACGCCGGACTCGCCGATGTCCCCACGGACGCCTCCGAGCCGCCGATGCCGGACGAGGTGTCCCGAGCGCTGCAGGTCCTGCGCCCCGACACCCGTGAGCTCGTCCGGCTGATCGTGTGGGAGCAGCTCGGCCATGCAGAGGTCGCCGTGGTCCTCGGCTGTTCGGTCAATGCCGTGGCCATCCGGTGGCACCGCGCCCTGAAGCGCCTCCGGCGCGAGCTCGGGGTCGCCCCGCGGCCCGAGGGCACAACTGCGCGGTGCGGACCACCGCCGATGACAGGAGTGAACAGATGAGCATCGAAACGTGGCTACGTGAAGCCGACCCCGCCCGTCGGGCGGACGCCCCGGGGCCGGACTCCGAGATCGGTCGGTCGATCTACGAGCGCTCGGTCGCCGGACACGAGTTCACCCGAGCCGACCACCGCCGGACGAGCTCGCGCCCACGCCTCGTTCGGGTGTCGCTGCTGGCGACCGTTCCTGTCGCCATCGCCATACTGCTCGCGGTGACGCTGCTCCCCGGGACGGAGGCTCCGCTCCCCTCTGCCGCCGCCACCACGTTCCACCGCCTCTCGCTCGTCGCCACGACGGTGCCGACCACCCTCGGATCCGGTCAGTACTACTACACCGAGGTGGAACGACCGACCTACCAGATCGCGGTCGGGACCACACCGGGGCACGCCTTCAACGAGTACCTCGACGGGACAGTCCAGACCTGGGTGGCCGCCGACGGCTCCGGCCGGGTGGTGACGACCACCGATCCCACGCCGCAGTTCTGGACGGCCGCCGACCGCGCCGCCTGGGTGGCCGCGGGCAGACCTCCCGCCGCGGTGCCGCCGGACCAGCTCACCACCGTCGAGCAGCTCGGACCGAACAGCGGCTCGGAGGTGAACGGGCCGATCCCCCTCTACGACGTCTCGGGCCTCCCCACCGACCCGAACGCCCTCGCACAGGTGCTGTCGCACGGCGAGAAGCCCGGGAACAACCTCGCCTCACTGCCCAAGGGCATCTCGTCGCTCGATTTCGTCTCGAACTGCGCCACGCGGGCCTGCGCACTCTTCGAACGGGCGGTGTCGTTGCTGCAGGGTCCCGACGTGGGGGCGACCGCGGCGTTCCGGGCGGCGCTGTACCAGGTGCTCGCCACCGTGCCGGGGGTGACCCTGCTCGGTCCGACCACCAATCCCGGCGGTCGGTCGGGGATCGGCCTGGCCTACGTGGAGCACCGGCCGGCAAGCACCGTCACGGTGGCCTGCGACGTCGCGATCGGTGGCACGCTGCACCTCGCCTCGCCGCCGGGCGGGGCCAGCGTCCACCTCACGCCAGCACCACACAACGACACGTCGACGACGAAGATCACCTACACCGTGCCGGCCTCGACGACCACCTTCACCGTGGTCATCGATCCGCAGTCGGCGACCGTCTTGGGCTCCGAGGAGAGCTTCTCGCCCACGCTGATCCCGAACCGCCCCGTGTGCGGTGCGGACTCCGGGCACGCGGTGAAGGCCACGCCACCTGAGCACGAGCTCACCCCTACGTGGCACGTCGTCCTCGCCCAGGGGATCGTGGACTCCGAGACCGCCCTTCCCCAGGGAAGCTGACGAACAACCGGGAGTGGCCGAGGGCCGATGGCCGATGGCCGATGGCCGAGCCGATTCCGAGCGACGATCCGCACCACCGAGGGTGGCGCCGGCCCGGCCGGAGTCAGAAGCTGGGCACGTACCCCCCGCGACCCAGCGCCGCGCTGTCCCACTCGTCGAGCGAGTCGTCGAGGCCACCGATCACCTCGGTGACCCACGGCAACCGGTCGGTCAGGATCCGTTCCACCCCACCCTGAAGGGTGGCCGAGCTGACGGCGCAGGAGCTGCACGCCCCCTGCAGCTGCACCTCCACCACCCCGTGCTCCACGTCGGCACTCACCAGCACCAAGTCGCCGCCGTCGGACTGCACCGCCGGCCGCATCAGCTCGATGAGCGATTGGAGCTGGGTGAGGCGCTCGGACCGCTCGCCGTCGGACAGGGTGGTCGCCGCCTGCCCGCCGCCGGCCCGGTCGGACGCCTCCGGACCCTCGTCCTCGATGTCACCCATGCTCACGCCTCCCACCCCACCATTCTGCCGGGCCGACCGCCGGCACCGTGCACGATCACCCGTCGAGGCCCGTCGGGGCCGACGGTTCGGCCGCCTCGACCGGGTTCTCGAGGACGCCCACCCCCTCGATCTCGATCCGGACCCGGTCGCCCGGGCGCAGCCAGCGGGGGGGGCGGAAGCCCATCCCCACCCCCGAGGGCGTCCCGGTGCTCAAGACGTCGCCGGGCTCGAGCGGGAAGACGGTGGTCAGGTAGGCCACCATCTCGGCACACGGGAAGATCAGGTCGGCCGTGCTCGAGTCCTGCCGGAGCTCGTCGTTCACCCACGTCCTGAGGCCCAGCGCCCCCGGGTCGCCGATCTCGTCGGGGGTGACCACGGCCGGGCCGAGCGGACCGTGGGTGTCGAAGGACTTGCCCATGGTGAAGGTCGGGGTCCGGGCCTGCCAGTCCCGCACGCTGACGTCGTTCATCACGCTGAAGCCGGCCACCACCTCGAGCCAGCGGTCGGCGGGCACGTGCTTGCAGCGTCGCCCGATGACGATGGCCAGCTCCCCTTCGTAGTCGACCTGCTCGGACTCCGCCGGCACGAGGATCGGGTCGCCCGGCCCGACCACGCAGGTGCGCTGCTTGTTGAACCAGTACTGGTACTCGGGGACCTCGCGGCCCATCTCCTCCACGTGCGTCCGGTAGTTCATACCGATGGCCAGCACCTTCGGCGGGGACGTCACCGGCGCGCGCAGCCGTACCTGCTCGAGCGGCCACCGCCGGGCCGGACCTCGGACGGCGTCCGCCGCCATGGCCAGCGACCGGGTCCCGCCAGCGAGCAGCGTCGCCATGTCGGCCGGCAGGCCCACCTCGGGATCGGTCAGGTCAAGGACCTCGTCGACGAGCAGCAGGCCGGTGCGGACGCCCGTCACCGGCGGCGCACCCACCCCGGGCGCCGCGGCGTCGCCTGGGGAGAAACTGACCAGTCGCATACCGAGGCGACGCTACCCGCCGGCGGCCGCCGGCCGTTCACGACGGCGTTCGCGCTCGACCGGTCCCGAACGCGTTCGTGCGGCGGTCATCCCGATCTCGACAGGGAGCGGACCGCCTCGGCGACCCGCCGGCTCCATGCGGCGGCGACCGGCCGCCATGTCGCCGGCTCCCCGGTGAGGGCGGCGGCCTCCTCCCAGAGCTCGGCTTCGATCGGATCGAGCACCGAACGCACGGCGGCGATGGCGTCGGCCCCCTCGGGTCCCTCGACCCGGTCACGGAGGCCGGCGAGCCGGTGCCACACCGCCTGGTCGCCGAGCACCCGGGGGACCACCGCATCCTCCCCCGACAGCAGCAGGGGGAGGTAGACGCTCACACAGGGGCTGCCGGGAGCGGCCCAGGCCCGCACCGGCGCCCCGGCCGCAGCCGGAAGGGCGGCGATCATCGACGAGGTCGTCGCCTGGTAGCCCCGCAGGTGCCAGCAGACGGTGAAGCAGCCGGGATCACCCGCGTCGGGGGCCGGCGGCGCCTGGGGGAGGTCCCCGGCACCGGGGGCGCCCCAGGGCCCGCGGCCGTGATCCCGGAGATGTGCGGCCACCGCCGAGGGCGGCCACCGGTCGGGATCGTAAGCGGCCAGGAACCGACGGCTGGCCGCCAGGCGCACGTCGGCCAGGGAGGTCGGCGTGGCCGGGTCGCGCCAGCGGTCGAAGTCCTCCCCGGGGGCCAGGGCGGCGGCACCCCGGGTCCAGTCGTCGCACAGCGACAGGCGGTTGCTGATGGCCGCGGTCGGGCCGACCGGCTTGGCCGCCCAGAGAGCGCCGGCCGTCTCGAGGACCCACGCCGAGCGGGGATCGGCGATCAGGAAGGAGGAGAAGTAGGGGCTGTCGGTACTGGCATCGGCCACCCCGCCCTGCCCGTAGCGGTCGAGCAGTCCGGTCATCACCTCGAGCGCCTCGTCGGCGCTGCGCCCGCGCTCGAGCCCCAGGCGGACCAGGTCCATGCCGATCAGGGCGTCGGGCTGGCCGTGGGGGTCGACCACCGTGAACACCAGCTCGTTGCCGATGGCCACGCCGTGCTCGTTCACCCCGTGCTCGGCCCCCCACAACCACGTCGGGCGGGCAAGCACGGTGGCGGCCGCCCCCTCGTCGGGCAGGGCCAGGTACTGGGTGTACCGCGTGCCCCCCGCAGGCCGCCTCGGGTGCGGGGCCACCAGCTGGACCTCACCGACCGGGCGGTCCGAGTTCTTGGCGAAGACGGTCCCGCAGGCGCCCCTGGCACACAGGGTGTCGCACACGCCCGCAGCGTACCGGGCCTGCGGTCGACCACTCTGGGCCGGAGGGGCATCGGCCCGTCGGCCACGTCGCCACGGCCCGCCGCTTGGCGTCGGCGCATCGCCCACGTCGCCACCGCCTGCCGGGGGCCACGGCCCGCCGGCCACGTCGCCACGGTCCGCCGGTTGGCGTCGGCACCGTACGGTGGCCGTCATGACCTACGACCGGCAGGACCTGGCGCTGGTCCATCACCTGGGGTTCGGGTTCCGACGCCGACCTCTGCGCCGACGGGGTGCTCCGCCGACTCGAACCGGCGCGCCATGACGACGAGCACCACGAGAACGTCCTGATCGACACCTCGCTCATCCCGCCGCTGCTGTGGGCTGAGGGCATCGCCGTGACGGTGGGCACTTCGTTCGGGGAAGAGACCCTGCCGGCGGGACTCCGGACGGTGTTCGGCCACCGAGCCGGTTGAGCTCGGCCCCACGTAGGGTGGGGGGATGTCGGTGGTCGCCGCCTTCTCCATCACCCCCCTGGGTGGCCCCGCCGTCGAGGACGACGGTTCGGTGGGCCGGGTCGTGGCGGAAGTGGTCCGACTGGTCCGCGCCTCGGGGCTGCCCCACGAGACCAACGCCATGTTCACCAACGTCGAGGGCACGCTCGGACAGGTGCTCGACCTGCTCGAGCGGTGCACGGCGCTCGCCGCCGAGATGGCCCCCCGGGTCAGCGTGGTGGCGAAGCTCGACGTCCGACCCGGCCACGAGGACGCCCTCCGTGCCAAGGTGGCCCGAGTGGAGCGACTGCTCTCCGGCCGCTGACCCGCCGGCGCCATCCCGGCCGGCGCCATCCCGGCCGGCGGCGACCACGGGCGCGGCCGGGGGCGATGATGGAAGAATCCGGCCGTGCGCGCCGTGCGCTTCGACTACGCCGACCCGGCCTTCCCCGCCTCACTGGTCGACCTCGATCCCCCGCCCCTGCCGACGGGCGAGTGGGCGCGGGTGGCGGTGACCGTCGGCGGCATCTGCGGCAGCGATCTCCATCTGTTCGCCCCGGCCTCCGAGGGCTCCCCGACACTGGTGGGTATCGGCGTCCTCCCGTTCCTCCTCGGGCACGAGATCGCCGGCACGGTGAGCGAGGCCGGCCCGGACTGCCCGTGGGCCGTCGGAGAGCGGGTGGCGGTCGACCCGATCCTCCCCTGCCCGGTGCGGGGGATCGACCCACCGTGCGCCAACTGCGCCAAGGGTTGGCTGTCGGACTGCCTCAACCTCGACAGCCGCGTGCTCACCGGCGGCCGCTCCCTCGGCTACACCGACGGGCTGGGCGGGGGCTGGGCCGAGCAGGTGCTCGCACACCGCTCGATGCTCCACCGGGTGCCGGCCGCCGTCCCCGACCGCACGGCCAGCCTTCACGAGCCGATCTCGATCGCCCTGCACGGCCTGGGACGCCGGCCGCCCGAACCGGGCGTTCCCGTCCTGATCGTGGGGGCCGGGATCATCGGGCTGGCGGCGGTCCTGGCGCTCGACGCCCTCTTCCCCGACAACCCCGTGACGGTGCTGGCCCGACATCCGCACCAGTCGGACGCCGCCCGGGCCTGTGGCGCCGAGTCGGTGGTATGCGGCTCGGGCGCGGCGGCCTTCGAGGAGCTGGCCGGGCTGGTCGGCGGACGGTCGGTCGGTATGGGGGACGACCGGATGCTGATGGGGGGCTTCCCCTACGTGGTGGAGGCGGCCGGGAGCCCCGGCTCGGTCACCGACGCCCTGCGGGCGGTGGACCACCGGGGGACGGTGCTGGCCCTCGGGGCCACTGGCACCGGGCGGGTCGACATGACCCCCCTCTGGTACAAGGAGGCGGTGATGATCGGGTCGATCGACCACGGGCGTGACCCGAGCGCCGCCATCGGTCGGCCGCCGGCCGGCGCCGACCACTCGATCGACGTCGCCCTCGAGGTGCTGGCCCGCCGGTCGTTCCCCGAGGAGGTGCTGGTGACCCACGAGTTCCCGCTCGAGGGATTCCGCGAGGCTGTCCGCACGGCCCTCGACAAGAAGGGCAGTCGGGCGGTGAAGGTGGTGTTCAAGCCGGGCTCCTGAGCGGGGCACCGAGGACGTCCAGCCGGCCGGCGAGGGCTCGGGGGCCGGCGAGGGCTCGGGGACCGGCGATCGGGGGCCGACGAGGACTGGAGGGGGAGGCATGCGACGCAGCGACCCGCCGTTCGGCGGCGTGATCGGCCGCTACCACGACGAGTCGACGCCCTGGTGGCCCGAGCCCGAGCGGGCGGCACCGGGGTCGCCCAACGTCGTCGTCGTCGTGCTCGACGACGTCGGGTTCGCCCAGCTCGGCTGCTTCGGCTCGGATCTCTCGACGCCCACCTTCGACCGGCTGGCGGCCGGCGGGCTCCGCTACTCCAACTTCCACACCACCGCCCTGTGCTCCCCCACCCGTTCGTGCCTACTGACCGGCCGGAACCACCACCGCAACGGGATGGGCCGGGTCATCGAGATCGCCAACGGGTTCCCCGGGTACAACGCCCGCATCCCGTTCGCCAACGGGTTCCTCTCGGAGGTCCTCGTGGAGGCCGGCTACGCGACCTTCGCCATCGGCAAGTGGCATCTCACGCCCGAGGACGAGACCCACGCCGGGGCGAGCCGTGCCCGATGGCCGCTCGGTCGAGGCTTCGAGCGGTTCTACGGCTTCATGTCCGGCGAGACCCACCAGTTCGTGCCGAACCTGATCTGCGACAACCACCTCACGCCCCCGCCGGGACGGCCGGAGGACGGGTACCACCTGACGGCCGACCTGGTGGACCGGGCCATCGGGTGCGTGCGGGACCTCCGGGTGGTCGACCCCGAGAAGCCCTTCTTCCTCTACTTCGCGACCGGCGCGTGCCACTCCCCCCACCAGGCCCCGGCCGAGTGGATCGCCCGCTACCGCGGTGCCTTCGACGGCGGGTGGGACCGATGGCGGGACGAGACGCTCGAGCGCCAGGTCGCCGCCGGCGTGCTCCCCGAGGGCACCGAGCTCTCGCCCCGGCCCGAATGGGTTCCCGCCTGGGACACCCTGAGCGCCGACGAGCAGCGCCTGTACGCCCGTTACATGGAGGCCTTCGCCGGATTCCTCTCGCACACCGACCACGAGGTCGGCCGCCTGCTCGACTTCCTCGAGCTGACGGGCGACCTCGACAACACACTGCTGTTCGTGCTGTCCGACAACGGGGCGAGCTCGGAGGGCGGCCCCACCGGCTCGATGAACGACGTCCGCCCGTGGAACGGCGTGGCGACCGATCTCGCCGAGGCCCTCGGGCACCTCGACGAGATCGGCGGCCCGCGGTGGCACAACAACTACCCCTGGGGCTGGACGATCGCCGGCAACACCCCGTTCAAGCGCTGGAAGCGGGAGGTCCACGAGGGCGGCGTCGCCGACCCGCTGCTCGTCCACTGGCCCCGGTGGATCGGTGCCCCGGGGTTCCGCCGCCAGTACGTGCACGCCATCGACCTCTTCCCGACCATCCTCGAGGCCGCCGGGCTCGAGGCTCCGGCCCTCGTCCGCGGCGTGCCGCAGTCGCCGGTGGACGGCACCAGCTTCTACGCCACCCTGGCCGACCAGGGAGCCGGCGGCGCCCACCGGCTGCAGTACTACGAGATGTTCGGCTGCCGCGCCCTCTACGAGGACGGCTGGAAGGCCGTGACCCACCATCCGATCATGCAGACCGAGCCAGGGTTCGACGAGGACCGCTGGGAGCTGTACCACGTGGCGGTCGACCCCTCGGAGTGCCACGACCTCGCCGCCCACGAGCCGGCCCGCCTCCGCCGAATGATCGAGCTGTGGTGGGTGGAGGCCGCCAGGAACCAGGTGCTGCCGCTCGACCCGCGGCCGCTGCCCACCTTGGTGGGAGCGCGCCACCTCAGCGTGCCCGACCGCCGGCGCTACGTCTACTACCCCGGCGCCGCCCAGGTCCCCGAGCTGGTCGCGGTCAACGTGAAGAACCGGACCCACCGTGTGGAGGCCAGGGTGCGCCTCGACGAACCCGGTGCCGAGGGCGTGCTCATCTCGCAGGGCTCACTGCTCGGTGGGTGGTGCCTGTACGTGCGTCACGGCGCCCTCCACTACGTCCACAACCGGGCGGCCACCGAACCCGACCGCCTCTCGGGCGACGTCTCGGTCGAGCCCGGCGAGCACACCTGGGCCTTCGAGTTCGCCAGGACCGGCGAGCACCGGGGGCTGGCCCGGCTGGTGGCCGACGGGGCGGTGGTGGCGGAAGCGCCCATCAAACGCTTCACCCCCGGCCGCTTCTCGCTGACCGGGGCCGGGCTCACCTGCGGCTACGGCAACGGCCTGCCGGTGACCGACGACGCCGGGGCACCGGGACGCTTCACCGGCGTGCTCGACCAGGTGGTCGTCGAGGTGGACGGCCAACCCTTCGTCGACCCCGAGGAGGAGGCGGCGGACGTCATCGCCATGCAGTAACGGGCGTTCCTCGGCGGCCGTGGTGGCGGCCGTGGCCGGGTCGGCGAGTGACCGCAAGGGCCGGTGGCCGGCCTACCGATAGTCGATGGCCACCTTGATGGCGCCGGTCTCGCCCTGGTCGGCGATGGTCAGGAACGCCTGGCGCCAGTCGTCGAGCCCGAAGGCATGGGTCAGCATCGGGCGCACGTCCACCCGGTCGGCGGC
>DAHUYA010000179.1 GCA_027315445.1 Acidimicrobiaceae bacterium | reverse complement strand
AGCTGACCGACGGTGACCTTGGCCGATGCCGTCGCCGACGTGAGCGTCATCTCGGCCGCGACCTTGTTGGCGTCCCTTCGGCCGCCCCGGACGGTCTTGCTCACCTGGGTCGGTCGGCCCCGTTCGTCGCGGCCGAGAGAGGCCCGCACCTCCCACACGCCCGGCTTGCGCTCGCGGATCGTCGCCACGATGGCCACGAGACGCGAGTAGGGATGGGGTAGGGATGATCTCTTTCACCGGCTGGTCCCGATCAGCCCGACCGAAGCTACAATGCCTACCCGAGCAGCGACTTCGCGATGACCACCCGCTGGACCTGGTTGGTGCCCTCGTAGATCTGGGTGATCTTGGCGTCGCGCATGAACCGCTCGGCCGGGAAGTCCCTGGTGTACCCGTAGCCGCCGAGCAGCTGCACCCCGTCGGTGGTCACCGACATGGCGGTGTCGGAGGCGAAGCACTTGGCCATGGCGCCGAAGAGGGTGAGCTCCCCGGCCGGGTCGTCGTCGACCATGGCGCAGGCCCGGTACACCAGGGCACGGGCCGCCTCGGTGCGGATCGCCATGTCGGCCAGCATGAACCGGAGACCCTGCAGCTCGGCGATCGGCGCCCCGAACGCCCGGCGCTCCTTCATGTAGCCGGCGGCGCAGTCGATCGCCGCCTGGGCGATGCCCACAGCCTGGGCGCCGATGGTCGGCCGGCTCCGGTCGAGGGTGTGCATGGCGACGGTGAAGCCCTTGCCCTCCGGTCCGACGAGGTTGGCCGCCGGCACCCGCACCTCGTCGAGCACGATCTCGCCGGTGGGGCTCCCCCGCAGCCCGAGCTTGTCCTCGTGCTTGGCCACCTGCACCCCCCAGTCGGCCTCCACGAGGAAGCACGAGATGCCCCGGTGCCCCGCCTCGGGGTCGGTCTTGGCGAAGACCGTGTAGGTGTCCGAGATGCCCGCGTTGGTGATCCAGTACTTCGAGCCCGTCAGCACGTAGTGGTCACCGTCCTTGACCGCCCGGCACCGCATGGCGGCCACATCGCTGCCGGCGTCGGCCTCCGAGAGGCAGTAGCTGGCCTGCGCCTCCCCCGAAGCGACCCTGGGGAGGTACTTGCGCTTGAGCTCCTCGGACCCCCAGTTCATCACCGGGAGCATCCCGAGCTTCGAGATGAGCAGGGTGACCGAGGTGGCGGCACAGGACCGGGCGACCTCCTCGACGGCGATGGCCTGGGTGACCGTGTCGGCCCCGGCCCCGCCGTAGGCCTCGGGCACCCCCAGCGCGGGGAGCTGCATCTCGCGGCACGCCTCGAACGAATTCCAGGGGAACTCCGCCGTCCGGTCGGCCTCGGCGGCGTGCGGGGCGATGCGCGCCTCGCAGAACCGGCGCATGGTGTCTTGGAACTGGCGTTGGGTGTCGGTCAGGGCGAACGGGGACGCGTCCATGATCCCAGTCTCGCAGTTCGCAGGAGCGCCGCCCCGGCCCGGTTCAGGGCGTGCCGATGTGCTCGAGCAGGAGGGTCTGGAGCCGCTCGGGGGCTTCGTCGAGGACCCAGTGGCTCGCCCCCTCGAGCACCTCGAAGCGGAATCGCCCGGCGGCGAACTCGCGGACCGCCTCGGCGGCCGAGCGGCTCAGCACGACGTCACGGCTGGACCACACCGCCAGGGTGGGCACCACCACGGGGGGCAGCCCGCTCACGTGCTCGGGCCGCAACGCTCGGAACCAGTTGAGCGCGGCGGTCATGGCGCCGGGGCGGACCATGGCGTCCACGTACTCCCCGGATGCCGCGGCCCTCAGCCCGCTGGCCGCGAACATCGCCTGCAGGCCGGCGCCCGTTCCGTCCTGGCCGATCAGCGCCAGCTCGGGGTCGCCGGGTGAGCGGAACATCTCGAGGTAGCGCGAGCGGGTGGCCGGGTCGGTGCCCTGCTCCTGGCCGAGCTGGGCCCGGAGCAGGGGCGGGCACGGGGTGGAGGCCACCGTGAGGGTGCGAACCCGCTCGAGGTGGCGTGCGGCCAGCAGCCAGGCGACGATCCCACCCCAGTCGTGCCCGACGAGGTGGAACGGGCCGAGCTCGAGGGTCTCGGCCAGGGCGAGCACGTCGTCCACCAGATGGGGCAGCCCGTAGGCATCGACGTCAGCGGGCCGGGCGCGGGCGGCGTAGCCACGCTGGTCCGGCGCGATCGCCCGGTACCCGGCCTGCGCCAGCAGGGCCAGGTTGGTGCGGAAGGCCCACGACGTCTGGGGGAACCCGTGCAACAGGACCACCGGCGGACCATCGGTCGGACCGGCGGCGCGCACGGTGAACCGGAAGCCGTTGGCGTCGACCTCGACCACCTCCACCCCGGCGGCGGGATCGGCTCGCCCGGCGGCCCGCTCATCCTGCTGCTGGCGCGGCCGGCCCGTGGCGCCGCCCTTCCGGCGGTCCCGGGAACCGCCCCTCGGGAGATCGGACGTCGTCCGCCCGCCTGCGGGGCGGTCCCCCGCCGGGGCCTCGATGGCCGCCCGGACCGCCACCGCCGACTCCCCGTGCCTTCCGACGACCGGTCGCTCAGCCGGCTTCCGCCGGCTGGGTCGACCCGCCCGGCGACCCCGACGCCCGGCCCGCCGGCGTCGAGGACCTCGGAACCACCCCGACCAACTCGCGCCAATCGCCGGCCGCCACCTGGCCCTCGATCTGCGGAGGGGTCAACCGCATCGTCTCCTCGGGCACCCGACCGACCAGGGCCCGTTGCCGCGAGTAGTCGTGCGAGACACCCAGGAAGACCCGTCTGCGCTCGTCGACCAGCCCCTCCGGCGGCTGGTCGACGAGGAAGCCCCACAGCGCGAGCATCGCCCGCAGGTCGTGGGCGCACGGCGCCCGGCCGATCGACCCGGCCCGGCGGGCGGCCAGCAGGGCGACGCCCAGCTCGACGTCCGCCAGATGCTCCCCCTCGACCAGCCGCAGCTGCGAGGTGTAGCGCCGGGCCAGCCGCAGCGCGTACCCCTGGTCGGGCCCGGGGTTGCCCGTCATCGCCAGGCCCGCCCGGCGGGGGACCTGCACCTCGGCCGGGCGGGTCGGCACCCAGCGGCGGGGCGTCTGGAGCCGGAGGGCCGGCCGAACCTGGTCGTGCTCGGCGATGGGGACGAAGGCGGGCTGGCTCATGGCGTTTCGAAGGCTACTTGGTGCCGGTGCCGGTGGTCGAAGTCCCGTTCTGCTCTCCGGAACGGGCATTTCTGCCGGGCACCCCGGCCGCGAGCAGGCCGAACACGATCGACTCGTAGAGCGCCTGCCAGCTCGCCTCGATGATGTTCTCGGACACCCCGATGGTCGTCCAGGTCCGCTCGCCGTCGGTGCTGTCCACCAGCACGCGGGTGACCGCACCGGTCCCCCGGCCGGTGTCGAGCACCCGGACCCGGTAGTCGGTGAGGTGGACCCCGGCCAGCACCGGGTAGTGGGGACCGATCGCCAGCCGCAGCGCCCCGTCGAGGGCGTTGACCGGGCCGTTGCCCTCCGCGGTGGCCACCACGCGGTCCTGGCCGACGTGTACCTTGACCGTCGCCTCGGTGGTGGCGCCCGACCACCCCGGGCCGCTCGCCTCCCCCTGGGTGCCGGCGGCGACCCTCCCCGCGTGGTCGGTGATCACCCGGAACGACTCCACCTCGAAGTAGTCGGGCTCCCACCCGCCGGCCCGCCGGAGCAGCAGCTCGAGCGAGCCGTCGGCCACCTCGAAGTGGTAGCCCTCGTGCTCGAGCCGCTTCAGCTCGTCGAGCACCCGTCCCAGCGCCTCCCCGTCGAGGTCGAGGCCGAGCTCCTGGGCCTTCAAGGCCAGCGTGGAGCGGCCGGCCATCTCGGACACCACGACCCGGGCGCCGTTGCCCACCAGCTCGGGGTCCACGTGCTCGTAGAGGTCGTGCCGGCGGGCGACCGCGCTGGCGTGGAGCCCGCCCTTGTGGGCGAAGACCGACGCGCCGACGTAGGGCTGCTGGGGATCGGGGGCGATGTTCACCAGCTCGGCGATGTGGTGGGCCACCGGGGTGAGCCGCTCGAGTCGCTCGGGCGGGATCGTCCGCACGTTGAGCTTCAGCGACAGGTCGGGGATGGCGGCCGAAAGGTCGGCGTTGCCCGAGCGCTCCCCGTAGCCGTTGACGCACCCCTGCACCTGGGTGGCGCCGGCACGGACGGCGGCCAGCGAGTTGGCCACCGCGCAGCCGGCGTCGTTGTGGCAGTGGATGCCGATCTGCACCCCCGAGCGGGACACGACCTCTCGAACGGCGACCTCCACCGCATCGGGCAGGGTGCCGCCGTTGGTGTCGCAGAGCACCAGCGACTCCGCCCCCGCCTCCTCGGCCGCCCGCAGCACCCGCAGGGCGAAGTCGGGGTTGTGGCGGTAGCCGTCGAAGTAGTGCTCGGCGTCGAGGAACACCCGCTTGTCGTGGGCGTTCAGGAAGGCGACCGAGTCGGCCACCATGGCCACCGCCTCGTCGAGCGAGGTGCGCAGGGCGTCGGTGACGTGGCGGTCCCAGCTCTTGGCGACGATGCAGACCACCGGGGTGTCGGCGTCGACCAGCTTGCGCAGCACCTCGTCGTCCTCGGCCCGCACCCCGGCCCGCCGGGTGGAGCCGAAGGCCACCAGGGTCGAGGTGGTGAGGCGCAACTCTGCGGGGGCCCGCCGGAAGAACTCGTCGTCCTTCGGGTTGGCCCCGGGCCAGCCGCCCTCGATGTAGGCCACGCCGAGGTGGTCGAGCTGCTCGGCCACCCGGAGCTTGTCGTCGACCGTCAGCGACAGCCCCTCCTGCTGGCTCCCGTCCCGCAGGATCGTGTCGAAGATGTCGACCGCCTCGGGGAGCGACGGCAGGTCGAAGGCGTGGGAGTCGGCGTGGTGGCCGTGGGCGCCGGACGTCCCACCCCGGCCGGCCGCCCCACCAGCGCCGGACGCCCCACCGGCGCCGGCCGCCCCACCCCGGCCGGTCGGCGGGCCGGGCCGCCTGGTGCGGGGGCGGTCAGTCGACATGGTCGAGCCAGTCCTTGTACCGGGCCACCTCGCCGCGGACGGTGGCGAAGTAGATCTGCTGGATCTCCAGGGTCATCGGGCCCGGTTTGCCGGTGCCGACCACCCGGTCGTCGACCGCCCGGATGGGGACCACCTCGGCCGCCGTGCCGGTGAGGAACGCCTCCTCGGCCAGGTAGAGGTCGGTGCGGACCAGCGCCTCGTGGTGGACCTCGACGCCGAGGTCACAGGCGATGACCTCGACCGTATCCTGGGTGATCCCGCCGAGCGCCCCGGCGTCGGACGTCGGCGGCGTGCGCAGGCGGCCGCCCTCGACCACGAAGATGTTCTCGCCGGTGCACTCGCTCACCCGCCCGTCGGGGGTCAGCAGGATGGCCTCGTCGTAGCCGGCCTTCAGCGCCTCGACCTTGGCCAGCGAGGAGTTGATGTACATGCCGGTGCCCTTGGCGGCGGTCGGCACCGCGTTGGGGTCGTGGCGCTGCCAGCTGCTGATCTTGCACGAGACCCCGTTGGCGACGCCGTCGTCGCCGAGGTAGGTGCCCCACGGCCACGCCGCCACCGCCACGTTGACCGAGCACGGCAGCGGGTTGAGCCCCATCTCGCCGTAGCCCAGGTACACGAGCGGCCGGATGTAGCAGCCGTCGTGCAGGCCGTTGACCCGCACCACCTCCTTGCACGCGTCGATCAGCTGGTCCTCGTCGAAGGGGACGTCGATCAGCATCACCTTGGCCGAGGTCAGGAGGCGCCGGATGTGGTCACGGAGGCGGAACACCGCCGGACCGCCGGTGGTCGGGTAGGCGCGGATGCCCTCGAACACCCCCGAGCCGTAGTGGAGGCTGTGGGTGAGCACGTGCACCTTGGCGTCGGCCCAGTCCACCAGCTCGCCGTCCATCCAGACCTTGTCGGTAGGGGTGAGGGGCACGTTCAGAGCCTTTCTGCGATGGCGTCGCCGGCGGCGCCGGTCGACGCGGGTTGGGTGGTGGCGGGTCCGGTGGTCTCGTCGACGTACGACCGCACCGCCTTGTGGATGCGCTCAGCGGCGTCGGCCTCGCCCAGGTGCTCGAGCATCAGGGCGGCAGAGGTGATGGCGGCCAGCGGGTTGGCGGTGCCGGTGCCCGCGATGTCGTGGGCCGCCCCGTGCACCGGCTCGAACATCGAGGGCCCGGTGCGGTCCGGGTTGAGGTTGGCCGAGGCGGCGAACCCGATGCCGCCGCAGACCGCACCGGCCAGGTCGGTCAGGATGTCCCCGAACAGGTTGTCGGTCACCACCACGTCGTAGCGCGCCGGCTGCTCCACCAGGTAGATGCAGGCCGCGTCGACGTGGTTGTAGTCGTGGGCGACCTCGGGGTAGTCGGTCGCGACCTCGCGGACCGTCCGCTGCCACAGGTCGCCGGCGAAGGTGAGCACGTTGGTCTTGTGCACCAGGGTCAGCCTCCGGGCGGGACGGTGCCGGGCCAGGTCGAAGGCGAACCGGGCGCAGCGCTCCGCGCCGAACCGTGTGTTGACCGACCCCTGGGTGGCCACCTCGTCCGGAGTCCCCTTGCGCAGGAACCCGCCCTCGCCGGCGTAGGCGCCCTCGGTGTTCTCACGCACGACCACGAAGTCCGCCCCGTCGGCGACCGAGCCGGGCACCCCCCGGTAGGGACGGAGGTTGACGTAGAGGTCGAGCTCGAAGCGCAGCCGCAGCAGCAGGCCCCGCTCGAGCGTGCCCGGGGGGACGGTGGTGTCCCCCACGGGGGGCCCGATGGCCCCGAGAAGGATGGCGTCGAAGCCCCGCAGCTCCTCGAGGGTGGTGTCCGGGAGCACGTCCCCGGTCCGGACGTAGCGGCCGGCACCCAGGTCGTAGTCGGTGGTGTCGAGCGGGACCCCGGCGGCGGCGACCACCTTCAGGGCCTCGGCCAGCACCTCCGGGCCGATGCCGTCGCCCCCGATCACCGCCACCCGGTGGGTGTGGGCTGCCTGCACGCTCCGTCTCCTCGTCTGATCTCTGCTCTGTGGTCCCGCCGGGCTCGTGGCGCCGGCGGGCTCGTGGTCCCGCCGGGCTCGTGGCGCCGGCGGGCTCGTGGCGCCGGCGGGCTCGTGGCGCCGGCGGGCTCGTGGCGCCGCTGCGGCCCCCGCCTCCCGACAAAAGAAAAACCGCCCACCAAGTGGACGGTCGGAAGGCGCGCGCCGGAATGGGGCGGGCGCCTATCGAATAATGCCTACCTGGTGCGACTCGAACATGGTCCGCACAGTCTCCCGCACCCGGGAGGGGGGCGTCAACACCACACCCGCCGCCCGGGGGCTCGACCGAACGGGAGTGCCGGGTCGGCCAACCGGTAACCTGGGTCCGACCGTGACGCCGCGTCGCCCGCGCCCGACGGGGCACGTTCCCGGGCGGGGGGCGAGCGCCACCTCCAGCGACCGAGGAGCTGCTGTGCCGAATCCTTCGGCCAACCCCGTTGAGCCGACCGTCCTCACCAAGGAGACCTTCGAGCGCCTGCAGGGGGAGCTCGAGGACCTGACCACCCGCGGGAGGGTCGAGATCGCCCAGGCGATCGAGGCGGCCCGGGCCCTCGGCGACCTGTCGGAGAACGGCGACTACCACGCCGCCAAGGACTCCCAGGGGAAGATGGAGTCGAGGATCCGCCAGCTCCAGGCGCTGCTCAAGCATGCCCGGGTGGTGGACGACTCCCCAGGCGGCGACGGGGTCGTGACCACCGGGACCGTCGTCCTCCTCCGCTACGAGGGGGACGACGAGGACGACGCCCAGGAGTTCTTCGTCGGGTCGATCGAGGAGCGACGAGGGGACATGTCGGTGGTCTCGCCGAGCGCGCCGCTCGGCCAGGCCCTGGT
Source organism: Acidimicrobiaceae bacterium (assembly GCA_027315445.1). Taxonomy (GTDB): domain Bacteria; phylum Actinomycetota; class Acidimicrobiia; order Acidimicrobiales; family RAAP-2; genus DAHUYA01. Next base: position 4,611 of record DAHUYA010000179.1, on the reverse strand, counting down.
GGGGCGGTCGGCCGGCGAGACGGTCGAGTACGAGGCACCCGGGGGCGTCCTCCGGGTCACCGTCGTCCGGGTGGGCGGGTGAGCGCCGCCGGAGGGGCGGAGACGGGACCGGGCGCCGGCGCCGCCGGGTCGAGCGGGGGTGCGGGGCGGCCCAGGACCCTGTCCGACAAGGTCTGGGGGGCCCACGTCGTCCGCTCGGCCGAGGGAGAGCCCGACCTGCTCTTCATCGACCTCCACCTGGTGCACGAGGTCACCTCCCCGCAGGCCTTCGACGGGCTCCGGATGGCCGGGCGGCGGGTCCGCCGCCCGGACCTCACCGTGGCCACCGCCGACCACAACGTGCCGACCACCGACATCGACCAGCCGGTGGCCGATCCCGTCTCGGCCAGGCAGCTCGAGGTGCTGGGGGCCAACTGCGCGGAGTTCGGCATCACCTGCTACCCGATGGGCCACCCCGACCAGGGGATCGTCCACGTGATCGGGCCCGAGCTCGGGCTCACCCAGCCCGGGATGACCATCGTCTGCGGCGACAGCCACACCTCCACCCACGGCGCCTTCGGCTGCCTGGCCTTCGGGATCGGCACCAGCGAGGTGGAGCACGTGCTGGCGACCCAGACCCTCCCCCAGCAGCGGCCGGCCACCATGTCGGTGACGGTCGACGGGGTGTTGCCCCCCGGGGTCACCGCCAAGGACATCGCGCTCGCGGTGATCGGCCGCATCGGGACCGGGGGCGGCATGGGGCACGTCATCGAGTACCGCGGCTCGGCCATCCGGGGCCTCTCCATGGAGGGCCGGATGACCGTCTGCAACATGAGCATCGAGGGGGGCGCCCGGGCCGGCATGGTCGCGCCCGACGACGTCACCTTCGAATACCTCGAGGGCCGGTCCCACGCGCCGGCCGGCAAGCGCTGGGAGGCGGCACTCGACCACTGGCGGACCCTCCCGAGCGACGTGGGAGCCGAGTTCGACAAGGAGGTCGTGCTCGAGGCGGCCTCGCTGGTCCCCCACGTCACCTGGGGCCCCAACCCGGCACAGGTGGCGCCGATCGACGCGGTCGTGCCGGATCCCTCCTCGTTCGCCGACCCCGGCGAGCGGGACGCCGCCGCCCGAGCCCTGGCCTACATGGGGTTGGCCGCGGGGACCCCCCTGCGGGAGGTCCCGGTCGACACCGTGTTCCTCGGGTCGTGCACCAACTCCCGGATCGAGGACCTCCGGGCGGCGGCGGCGGTGCTCGAAGGCCGGCACGCCCGGCCCGGCCTGCGGGCCCTGGTCGTGCCCGGCTCCCACCGGGTGCGGGCGCAGGCGGAGGCCGAGGGGCTCGACAAGGTCTTCGAGGCGGCCGGCTTCGAGTGGCGCCAGCCGGGGTGCTCGATGTGCCTGGCGATGAACCCCGACAAGCTCTCCCCGGGCGAGCGTTGCGCCTCCACCTCCAACCGGAACTTCGAGGGGCGCCAGGGCAGGGGGGGCCGGACCCACCTGGTGTCGCCGGCCGTGGCCGCCGCCCCGGCGGTGGCCGGCCACTTCGCCACCCCCGAGGACCTCGACTGACCCCGAGCAGCTCCGTGCCGGGCGCCCGCCGCACCCGGCACCGGACGAGGAGGTAGCGACATGAAGCCGGTCACCGTCATCACCGGACGTGCGGTCCCACTCGACCGCTCCGACGTCGACACCGACCAGATCATCCCGTCGGACTGGCTGAAGCGGGTCGAGCGGACCGGGTTCGGCGCCGGGCTGTTCTCGGAGTGGCGCGACGACCGCCACTTCGTCCTCAACCACCCCGACTACGCCGGGGCCACCATCCTGGTGGCGGGGCACAATTTCGGGACCGGCTCCTCGCGGGAGCACGCCGTCTGGGCGCTGATGGACTACGGGTTCGAGGCGGTGGTGTCGTCGCGCTTCGCCGACATCTTCCGCAACAACTGCACCAAGCAGGGGCTGCTGCCGGTGCAGGTCTCCCCGGAGGTCGACCGGGCCCTGCTCGAGGCGGTGCAGGCGGACCCCTCGCTCGAGATCACCGTCGACGTCGCCCGGGGCACCATCGAGGCGCCGGCCGCCGGCATCGCCGCCGAGTTCACCATCGACGAGTTCACCCGGGAGCGGCTGCTCCACGGCTGGGACGCCATCGGGCGGACCCTCCGCCACGAGGCCGACATCGCCGCCTACGAACGGGGGCGTCCGGAGTGGCTCCCGAGCGCCTCGACCGGGTCCTGACCCCAGGGCTCCCGATGGGCCGCGAGGTCCAGGGGTCCGGACAGGCGAGGTCCAGGGGTCCGGACAGGCGATGGTCAGGGGTCCAGATAGGCGATGAACTCGAGCAGGTTCCCGTCGGGGTCGCGGACGTAGACGCTCGAGCCGGTCGCCCGACGGCCCCCCTGGCGGGCCACCGGACCCTCGACGACCTCCACCCCGGCCTGTTGGAGCCAGGCCTCGAGCGATCCCGGGGAGCCGTCCCAGCGGAAGCAGAGGTCGCCACAGGGGGGCGTGGCCGCCGGGGCCCGCAGGGTGAAGTCGTCCCTCTGCCAGGTCGCCGGCCGGTGGAAGTTGATCATCTGGTCGCCGGCGTGGACCTGCACCACGTGGGGCCCGTCGAGCACCTCGAAGCCGAGCCGCCGGTAGAAGGCGACCATGGCCCCGGCGTCGGCCATCGGCAGTGCGACGTGGTCGATGGCGCCGACCGCTCCCGGCGCCAGCCGACCGCCGGGCTCACCCGGCATCGGGGAAGCCGTAGAGCCGGGCGCAGTTGCGGGCGCTGATCTTGCGGCGGTCGCCCTCGGGCAGCGAGCCCAGCGCCTCCTCGATGGCGTCGAGGGAGTTGGGGAACGTGCTGTCGGTGTGCGGGTAGTCGGATGCCCACATGCAGCAGTCGGCGCCCAGCAACGGGATGAACCGCGCCGCCAGCTCCTCCTCCTCGAAGGTGGCGAGCACCTGGCGGCGGAAGAGCTCACTGGGCGCGGTGGCGGTGGCGTAGTCGAGCTTGTCCTTGAGCGCCCGCCACTCGAGGTCCATGCGTGACAGGAAGTAGGGCAGCCAGCCGATGCCCGACTCCGCCAGGACGAGCGTGAGGCGCGGGTGCCGCTCGAGGGCCCCGCTGAAGATCATCGTCGCCAGCGGCTCGTCGAGCTGCAGCGGGAGCACGGAGGCGAAGGCCGCCGACTTCCACTTCCCCATCTCGTAGCTCAACTTCGGCGACGTCCCACCCTTCAGGTGGAAGCTGATGGGGATCCCGGTGTCCTCGGCGGCCGCCCACAGGCGGTCCCACGACGGATCGCCGAGGTCGATGTCGAAGATGTCCACGATCGCCCCGCGGTGGCCGATCCGGGCGCACCGCTCGAGCTCCCCGGCGGCGGCCTCCGGTGAGTGGTTCGGCAGGAACGCCAGGACGCACAGCCGGTCGGGGGCGACGGCGTTGAACTCCTCGACCGCCCAGTCGTTCCAGACGGCGTAGGTGGCGTCCTGCAGCACGGGGTCGCCGATCGGGAAACCGAGGGCGGCCGGCCCGTAGATGACCGAGGCCCACAGGCCGTCGCGGTCCATGTCCTCGAGCCGCAGCTTGGGATCGCCGGCCCGGAACCCGTCGTCCTCGATGCCCGCCCGCCCGATGGCACTCAGGTTCTTGAGGAGCACGTTCCCCTTCGGCAGGCCGCTGCCGCCGAGGACCCGCCCCTCGCAGACCCAGACCGATTCGCCGTCGCGGCCCACGACGTGCGGACCACGGTCGGCCAGGTCGCGCGGGAGCCGCGCCTGCCAGAGCCCGGGTGGCACGGCCCGGAGGTCGAGATGGTCGTCGCAAGAGTAGATGGCTCGGCTGGGGTCCACGTGAAGCCTCCTCGTCGGTGGGCCAGGAGTGGGGCACGTCGGGCCGGCCTCCCGTGAACCACACTCTCCTACCGTGCGAGCGGTGTATTCAACCACCCTTTCGACAGGGCCAGAGCACTAGGGTCCCGTGCATGGGCGAAGTGCAGGATCGCTACCGATCGGTCTCCGCCGGGTTCCGCAGCCGCCTCGACGGGGTGGGCCCGGAGGCCTGGGCCTCCCCCACCCCGTGCACCGACTGGACGGTGAAGGACCTGGTGGCTCACGTGGTGGGCGTCCACCGCCGGGTGGTCGCCACCCTCGACGGTCACGAACCCGTCGACGTGGACCAGGACGGCGACCTGCCCGCCCAATGGCGTGAGGCCAGCGATGCGGTGGCCGGTGGTCTCGCCGACGAGACCCGGGCGACCACCACGGTGAGCGGGATGTTCGGCGAGCAGACCTTCGAGTCCCTGGTGAGCAGGCTCCTGTGCGCCGACACCCTGGTGCACACCTGGGACCTCGCCCGGGCCACCGGCCAGGACGAGACCCTCGACCCCGACGCGGTGTCCAAGGCCCTCCTCTTCCTCACCCCCATCGACGACGCCCTGCGACGCCCGGGCGGCTTCTCGGCCAAGATCGACCCGACCCAAGGGGCGGACGAGCAGTCCCGCCTCCTCAACTTCTGCGGGCGAGCGGTCTGACCCGACCCGTCGCGGGCCCGGGTCGTCAGGGGCCCCTCGGGTCGGGGGCTGACGCCGCGGCGTCCCGCTCCCCTACGAGCGCCCAGGTCTCACGGGCGGCGTAGGCAACCAGCAC
>DAHUYA010000172.1 GCA_027315445.1 Acidimicrobiaceae bacterium | reverse complement strand
CTGCTTCGGCTTCTTCTCCTCGGGGTACTGGCGAGTGACCCGGGGCCGCGTGAGGTGCTCGAAGGTGAGCTTGAACCCGCCGAAGAAGCTCAGCTCCTGCTTGACCTCGTCAAGGAAGCCCATCAGCCGGCCGTTCCCTCGTCGGGACCGTCCCCGGCCCGGACGAGCCCCGGCCGGGCCGCCGTCGCCACCTGGGCCGCCGGGGCCGGGGCGGCGGCGGCCAGGCGCCCCCGCTCCTCGTCACGGTTGCGCCCGATGGCGAAGGCCCGGGTGAGCAGGCCGGACAGCGCCACCGCGCCCAGCGCGATGCCCAACCCCCACCAGCCGTCCACCACGAAGCCGGCGACCAGCAGCAGCCAGCCCAGCGAGATCGGGATGAGGAACTTCCACCCCAGGTTCATGAGCTGGTCGTAGCGAAGACGGGGGAGGGCGGCCCGCAGCCAGACGTAGGTGAAGAGGAAGACCATCACCTTGCCGACGAACCAGACCACCGGGAACCAGATGCTGAAGCTCGGCAGGTGCGGCACCGGGCCGTCGGGGCCGCCGAAGAACAGGGTCACCATCACCGCCGACATGGTGATGACGTTCATGAACTCCGCCAGGAAGAACAGTGCGAAGCGGAGGGAGGAGTACTCCGTGTGGAACCCCCCGACGAGCTCGGACTCGGCCTCGGTCAGGTCGAACGGGGGCCTGGTCAGCTCGGCCGTGATGGCCATGAAGAAGAGGACGAAGGGCACCACCCCGAGGCGGACGACGTTCCAGTCCCAGACCCCGGTGGCCTGCGACTCGACGATCGCCCGGGTGGAGAGGGACCCGGTGATCAGCGCCACCGTCACCACGGTGATGCCGAGGGCCGCCTCGTAGGAGATCATCTGGGCGGAGGCCCGGACCGAGCCGAGGAGGGGGTACTTGGACCCGGACGACCAGCCGGCGAGCATCACCCCGTAGACGGCGATCGACGACATGGCCAGCACCAGCAGGATCCCGATCGGCGGGTCGGCCACCTGCAGCTCGAAGGGGTGCCCGGCGATCGAGATGATCCCGCCCACGGGCACCACGCTGAAGATCAGCAGGGCCGGCACGAGCGACAGGTAGGGCGCCAGCTTGAAGACGAACCGATCGGCCCGCTCCGGCAGCAGGTCCTCCTTGAAGAACAGCTTGATCCCGTCGGCCATGGTCTGCAGCAGGCCCCACGGACCGGCGCGGTTGGGGCCGATGCGGCTCTGCATGTCCGAGATCAGCTTGCGCTCGAACCAGATCATGAGCATGACCGCCACCAGCAGGACGGCGAAGGCCACCAGCACCTTGACGGCGTCCACCACCCAGACGAACCAGCCCACCCCGTGGCTGTAGAGCGGGTCGTGCTGCACCAGACCCAGCACCAGACCCAGCACCGGACCCACCATGCCGGCCACGGCGCTCACAGCGACTCCACCCGCACGTCGTTCACCAACCCGGCGGCGTCGATCAGCTCAGCGGCCGGGTTGGGGTGCTGCTCGCCGGCGCCGTCCGCCGGCACGTTGAATGCCACGGCGGCCACCCCCCGCGGGGTGCCGGGATCGGTCCGCACCGGGAGCTCGAGGCTGGTGCGCGGCGAGCGGACCCGCACCCGCCCGCCGTCGCTCACCCCGAGCCGGTCGAGGTCGTAGGGGTTGGCCCGGACCACCGCCCCGGTCACCAGGGCGGCGAGCGACGGGGAGCCGGTCATGGCGGTCCCGGCGTCGTAGAGGCAGCGGGTCGACACCAGCCGCAGGGCATAGCCGTCCACCGCCGGAAGGCGCAAGGCCTCGGCCGCCGGTGGGGAGGCCGCCGAGAGCATGGGCGGACGGCCCTCGGCCCCGGGGCCGCCGGCACCCCCGGGGATGGCCGCTGCCGACGATGCCTCATCGGCCGTGCTCGGCTCGGCCAGCCCCACCCGGGGTGGAGCCCCCTGGTGCTCGGCCGAGTCGATGCCGGGCAGCGACATCGGGTCGATCGGCGCCGGGCGGCGCCGGGCCCCCCGCTGGCGGGCCAGCGGCACGAGCAGGCCGTCGGCCGCGGCGGGCGACTCGATCAGCGCCGGGGTGATCCCGGCGTGGGCCGGCGAGAGCCGGGCGATCTCCGCCTGCAGGTCGGTCACGCTGCCCACCCCCAGGTCGGCGCCGAGCGCGGCCGCCAGCTCGGCGGCGATCACCCAGTCCGGCCAGGCCAGGCCGGGGGGCACCACCTTCTGGCCGAGGCGGCTCAGGCGCCCCTCGACGTTGGTGGTCGTACCGCCGCGCTCGTGGGCCACCGCCGCCGGCAGCACGACGTCGGCGGCTGCCGCCCCGGCCGTCGGGTGGCCGGTGACCGCCACCACGAACCCGGCGGCGTCGAGCGCCCGGCGGGCCATGGCGGCGTCGGGGAAGTCGGTCAGCAGATCGGTCCCGAGCAGGACCAGGGCGCCGGGCGCCGCCCCCTGGGCCTCCCCCTCGGCCAGGGCGGCCAGGACGGCCACCGCGCCGCGCCCGCGGGCGGGAGGCAGCGAGCCCCAGGCCCCGGCGAACCAGTCGCGCCCGTCGTCGAGCGAGACCCGGCCGGGCAGGACCCCTGGAGCCAGCCCCATGTCGAGGGCGCCGTGCACGTTGCCTCGCCGCAGGGCCGGAAGGAACCGGGCGGCGGGCAGGGCGCCGGTCAGCACCGCGGCAGCCTCGGCGATCACCGACTCGTGCTCGGCCACCGAGGGACGGCCGAGCACCACCACCACGTCCGTGCCGTCCCCCAGCAGGTCGCGCGCCCGCTCGACCTCCGCCTGGTCGGGCCCGGCGCCGCCGGACCGGGCCCGCAGGGTCGAGAGGGCGGCGGCGTCGCCCGTGAGCGCCCGGGCCAGGGCCGGGGCCTCACCGGGACGGGTCGTCAGCGAGACGGCGGCGCAGGGGGTGAGCGAGGTCGGCAGCGTGGTCAGCTCGACGAGGGAGGTCCCCTGCTCACGGGCGGCGTGGCGCAGCCGGAGGAACAGCACCGGCAGCTCCTCGCGCAGGTCGCCGGTCAGCAGCAGCACGGTCCGGGCGGTGCAGGTCTCCTCGATCGTGGCCCTCGGGAGGCCGAGGACCAACTCGGCCGGGAGGCCGTCACCCAGCTGGGCGTCGACCGAGTCGGTCCCGATCACCCCCTTGGCCAGCTTGGCCCAGGCATAGGCGGCCTCGTTGGTCAGCTGGGCCCCGCCCAGCACCGCCACCCCGTCCGCCCCGCCCTGCCGTCGCGCCCGCTCGATCCCGGCGGCCGCCGCGGCCAGCGCCTCGTTCCAGCTGACCGGGACCAGCTCGCCCCCCTTGCGCACCATCGGCTCGGTCAGCCGGCCGTGCTCGAGGGACCCGACCTCGCGCACCTCGCCCTGGAACTGGCCGCGCTCCACCCGGAGGCTCTCGGCCCGGGAGGCGGGCGCCGGCACCACGTCGACCTCTCCCCCGGCCCGGGGGACCGGCGGCGGGCCCGCCGCCACCTCATCGCCGTTGACCGCCTCGTAGGCGAAGCGGCCCTTGTCGCACAGCCAGCTCTGGTTGACCGGGTCGGAGTCGATCCCGAGCAGCCGGGTCAGCCGCCCCACCGAGGACTGCACCGCGACCCGGCAGCCGAGGGCGCAGGTGGTGCACGTCGACTCCACCTGGTCGAGGTCCCAGGGCCGGGCGGTGAACCGGTACGGGGTGGCGGTCAGGGCGCCGACGGGGCAGATCTGCACCGTGTTGCCGCTGAAGTAGGAGGAGAAGGGCTTGTCGGGGAAGGTCGCCACCTCCACCCGCTCGGCGCGCCCGGCGAAGTCGATCTGGGCCTCGCCGGCCACCTCCTCGGCGAAACGGGTGCAGCGGCTGCACTGGATGCAGCGCTCGCGGTCGAGCAGCACCAGGTCCGAGATGGGGATCGGCTTCTCGAAGTGGCGCTTCTCCTCGATGAAGCGGCTCTCGCCGGGCCCGTAGTGCAGCGTCTGGTCCTGCAGCGGGCACTCGCCGCCCTTGTCGCACACCGGGCAGTCGAGTGGGTGGTTGACGAGCAGGAACTCGAGCACCCCGTCCTGGGCCTTCTTGACCCGCGGGGAATCGGTCACCACCTCCATGTCCTCGGTCACCGCCACGAAGCAGGAGGGGGTGAGGGTCGCCCCGCGGGGCCCGCTCACCTCGACCAGGCACATGCGACAGACCCCGACGGACTTCATCCTGGGGTGGTAGCAGAAGCGCGGGATGTAGGTGCCCGACCGCTCGGCCGCGCTGATCAGCATCTCACCCGGGCGGGCGGTGGCCGGGCGGCCGTCGAGGGTGAAATGGACGATCGGCTCCTCGGGCACCTCGCCCTCCCCGGGCGCGTCGGGCGCCGCGCCGGCGGCGGCCACCTGGCGGTCAGGCATGGGGGCAGGCACCTTCCTTCACGTGGAGGAGGAACTCGTCCCGGAACATCGAGATGGCCGAGTGGATGGAGGAGGGGATGGACGGGCCGAGCACGCAGATCGTGGTCTGGAGGGGCGGCCACTGCAAACCCGGCGAGATGTTGTCGCTGACGTCCAGCAACAGGTCGAGGTCCTCCTCGCGGCCGCCCCCGTGCTCGATGCGGTAGAGGACCCGCTCGAGCCAGCCCGAGCCCTCGCGGCAGGGGGTGCACTGCCCGCAGGACTCGCGGGCGAAGAACCGGGTGATCCGCCACGCGGCCCGCACCATGCAGGTGGCGGAGTCCATGACCACGATCGAGCCCGAGCCGAGCATCGAGCCGGCCTCGGCCACCTCGTCCTGCCCGAGCGGCAGGTCCACCTGGTCGGGGCCGAACCACGGCGCCGACACCCCCCCGGGGATGAAGGCCTTGAGCTCGTTGCCGCCCCGGACCCCCCCGCCCAGCACCGGGGCGTAGATGAGGTCGCGGAAGGTGGTCTTCACCATCTCGAGCTCGTAGGTGCCGGGGTTGCGGACGTGCCCCGACAGGGCGAACAGCCGGGTCCCAGCCGACCGACCCTGGCCCAGGGCGGCGAAGGCGGCGCCGCCGTTGAGAACGATCCAGGGGAGGTTCGACATGGTCTCGACGTTGTTGACCACCGTCGGCTGTCCGTAGAGGCCGATGGCCGCCGGGAAGAACGGCGGCTTGATCCGCGGGAACCCCCGCTTGCCCTCGAGCGACTCGAGCAGCGCCGTCTCCTCGCCGCAGATGTAGGCCCCGGCGCCCGGATGCACCACCACGTCGATCGAGAAGCCCGAGCCGAAGACGTCGTGGCCCGCCGCCCCGTGGGCGTAGGCGTCGTTGAGGGCCTGCTGCAGCCGTTCGAGACCCAGGGCGAACTCGCCCCGCAGGTAGAAGAAGGCCAGGCTCACATGCAGGGCGTAGGCGGCGATGAGGACGCCCTCGAGCAGCTGGTGGGGGTCGCGCTCGACCAGCAGGTGGTCCTTGAAGGTCGCCGGCTCGCTCTCGTCGCCGTTCACCACGAGGTAGGTGACCGGGTCCTTGCGGAGCATCGACCACTTGCGGCCGGCCGGGAACCCGGCCCCGCCCCGGCCGAGCAGGCTGGCGGCGTCCACCTCCGCCGCCACCGCCTCGGGCGTCATCGAGAGCGCCTTGCGCAGGGCCTCGTACCCGCCGGTCGCCAGGTAGCGGTCGATCGTGTGGGAGTCCTCGTAGCCGATGCGCGAGGTCACGATGCGGGGGGTCTCGGTGACGGCCATCAGCCCTGCCCCCCGCCCGACGCGCTCCCGGCCCCGCCCTCGCCCGCGGCCGCCTTCTGGCGCTCGCGTTCGGCCGCCCGGGCCGCCTGGGCGCCGGCCATGGCCGCCCGCTGGCGGGCCACCTCCTGGCGGTCGGCCTGCAGGCCGACGCTGCGCCGCACCCGCACCAGGGTGCCGTGGGAGGGGACCGTGTCGGTCAGCCGGCCGGCGCGCAGGTCGGCCACCAGGCGGTCGAAGCTCTCGGGGGTCTGGCCGCCGACGTAGCGGTGGTTGACCTGCACGCACGGCACCCGGTCGCAGTCGGCCAGGCACTCGGCCTCCTCGAGGGTGATCGCCCCGTCCTCGGTGGTTCCCCCGGCCCGCACCCCGAGCGTCTCCTCCGCATGCTCGAGCAGCTCGAGGGCCCCGCCCAGCAGGCAGGCGATGTTGGTGCAGACCGACACCAGGTAGGTGCCGACCTCCTCGGTGTGGAGCATGTCGTAGAAGGTGGCGGTGCCCCGGACCTCGGCCGGGGTGACCCCCACCAGCTCGGCGATCTCCTCCATCGCCTCCGGCCGGAGCCAGCCGTCCTGCTCCTGGGCCAGATGGCAGATCGGGATCAGCGCCGACCGCCGCTCGGGGTAGAGGGCGATCAGCTCGAGGGCGCGGCTGCGCACCTCGGGTCGGAGGTGGCTCACCGGTCCACCTCCCCCATCACCGGGTCGACCGACGAGATGATCGCCACCGCGTCGGCCACCAGCCCTCCCCGCAGCAGGAGTGGCACCGCCTGGAGGTTGACGAAGCTCGGCCCGCGGATGTGGAGCCGGTAGGGCTTGGACGAGCCGTCCGAGACCAGGTAGCAGCCCAGCTCGCCACGGGGTGACTCGATGGCCACGTACACCTCGCCCTCGGGGACCTTGAAGCCCTCGGTGAACACCTTGAAGTGGTGGATGAGCGCCTCCATCGACTCGTCGATCCTGGCCCTGGGGGGCGGGGTCACCTTGCGGTCCTGGGATCGGTAGTCGCCGGGGGGCATGCGCTCGACCACCTGGCGCACGATGCGGATCGACTCCCGGATCTCGTTCAAGCGGATCGAGTACCGGTCGAAGTTGTCCCCGTAGGTGCCGACGATCACGTCGAAGTCCACCTGGTCGTAGGCGAGGTAGGGCATGCTCCGCCGGAGGTCCCACGCCACACCGGTGGAGCGCAGGATCGGCCCGGTGATCGACAGGGCCAGCGCCTGGTCGGCGGTGAGGTTCCCGACCCCCTCGGTGCGCTCGCGGAAGATCGGCTGGCCGGTGAGCAGCTCGTCGTACTCGTAGGTCCTCGCCAGGATGGTCTCGCAGAGCACGTCCACATCGTCCCGCCAGCCGTCGGGGAGGTCGGCCGCCACCCCACCCGGCCGGATGAAGTTGTGGTTCATCCGCAACCCGGTCGCCTTCTCGAAGAAGGAGAGCACCATCTCGCGCTCGCGGAAGCCGTAGATCATCATCGAGGTGGAGCCGAGGTCCATCCCGTTGGTCGCCATCCACATCAGGTGCGAAGAGATGCGCTGCAGCTCGGACAGCAGCATGCGGATCCACACCGCCCGGGGTGGCAGCTCGATGCCGAGCAGCGACTCCACCGCCAAGGAGAAGACCAGCTCGTTGTTGAGCGGGGAGAGGTAGTCCATGCGGGTGACGTTGGTCGCCCCCTGCACATAGGTCAGCTCCTCGCCGGTCTTCTCCATGCCGGTGTGGAGGTAGCCGATCACCGGCTTGGTGCGCAGCACCAGCTCGCCGTCGAGCTCGAGCATGAGGCGCAGCACCCCGTGGGTCGAGGGGTGCTGGGGCCCCATGTTGATGATCATGGTCTCGTCGTCGCGTCGCTCGACGTCGATGTCCCCCGAGTCGAGCACCCCGCCCTCGGGCAGCCGGAGCACGGCGCCCACCTCCCGTCGCAGCTCCACCGGGTCGGTCGAGACCCGCGACGCCATCTCCTGGGCGCCCTCGGACGTCCCGGCGCCGCGCGGCGCCGTCCTGGTGCGCGTGCCGTCGTCGACGAAGAAGTCGTCGCTCACCGGCAACCCCGGCGGTGCAGGAGGACGCTCATCGAGGGCCCGGTGCCTCCTTGAACTGCACCGGCACCCGGCCGACCCCGTAGTCCTTGCGCAGCGGGTGCCCCTCCCAGTCCTCGGGCATCAGGATCCGGGTGAGGTCGGGGTGACCGTCGAACCGGACGCCCACCAGGTCGAAGGCTTCGCGCTCCATGGCGTCGACACCCGGGTACAGGTCGATGGCCGAGGCCAGGACCGGGTCGTCCTCGGGCACCTGCACCCGGATCCGCACCCGACGGCGCTGCGAGAGCGACAGCAGGTTGACCACCACCTCGAACCGCTCGGCCCGAACCCCCTCCGGCAAGGCTCGGCCCGGGTGGGTGAGGTAGTCGACGGCGCAGAGGTCGGCACACGTCTCGAAGCCGGCGTCGCGGTACGAGGACAGCATGTCGAGGTAGCGGTCCCGGGGAGGGAAGGCGATCTCGGAGGTGGCCGGTCCCGAGGCGCGCGGCACCTCGGGCAGGACCGTGGCGGTGGCGGTGGCGGTGGCGGTGGCGGTGGCCGGACCGGGGCCGCTCTGCGGCGCGGCCTCGGCCGGCTCGTCGGTTCCGACGCCGGTGCCCGCGCCCGGCGCGTCGGCGGTCATCGGGGCGTGGCCACCCGGACGGCGTCGGGGTCCTCGGAGACCCTGCCGGCCGGGGAGGGAGCGCCGGCCGGCGCCGCAGCCGGGCGCCGGGTGATCGCGCCGGAGCGGATCTTCTCGTGCAGCGTGAGGATGCTGTGCAGCAGGGTCTCGGGGCTGGGCGGGCAGCCGGGCGCGTACACGTCCACCGGCACCACCTGGTCCACCCCCTGGACGATGGCGTAATTGTTGAACATCCCGCCGCTCGAGGCGCACACCCCCATCGAGATCACCCACTTGGGCTCCATCATCTGGTCGTAGACCTGACGGAGCACCGGCGCCATCTTCTGGGACACCCGGCCGGCCACGATCATGAGATCGGCCTGGCGCGGCGACGCCCGGAACACCTCCATGCCCAGGCGGCTGATGTCGTAGTCGGCGGCGCCCACCGACATCATCTCGATGGCGCAGCAGGCGAGCCCGAAGGTGGCGGGCCACACGCTGTTGCGACGTGCCCACTTGACCAGGTCTTCGAGCCGGCCGGTCAAGAAGTTGTGCTGGAGGTCCTCGAGCCCCATGTCGGGTCGCCTATGCCGCCCGGCCCGGCTCGTCGGGCCCGGCGCCGATCCGGGCGATGGTCGACTCGCTGCTGCGACCCGACAGCCCCGGCTGCAGCCGCTTGCCCGGACCCCAGTTCAGGGCGCCGTTGCTCACCAGGAAGAGGAACGCGACGAAGACCACCAGCGCGAACACGAGCACCTCGACGAGCCCGAACACACGGAGCTGCCGGAACACCACGGCAAAGGGGTAGAGGAAGACGATCTCGATGTCGAAGATGATGAAGATCATGGCGACGAGGTAGAAGCGCACCGGGAACCGGCTGGGCGGCTCGCGGTCGGGGACGATCCCGCACTCGTAGGGGGCGACCTTTGCGCCGGTCGGCTTCTTGCGGGGCCCGAGCAGACTCGACGCCAGGAAGGACGCGGCGGCGAAGACCACACCCAGCGCCAACAGCAGGACTACGGGCAGGTACTGCTCCACGGCGTTCCGGTCTACCACGGCGCACTTTCCGCAGGCACATCGAGTAGGGCACGTCGCCAGGCCGGGTCTTGGAGGGTGTCCCACCGCCTACCATGCGAAGGGTGACCGACCGGCCCGCGGACCGCTCCCCGACCCCCGAGGACCGCTCCCCGACCCCCGAGGAGCGCTCCCCGACCCCGGACCGGACCCCCCCGCCGGCGGCCGGCGCACCCGGGGCGGGCCCTGCCGGGCGACCCACCGGGCGCCCTGCCGCCAAGTCGAGCGGGCGCAAGGGGGCGACGGACGCAAGGGGTGCGGCGGCGCCGCGTCCTCGCCGCACCGCTCCGGCCCGCCGGCGGGCGACCGGCACCGCCGATGAGGGCCACGTCCACGACGTGCTGGTGGTGGGGGCCGGGCCCGGGGGGTCGTCCTGCGCCTACTGGCTCGCCGATGCCGGCTGGGACGTGGCCGTCGTCGAGAAGAAGACCTTCCCCCGGGAGAAGACCTGCGGCGACGGCCTCACCCCCCGGGCGGTGCGCCAGCTGGCCGACATGGGGCTCGAGCCGGCGTTGGCCGGGTCCCACCGGTACGAGGGGCTCCGCTCGGTCGGCTTCGGCCGTTCGCTCGAGATGCGCTGGCCCGAGCACCCCGCCTTCCCCTCCTACGGCTACACCATCACCCGGCACGACCTCGACGGGCTGGTAGCCGAACGGGCGGCCAAGGCCGGCGCCACCGTCTGGCAGGGCACCGAGGCGGTCGAGCCGCTGCTCGACGGGCCGCTGCTCGACGGGCCGCCCCCCGACCCCCCCGGTGGGGTCCGCCCGGCCGGACATCGCCGCGCCCTGCCCGCCTGCCACGGCGCGCTGGTGCGCGACCGCGGGACCGGGGCGGTGCGGGAGGTGCGGGCCCGCTACGTGGTGGTGGCCGACGGCTCGAACTCCCGCTTCGGCCGAGCGCTCGGGACGAGCCGTCGGCGTGACTACCCCCTCGGGATGGCGCTGCGCGGCTACTACCTGTCCGACCGGCACGACGACCTCTTCATCGAGTCGCACCTCGACATCCGAGACGAGAGGGGCGAGGTGGTGCCGGGCTACGGCTGGATCTTCCCCCTGGGCGACGGCCGGGTGAACGTGGGGGTGGGCCTGCTCTCGACCGAGCGGCGCTGGAAGGGCGTCAACACCACCAGGCTGATGGACGCCTTCGTGCAGTGGGCGCCGCGGAGCTGGGGGATCGCCCCCGAGACCGCCTGCGGGCCGGCGACCGGCGGCAAGCTGCCCATGGGGCTGGCCGTGTCACCCCACGGCGGGCCGAACACGGTGCTCGTCGGCGACGCCGGCGGCTCGATCAACCCGTTCAACGGTGAGGGCATCGCCTACGGCTACGAGACCGGCCGCCTGGCCGCCTGGACGATCGGCGAGGCGCTGGCCGGCGGCGGCACCGAGGCGGTCGACCGCTACGGCGAGCGTCTCGAGCAGGCCTACAGCGACTACTTCCGGGTGGCGAGGGCCTTCGTCCGCCTCATCAGCAACCCGAAGACCATGCGGGTCTGCGTGAACCTCGGCATGCGCTCCGAGTTGCTCATGACCGAGCTGCTCAAGATCATGGCCAACCTGATGCGGCCCGACACCCTGGGGGCGGCCGAGCTCGCCTATCGGGGGATGGCCGTGGTGGCCGACCTGCTCCCCGATTCCGCCCTCCTCGAGTCGACCCGCCCCGGCTGATCGGGGCGGCGCCGGTCAGAACCCGGGGCCGGCCCCGAGTTGCACCATGCGGCGCTCGAGGGTGGCCGTCATCCCCCTGGTCAGCGCGAGCGGGAAGGTGGTGTTGCCGGCGAAGGTGACGAGCGTCGACTCGATCCGGCCGCCTCCCGCCAGGACGAAGCCGAGCTGGACGGTCGCCGACTGCCCGGCGAAGGTGGCGGTCAGGGTGAGCGCCACCCCGACGGCGCGGACGCCGCCGATCTCGGGGAGGGAGGTGAGCTGCGCCACGTGTGGCGCGCCCACGTTGGCCCCGGCCCCGGCACCGAGCGAGTTGAACTCGTTCGCCAGGGCGTCGCCGAAGCAGGTCGGGAACCTGGGCCCGGTCACCTGTGCCACGTCGGCCGCCACCGGGACGGGTGAGGCGAACACCGCGACCTGGGAGCCCGCCTCCATCAGCTGGGCGCGCGGGGCTGCGAAGGCCGGTGAGGCGGCGGTGGCCAGTGGCGAGGTGCCGGCGGAGCCGAAGATCCGGTCGGCCGCCGAGGACAGGCCCATGCACCGCTCGTACTGGGCGGCCAGCCGGGCATTGGTCGCCTTCTGGGCCGGCGTCTGGCTCGCCGGGCCGTTGTGGAGGAAGGCGCTGATCGGTCCGTTGGCGCTGGCGTCCACCTGCCAGCCGGTCGGCACGTCACCGCGCGAGAGGTTGACGCTCTGGGCCACCTGCTGGGCCCGGGCACTGGCCGAGCCCGCGGTCGGGGTCGGGGTGCCACCGCCGCGCGAGAGGCCCAACCCCAGTCCGAGGGCCAGTGCGAGCACCAGCACCGCCACACCCACCACCAGCAAGGTCCGCGCCACGGGCCTGCGGCCGGTGCTCGGGCTCCCCGCCTCGGCGAGGTGCGGAACTCCGGGGTAGGGGGACGGGCCGAACGGCGCCGTGGACGGCGGCCCGGGCGGTGGCCCGCCCGTCGGGGGTGCCCACCCCGCCGGCGCCCCGCCGGGTGCCGGCGGCGACCACCCGGGGGCCGGGGAGTGGGTCGGCGTGGGAGCGGGCGCCGGGGCGCCGGTTGGGTCGGGCGGCGGCGGAGGAGTGCCGAAGGGGGTCGGCGTCCAAACGGGCGGGGGCACGCCCGGTGGCGCGGGCGCCCACACCGGCGGGGGGCCGACCGAGGGAGGGGCGGGGGACGGGGGGACGACCGGAGGCGCAGGCGCCGGTGCGGGTGGAGTCGCGGCGGGAGGGGACGACGGTCTTGTACCGGGTGGATGATGACCGGGTGTTCGACCTGCTGGCGGCGGGCCGCGACATCATCACTGGCCGGCTCGCCCGGC
>DAHUYA010000163.1 GCA_027315445.1 Acidimicrobiaceae bacterium | reverse complement strand
CCCGGGCTACTCGAAGTCGCTCGGGAAGTTCGACGCCTACGACCCGGCCAAGGCCAAGGCCCTGCTGAAGGCGGCCGGCTACCCCCACGGGGTGAAGTTCTCCCTGGTCATCCCCGCAGGCGACGCCACCTTCGCCCGGGCCGCCGCCCTGGTGCAGGCGGAGATGGCCAAGGCCGGCTTCGACGCCAGCCTCCAGGAGATCCCCGGCAGCGACTTCCTGGTCGACGTCTACATCAAGGGCGAGGGGGACGCCCTCCTCACCCTGCTGCTCAGCAACGGGGCGGACATCACGAACACGTTCGAGTCGATGTTCGAGTCGACCGGCTTCCAGGGGTCGCGGCTCGGGATGGTGAACAACGCCATCGCCCCGCTGATCGAGCGGGCCAACTCCTCGCTCAGCGGGAGCGTCCAGGGCCCGTTGATGCAGCAGATCGACCAGAAGGTGCTCAAGCAGGGCCTGGTGGTGCCGCTGGTCTTCGAGCCGTCGATCGTCGCCTACAACAAGCAGCGGGTGGGCGGGAAGGTGGTCGCTCCGATCGGGACGTGCCGAAGCGACCTCGCGGGCGTCTACATCAAGAAGTAGCCGGAGCACCGATGGCGTCCAGCAGCGGGGGCTCACTGCCGGCGTTCGTCGCCCGGCGGCTGCTGATCACCGTGCTGTTGCTGTTGCTCATCTCTCTCGCCGTCTTCTCGTTGATCCTGATCCTTCCGGGGGATCCGGCGGTCGCCCTGGCCGGGGGGGCCAAGGCCACCCCGGCCGAGATCGCCAAGATCACCCGCCAGCTCCATCTCAACCAGGGTTTCTTCGCCCAGTACTGGCGGTGGTTGCAAGGAGCGCTCCATGGCAACCTCGGGAACTCGCTCTTCCAGAGCCAGCCGGTGTCGTCGGGGATCGCCGCCCGGTTCCCGGTGACCTTCCAGGTGGCGGCCGGCGGCATGGTGGTGGCGATGCTGCTCGGGGTGCCCTCGGGGATCCTGTCCGGGGTACGCCAGGGGACGCTGCGCGACCGTACGGTGACCACCGGTTCGAGCCTGGCGGTGTCCATCCCGGACTTCTGGCTGGCCATCCTGTTGGTCATCGTCTTCGCGGTGAAGCTCAACTGGCTACCGGCCCTGGGCTACACCAGCTTCGGCCAGTCGCCGGTGGAGTGGTTCAAGGACCTCTTGCTGCCGTGGGTCGCCCTCGGCCTCGGCGGGGCGGCAGTGGTGGCCCGTCAGGTGCGGGGGGCGCTCATCGACACCCTCGACCAGGACTACATGCGCACGGCGGTGGCCAAGGGGCTCAGCCCCCGGACGGTGATCGGCAAGCACGCCCTGAAGAACGCCCTCAGCCCGGCGGTGACGGTGATCGGCATCCAGTTCGGCTACCTGCTCGGGGGGACGTTGATCATCGAGCAGATCTTCTCGCTGCCCGGGCTGGGCACCTACATCCTGCAAGCCATCAACGACAAGGACATCCCCGAGATCCAAGGGGTGGTCCTGGTGGTGGCGACCGCCTTCGTGCTCATCAACCTGGTGGTCGACGTCATCTACGGCTACCTGAACCCCAAGGTCCGCCTCTGATGGGGTGCCGGTGAGCGGGCCGGAGGTACCGTGAGCACCTGGAGCCCACCGGGCAGCGAGGACCCCTTCGTCGGTCTGAACCGGGTGCCCGGGACCGCTGACCGGCGCGACGACCTGCCGGAACGGCGCCCCGGCTTCTGGCGCCGCTTCCTCGGGCAGCGCTGGGCCATGGGCGGGCTGGCCTTCCTGGTGGTGGTGGTGGTGGTCGCCATCTTCGCCCCACTGGTCGCCCCGCATCCGCCGGACACCCAGGACATCAACGCCATCAACGCCGGTCCGTCGGGGTCCCACTGGCTCGGCACCGACGACCTCGGGCGGGACATCCTGAGCCGGCTGATCTTCGGCGCCCGGATCTCGCTGCGGGCCGCCTTCGAGATCGTGGGCCTGGCCACGGTGGTGGCGGTGCCCCTCGGGCTGGTGGCGGGGTTCTTCCGGGGAGCGGTCGACGCCGTGATCATGCGGGCGATGGACGCCCTCTTCTCGTTCCCACCGCTCATCCTCGCCCTGACGGTGGCCGCCCTGCTCGGGGCCAACATCAACGACGCCGCCATCGCCATCGCCGTCGTCTTCGTCCCCAGCTTCGTCCGGCTGCTGCGCGGGGAGGTGATCGCCGTGCGGGAGGAGACCTACATCGAGGCGGCCCGCAGCCTGGGGGCGCGGTCCCGGCGGCTGATGGCCCGCCACGTGGCGCCGAACGTGGCGTCCCCGATCATCATCCAGGTCGCCCTGGCCCTCGGCTTCGCCCTCTTGGCCGAAGCAGGCCTCGCCTACCTGGGCATCGGCGAGCAGCCGCCCACCCCCAGCTGGGGTGGCATGCTGCAGGAGGGCTTCCAGTTCATCGGGCAGTCGCCGTGGGCCTTGGTGTTCCCCGGGCTCGCCATCATGCTGACGGTGCTGGCCTTCAACCTGGTGGCCGACGGGCTGCGGGACTCCCTCGGGCGGGAGCGCCCGAAGGGGGCGCGCCTGGTGCAGACCTCGGCCGACGAGCGGGCCATGAGCAGGCTGGCTCGGCTCCGGGCCGCGGGGCGTCCGGGCGCCGGCGCCGAGCCCACCGCCGCCGAGCGTGGCCCGACCTCGCCGCCGGCAGGTCCCCTGCTGGCGGTTCGCGGGCTCGAGGTGTCGTTCCGGACCCGGCGGGGCTGGACGCCCGTGGTGGAGGACGCCGGCTTCTCGCTCGAGGCGGGGCGGACCCTCGGGCTGGTCGGCGAGAGCGGCTCGGGGAAGACCGTCTCGGCACTGGCCGTCATGGGCCTTCTGCCGCCGAAGGTCTCTCGGGTCGGCGGGTCGGTCCTCTTCGAGGGGCGCGAGCTGACCACTCTCAGCCCGGCGGCGCTCCGCCGGGTCCGGGGAGGGGAGATCGCCATGATCTTCCAGGAGCCGATGACCAGCCTCAACCCGGCCTTCACGGTCGGGAACCAGATCGCCGAGCAGGTCCGGGCACACCGGCGCCTCGGGCGGTCCGAGGCGTGGAAGGTGGCGGTCGAGATGCTCGACCGGGTCGAGATCCCCCAGGCGGCCAGTCGCGCCCGCGACTACCCCCACGCCTTCTCGGGCGGCATGCGCCAGCGGGTCATGATCGCCATGGCACTGTCCTGCTCCCCCAGGCTCCTGATCGCCGACGAGCCGACCACCGCCCTCGACGTCACGACCCAGGCCCAGATCATCGAGCTCCTCCACCAGCTGCAGCAGCAGGAGGACATGGCCATGATCTTCGTCACGCACGACCTCGGGGTGATCGCCGACGTGGCCGACGACGTGGTGGTGATGTACGCCGGCCAGATCGTCGAGCATTCGCCGGCCACCCACCTGTTCCACCACCCCCGGCACCCCTACACCGAGGCGCTGCTCGATTCCATCCCCCAGCTGGCGAAGCCGGGGGAGCCGCTGCACGCCATCCCCGGCATGGTGCCCCGCCCGGAGCAGTTCCCCGCCGGCTGCCGCTTCCACCCGCGCTGCGCCTACGCCGAGCCGGGCTGCGCCACCCGGCCGGTGCCCCTGGCGGCGGTCGGGCTCCCCGGGGCGTCCGGAGCGGGGACGGGCGCCGACCGGACGCCGGTCGATCTGGTCCGCTGCGTCCGCCAGGGGGAGCTGACCCTGACCGGGGCCCGGCTCGAAGGGCTCGAGCCCCTGCTCGAGGGGGAGCCGCCCGGCGGTGCGGACGCCGCCGTGGCAGTGGCGGAGAAGGCGCCTGCGCCTTCGGGCGCCGGCCGGCAGGTGGTGCTCGAGACCCGGGGGTTGTCCAAGCACTTCCCGATCCGCACCGGGGTGCTGCGCCGGGCCGTCGACGAGGTGCAGGCCGTGGAGGGCGTGGACCTGCGGGTGGTGGCCGGCACCACCCTCGGACTGGTGGGCGAGAGCGGCTCGGGCAAGTCGACCCTGGCCCGGCTGGTGCTTCGCCTGATCGAGCCCACCGCCGGCCAGGTGGTGGTCGACGGAGTGGACGTGACCTCCCTGCGCGGGCCCGCCCTCCGGCGCCGGCGGGCGACCATGCAGATGGTCTTCCAGGATCCCTACTCGTCCCTCGACCCGCGCCAGAGCATCGCCGACATCGTGGGCGAGCCGCTCGCCATCCATGGCGACCTCTCCCGCCGCCAGCGTGACGAGCGGGTGGTCGCCCTGCTGTCGCAGGTGGGATTGGGCGCCCACGTGCTCAGCCGCCAGCCCCACGAGTTCTCGGGCGGCCAGCGCCAGCGGATCGCCATCGCCCGTGCCCTGGCGCTCGAGCCGGCCCTGTTGGTGTGCGACGAGCCGGTCAGCGCCCTCGACGTCTCGACCCAGTCACAGGTCATCAACCTCCTGTCGGAGCTGCAGGACCGGCTGGGCCTGGCCTACCTCTTCATCGCCCACGACCTGTCGGTGGTCCGGCACATCAGCGACCGCATCGCCGTGATGTACCTGGGGCGGATCGTGGAGGAGGGCCCGGCCGACGAGGTCTACCTCCGCCCGACCCACCCCTACACGGCGGCCCTGCTGTCGGCCATCCCGGTGCCCGATCCCCTGGCCCAGCACCGCCGGGAGCGGGTCATCCTGCGCGGCGAGGTGGGGTCGCCGGTCGGGAGCGATCGCGGCTGCCGCTTCCGCCAACGCTGCCCGTTCGCCATGGAGGTCTGTGCCGCCGAGGAACCGGCGCCCTACACCACTCCGGCCGGCACGAGCGTCCGGTGCCACCTCCACACCGAGGGCCCGGCGCTCGCCGGGTCGAGCGTGGCCGATCTGTCGGCGCCGCCCCGGCGCACGGTCAGCGCCTGAAGGACGCCGGTCGGCCGGCCCGGCCCGCCGGCGCCGTCGCAGCACCGACAGGGGCGCACGGGACGCCCGGCTCAGGGCTCGAAAGAGGACTCCTCCCCGGTGGGTCCGGTGCGCCGGCGGGCCGCGAGGAGCTGTATGGCGACCAGGCTGGCCACGAACACGGCCACCATCCCGATGTAGAGGCTCATCTGCGAGGTGCTGAGGTTCTGCTGGCTGCTCAGGGCGAACAGGATCTTCCGGATCACCGCCACCAGGCCCACCACGATGAAGGGCTGTGGCGCCAGGGTGTGGGCCCGCAGGGAGAGCACCACGGTGTGGACGATCTCGACCAGGATGAGGACCAGCAGGATCTGGTCGAGGAGGTCGGTCGCGTCGAAGGTGAGCGTCTCGTGGGGCAGGCTCCTGAAGAAGTCCACGACGCTCGTGACGAGGATCCCCGCCGCCAAGACGATCAACGTGATGCCGACTGCGGCCGCCACCACGTCCTGGGCGCCCTCGGTCAGCCGGGTGGACGTGGCGGAGAGTCGGCGCCACCGCTTCGACCGCGGCTCGTCGAACGGCGGCCTCTCCTCGGAGGTGGGGGTGTCGCCGGTGTCCTGGCCAGCCGCCTCCGCTTCCACGAGCCCTCCCTGGTCGGCCGTCACTCGAAGCCTACGTCCGAGGCACCGCCCGTCCGTGGTCCCAGGGAGGGCGCGAGATGCTCGTGACGACCCTCCGCCGTTCGCGACGGTCGAGGCGCCCGACCGCGCCGGCCGACGTGCCCTCGCGGCGTGAGGGTGTCGGTGACGGGCAGTCCGGTCGTGCAACGTCGGCGGCGCTCGTGCCCGGTCATCGGTGGGGGTGCGAGGATGGCCCGATGGGCCGAGAGGGCAGCGATTGGGGTGAGACGCTGGGCGAGCTCGAGGGCCGTCGTCGGGCTGCGCGGGCGATGGGGGGTGAAGCCAGGCTCGCCAAGCACCGGGCTGCCGGCAAGCTCGACGCCCGGGCCCGGGTCGAGGCGCTGCTCGACCCCGGCTCGTTCCGGGAGATCGGCACCCTGGTCGGCGGCGAGGTGCCGTCCGACGGCCTCGTGGGGGGGTCCGGTGAGATCGAGGGGCGGCCGGTCATGGTGGGCGCCGAGGACTTCACCACCCTGGCCGGGACCATCGGCACCGGGAGCAATGCGAAGCGCTACCGGCTGGCCGAGCTGGCCCTGCGCACCAGAGTGCCGCTCGTCATGCTGCTCGAGGGCGCCGGCTACCGCCCCACCGAGCGCGGCCACGCCCGTTCGCCCACGGACCTGCTGATACAGGCCCGGTGCTCGGGCCGGGTGCCGGTCGTCACCGGCGTGCTGGGACCCTCGGCGGGCCACGGCGCCCTCATCGCGCCGATGTCGGACTTCACGGTCATGACCGAGCAGGCGTCGATCTTCACCGCCGGCCCGCCGGTGGTGAAGGAGTCCACCGGAGAAGACGTGTCGAAGGAGGAGCTGGGCGGCCCGCCGGTGGCCAGCGCCAGCGGTCTGATCCACAACCTCGCGGCCGACGACCTCGATGCACTCGGGCAGATCCGGGCCTACCTCGCTTTCTTCCCGTCGAGCGCCTGGTCCTACCCACCCGACCGCACCGAGGGGGAAGATCTCGAGCCCAGACCCGTGCCGGAGCTGCTCGACATCGTCCCCCGCGAGGGGCGGCAGGTCTACGACATGTGCAACGTGCTCGACGTCGTGCTCGACGAGGGTGGTTGGTTCGAGGTGCAGCCCGCTTTCGGGCGTTCGATCATCTGCGCGCTCGCCCGGCTCGGCGGGCACCCGGTGGGGGTGGTCGCCAACCAGCCGGCGGTCCTCGCCGGGTCGATCGACGCCGAAGCCGCGGACAAGGCCGCTCATTTCGTCAACGTGGCCGACGCCTTCCATCTGCCGCTGATCTTCCTCGCTGACAACCCGGGCATGCTGCCGGGGACCCGGTCCGAGCGGGCCGGTGTCCTGCGGAGCGGCGCCCGGATGTTCGCCGCCCAGACCCTTGCCACCACGCCCAAGGTCCACCTGACGCTCCGGAAGGCATACGGTTTCGGGTCGATGGTCATGGCGATGGTCGGCTTCGACAACCAGGTCGCAACCTACGCGTACCCCGGGGCAACGCTCGGCGCCATGGGGGCCGGGGCGTCGACCCGGGCCATGGGTGCCGATGCCCAGGTGGCTGCCGCGCTCCGCCGTTCCGAGGTCGAAGCTTCGTTCCGGTCGGCCGAGGGATTGGGCTTCGACGAGCTCATCGATCCGGCGGCGACCCGCCAGGCACTCCTCGAGGCATTGCGCCGCGGGTTGTGGGCACGTCAGGAGCCGGCGGCCCCGGTGCAGCGGACTGCCATCACACCCTGAGCCCGCGGCGCAGAGCTCGGAGCCGTCGCGCCCCGGGAGGTGACGGGCACGGCGTTGGCCGGGATTCCCCCACACTCGGGGTCTCCGGGTGTCTCGGGACTCCGCGAGGTATATGGCAACTCAACAGCGACCGATGGGCACCGAAATAGATACCGGTGAAGCCGACAGCCTTGCGTCGATCTCGTGGCAAGAGGTCGTTATTATTACAGTCCAGATGCAGCAACTAACTGCATCGGGCGAGCAATGAGTTAGCTGTTTAGGCAGGTAGAGAGGCTAGAAGGGCGTCGAGAGGCGATCGGCAGGTGTGGAGCTTCAGACTGCAACGTGCCGCAGTCCGGATTTCCGCATACATCGAGCATTGACCACCCCAAACCTGCTTGCTACCCTCGATCCACCTGGGTGGCGGGTCATTCATTTGTCACCTCGGTGGACGGCCCCATTGGACGGACGGCTATGACCCTGCTCACGATGCCCCAGCGTGCAGCGTTGGTCCTCGCCCAGCTGGACGACGACCGGGTGCAGCGCGTGCTGGCGAGCATGAGCGAGGTGGAGGTCGTGGCCATCACCGCCGAGATGGCCAGCCTTCCCGTCATGCGGGCCGAGGAGGTCGAGAAGGTCGTCGCAGAGTTCGAGGACGAGGCCGGGGCGCTCGTGCAGGTCCGCCAGGGTGGCATCGAGCTCGCCCGCCGATGGTTGCGCGACCGGCTGGGTGCCAGCCGGGCCGCCGAGGTCCTGTCGGAGCTGCAGCCGCTGACCCAGGAGCGCCCGCTCGTGTTCCTGAACCGGATCGAGCCGCAGCAGCTGGTGGTCTTCCTCAACGACGAGCACCCTCAGCTGGTCGCCCTGGTACTGGCGAACCTGCACGCCGACCATGCCGCCCGGGTGATCGAGGAGTTCGAGGAGGGGACGCGGGTGGACATCACCCACCGGATGGCGACCATGGGACCCGTGGTACCCGAGATCGTCGAGAAGGTCGCCGACGAGCTCGAGTCGAGGCTCTCCACACTCGCCCGCAGCGGTGGGGGACCGGAGAGCGGCGGCGTCTCTTCGGTGGTCGCCCTCCTCAGCAATACGGACCGCACGACCGAGCGCCAGATACTGAGCGGTCTCGACGAGGTCGACGCGGAGCTGGCCGAGCGCGTCCGTTCGGAGATGTTCGTCTTCGACGACGTCGTGGCCCTCGACGACGCTTCGCTCCAGATCGCCCTCCGTTCGGTCTCGATGAAGGAGATGGCCCTCGCCCTCAAGGGCAAGCCCCAGAACCTCGTGGAGAAGGTGACGGGCAACGTGTCGAGCCGGGCCGCCGATGACCTGCTCGAAGACCTGGCTGCCATGGGACCCCAGCGTCTGTCGGCCGTCGAGGCCGCCGAGTCGGCGGTGGTCAAGACGGTGCGAGAGTTGGTGGACAGCGGCGACATCACGATCGGCCGGGGGAACGACGAGCTGGTCGGATGAGCGGCGGCCGGCGGGGAGCCGAGGGCGGCGGCGAGGCGCCGGTCAGGTGACGTCGCCCGTGGCGGCGGAAATTCGCCCGCCCGGTGCCCGGAGCCGCAGCAACTCGGCTGCCCGGTCCGGGCTGGCGACCGGCCGTCCGGCTTCTCGGCACAGCTCGACCGCCTCGCGCACCAGCTCGAGATTGGTCGGTTCACGCCCACCGGCATAGAACTCGAGCCCGACGTGGAGGTGGCCCCCCCGCTCGAGTGCCCGACGGCACAGGTCGTGGGCGGCGAGGTCGCCACCGACCACCGAGACTGCCCAGGGCAGATCGCAGTCTCCGAGCAGCTCCAGATAGGCGTCGAGGGCGGCTGGGGTCGGGGGAAGGCCGAACGGAGCTCCGAGGTAGCCCCGCTCTGAGGAGAAGTAGAGCTTCAGCATGGCGCCCGCCGGCAGCCTGCCTGCGCGCCACCAAGCCAGTACGGTCCGGAGGAATCCCGGCTCGTAGATGGCCATGTTCGGTCCGAGCCCGAAACGGCGGCAGATGGCGAAGGCGTGGGCAATGGTGTCGTACGAGTTCGCGTAGACGAACCCGCCGGTCGGGACGCCGTCGGCGTCGACGCCGCCGAGGTTCACCGAGCCGGGGTCGACGATGCCCAGCCGCAGCGCTCCGCTCTCGGCCAGCGGGGCCAGGTGCTCGTAGCCGGGTTGCGCACCGATGTGGACGGTCGGGTACAGGAGTGCGTCCGGCCGCTCGGCCAGGACGGGACGCCAGCCCTCGAGGTAGCGCTCTGCGGCAGCCCGCTCGTCGATCCCGGAGCGGTCGATGTGGTTGTGGATGATGGCGGCGCCGGCGGCGATGCAGGCCAGGGCGTCGGCGGCGATCTCGGCCGGCTCGATCGGCACGTGCCGGTTGCGGTCGCGCCGGGTGACCCCGTTGATCGCCGCTTCGATGATCACCGGCTGTCCGGCCACGTGCGGCATCGGGCGAGAGGCTAGCGGCCGGACGCCGGCCGACAGAGGGGGTCGCGCTGCTGCCCGGCGACCTCCGGGTGGCGGCGCCCGGATGGGACCAAAGACCCTGTCGGAGACGGTGGTGCGGCCGCAGCGTGAACCCGAGGGGAGGTGGGCCCGAGGCGACGACCGAGGGGCCATTTCGAACCGAGCACTCGGGGGCGGTGGGAGACGCCATGGACGAGCACTTTGACTACGACGTGGGCGGATGGTGCACCGGGGCGCTCTTCTGCGAGAGCCGGGCCCTCGGGTACGAGTGCGAGCTCCCATCCGGCCACCGGGGCGACCACAGGGCCGACATGGATCTCGGGGTCCTCTTCTGGGACGAACTGGGCCATTCGCGATGGCGGCGGCGCGACCGGTACCCAGGAGGTCGGGCTGCCGCCCGAGCATGACCCACCGAGGAGGTGACCGGTCCTCCCCGACGCCACCATGACCGCCGGTCGGCCTGCTCCCGCGTCGCCAAGGCGGTGACCGACGGCGAGCCCCCCGGCGGTGGAAGGGCGTTTCTGACAAGATCGGGCTCTCCTCGTGCTTCCGGCCGCAGTCAGGAGGACGTGCCCATGACCGAACCTGCTGTCGATCGCGACCACCTCGGCGTGGATCTCACGGACGTCGCTCTGTTCGCCGACGGGTTCCCGCACGAGGTCTTCTCCGTCCTCCGGCGCCAGGAACCGGTGATGTGGCACTCCTTCCCCGAAGGGCTTCCGGGTCCCCACGACGAGGGGTTCTGGGTGCTGTCGAAGCATGAGGACATCCAGGGGGTGAGCCGCGACCCCGGGTTGTTCAGCGCCCATGACGGGCCTCAGCTCAGCCACCAGCCGGAGATCGCGGGGACCATGCTCGTCAACATGGACGGCCGGGACCACGTCCGGCAGCGCCGGCTCATCAGCGCCGGCTTCACGCCGCGGATGGTCAAGCGGCTCGAGCACCAGATCCGCCGGTGGGCCGAGTCCATCGTCGACCGATCCCTGCAGCAGGGTGAGTGCGACTTCGTGTCGGAGATCGCCTACAAACTGCCGATGAACATGATTGCCGACGTGGTCGGCATACCGGTCGAGGACCGGGACTGGCTCTTCGCACTGGCCAACGACTTCCTGCAGGGCGACGCCCCCGGGCGTCACATGTCGCGGGAGGAGCACCTCGGCATCCAAGTGGAGATGTTCGAGTACGCCCAGCGGCTGGGGCAGGAGAAGCGGGTGAACCCCCAGGACGACGTCTGGACGATCCTGTCGACCGTGGAGGTCGAGACCGACGAGGGCGAGCGCACGAGTCTCAGCCAGATCGAGCTGGACATGTTCTTCCTCCTTCTCGTCGTGGCCGGGAGCGAGACCACGCGCAACGCCGTCTCCCACGGGCTGGTGGCGCTCCTCGACCACCCCGACCAGCTCGAGAGGCTGCGTCGGGAGCCCTCGGCGCTCCCTCAGGCCGTCGAGGAGATCCTCCGCTGGTCCTCGCCGGTCTCGTACTTCGCCCGACGGGCCACCCGGGACACCGAGATCCGCGGGGTGACGATCGCTCGAGGCGACCGGGTGACGATGTGGTACCCGTCCGCCAATCGGGACGAGGAGGTCTTCGACGATCCGTTCCGCTTCGACATCGGGCGCACCCCCAACCCCCATGTCGCCTTCGGGGGCGGCGGTGCGCATTTCTGCCTCGGAGCCAATCTGGCCCGAAGGGAGCTCGGCACCCTGCTCGAAGTCCTGTTCGAGCGAACCCGGAAGATCGAGCTTGCGGGTGCCCCGTCCTTCACCCCGTTGGGCATCTTCAATCCGATCATGCTCTTCATGCGGGAATTGCCAGTCCGGCTCTCCTGACCCGACGCCCCGGAGGGTTCGACCAGCCGGCGGCGGGCCGTCCACCGCAGGTGGGCTCACGAAGAACCAGCTACAGAGAGGTGGCCGTCGCCGAGCGAGCCGTTTACCATGGACCGCACGGAGGGCCGGCCCCGGTGCCGGCCGTGGGCGGAGGAGGCAGCCATGGCTGTCAGTAACTCTGTGCGCCTCGTTCGAGGGAACCGGGCCGGCACGTTCTGCCGCCCGGTCACCCCGAGGGGACCGGTGACCCCGAGGGGACCGGTCCGTGCCGGCGTCGCCGTGGTGGCGGCGGTGGCGGTGGTGGCGACGGTCACCCTCACGGTCAGCTCTATGGTCGTGCCGGTGGGAGCGACGGGCGTCCCGGCAGCACCCGCGTGGACGCAGGTCTCACCGGCTGCGAACCCCTCCGCCCGGGACGGCGCAGCGATGGCGTACGACCCTGCGACGAGGAAGGTGGTCCTCTTCGGCGGCCTGACGGGCACCGGCCGCGACACCTCGGACACCTGGACGTGGAACGGCACCACGTGGGCGAAAGCCTCGCCCGTTCTCAGCCCGTCGGCCCGCGCCGGGGCCTCCATGGTCTACGACCCGGCGATCGGAGAGATCGTCCTCTTCGGAGGGGAAGGCCCTTCCGGGCCGCTCTCGGACCCCTGGACGTGGAACGGCACCACGTGGGCGAAAGCCTCGCCGGCCTCGCCCGTTCTCAGCCCGCCGGCCCGCGCCGGGGCCTCCATGGCCTACGACCCGGCAGCCGGCGAGGTAGTCCTCTTCGGAGGCGAGGGCGCCGCCGGGCTCCTCTCGGACACCTGGACGTGGGACGGGTTGTGGACTGAGGCCCCCCGGGCATCCAGCCCGCCCGCCCGCGCCGACGCCTCCATGGCCTACGACCCGCCGAGCGCCGACCTGGTGCTGTTCGGCGGCAGGACCACCGCCGGCGACGCTTCGGACACCTGGACCTGGAACGGCGCCGGCTGGACGGAGGCCTCGCCGGCTGCGAGCCCGCCCGCCCGCACCGGCGCCTCCCTGGCCTACGACCCCGGGACCCGGGCCGTGGTGCTCTTCGGAGGCCACGGGGGCGGGATGCTCTCTGACACGTGGAACTGGTCCCACGAAGCGGCCGGCGCGACCCCGAGTGCCGGTGACCCGACGAACGCCGGGTCGCGTGCCGCTGCCCCCAACGAACCCCCCGGCACCGTCATCTCCACGGTGCTCGGGACCCTCACCGCGCTGTCGCCGTCAACTCTCGACCAGGGTGTGTCGGGCGTCCAGCTCACGCTGACGGGCACGGGGTTCACCTCGGGAACCACTGTCGGGGTCAGTGGCACCGGCGTCCGCTTGGGGGCGTCGGACGTGCTGAGCACGACCGTCCTGGTCGTCCGGGCCACCGTGAGCCAGGCGGCACCGACCGGAGCCCGCAACGTGACGCTGCGCGGGAGCGGCGGCTCGACCACCTGCACGGGCTGTCTCAGCATCGACGCGGCCCCCAACCCGCCGGCCCCCAACCCGCCGGCCCCCAACCCGCCGGCCGCTGGTCCCACCCAGTCGCCGAGCGGGGCGCCCGGGTCCGTGACCGTCGCTGCCGCGCCAGGCACGGCGGTCCTGGTGGCACTGCAGGCCTCGGGGGTCACCATCGGGGCCACCGTGGCGGGACCACCTGACGTCGTGTTCTCCGACGTCGCGGTGTTCGTCGGCCCCGGTGGCGACGGCACCGTCGTGGGCGTGCTGACCGTCGCCCCCGATGCACCCGCCGCCGCCGGCCTGCCGATCAGCATCGTCGACGATCCCGCGAACGGTGGGGGCGGTTCGGTGGTCGGCACCCTGACCATCACG
>DAHUYA010000143.1 GCA_027315445.1 Acidimicrobiaceae bacterium | reverse complement strand
GTCGCCGCTCGAGCCGCCCCCCGGCGCCGGCGGCCGCCGGCGGGGGGTGCAGACCGGGTCGGCCGCACCCGCTGAGCGGTCGGGCCCGGGGTCTGGTCGGAAGTAGCCTCGGGGGATGGAGTTCCGCCGGATCAACGGGCTGCCGCCCTACGTCTTCACGATCATCGACAACCTGAAGCTCGAGGCCCGGCGAGCCGGTACCGATGTCATCGACCTCGGCTTCGGCAACCCGGACCTCCCGTCGCCGTCGGTGGCGGTGGAGAAGCTGGCGGAGGCGGCCCGCAACCCGCGGAACCACCGGTACTCGTCGTCGAAGGGCATCCCGAAGCTCCGTCGGGCGGTCACCGACCTCTACCAGCGGCGATTCGGGGTCTCGCTCGACCCCGATCTCGAGGTGGTGACCACCATCGGTGCCAAGGAGGGGCTCTCCCATCTCATGTGGGTCCTGGTCGGCCCGGGGGACACCGCGCTGGTCCCGTCGCCGTCCTATCCCATCCACATCTACGCCCCCCTGTTCGCCGGCGCCGACATCCGCCAGATCCGCCTGACCGGCCCGGCGCCGTCCGGCGAGGGGCGTCCGGGTCCCGACCGGCCCGGTGGCACAGGGTTGCGCCCCGATCCGGCCGGCGCCCCCGACCCCGGTGACGAGTTCTTCGGCGCGCTCGTCGAGGCCTGGGAGGACACCTGGCCCAAGCCCCGGGTGATCGTGCTGTCGTTCCCACACAACCCCACGACGGCCTGCGTGGACTACTCCTTCATGGAGCGCCTGGTGGCCTTCGCCCGGGAGCACGAGGTGGTGCTCGTCCACGACTTCGCCTATGCCGACATCGGGTTCGACGGCTACCGCCCGCCGTCGATCCTTCAGGTGCCCGGGGCCAAGGAGGTCGCGGTCGAGATCTACTCGATGACCAAGTCGTTCTCGATGGCCGGTTGGCGGGTGGCCTTCGTGGTCGGCAACCCCGACATGGTCCAGGCCCTCACCAAGCTGAAGAGCTACCTCGACTACGGGACCTTCCAACCGATCCAGATCGCCACGATCGTCGCCATGAACGAGGCGTCCGACTACCCGCGGGAGGTCAACCGCTGTTACGAGGCCCGTCGCAACGCCCTGTGCGACGGCCTGCGTCGCATCGGATGGGAGGTCGTGCCCCCGCGCGGGACGATGTTCGTCTGGGCGCCCATCCCCGAGCCCTACCGCGAGATGGGCTCCCTCGACTTCGCCAAGATGCTGGTGCGAGAGGCCGAGGTGGCCACCTCACCGGGGGTCGGCTTCGGTCCGGGCGGGGACGGGCACGTCCGCTTCGCCCTGATCGAGAACGAGCAGCGCACCGGTCAGGCGGTGCGCAACCTCCGGCGGGCGCTCACCAAGCTGGGTTGAGCCCACCGGCCCGAGCGACCCGCCCAGCGTTCCCGCAGGGGACCGGTCAAGGCCTCTGGTCAGGGCAGTCCGTCGCCCGGCACCTCCACCCGCACCTGCTCGATCTTCCCCGCTTCACGGTCGCGCACCTCGTGGGAGAGGCTGCTCGGGGCGGTGATGCAGTAGAGGGTCCGTCGGTCGGCGCCGCCGAGCTTGGAGGCGAAGCACGGTTGGGTGGTCTGCACCCGCTCGAGGATCCGGCCACCCTCGGCCACCCGGACGGCCTCGGGGCCGAAGGCGTTGGCCACCCAGATGCAGCCCTCGGCGTCGAGGCAGCAGCCGTCGGGAGCCACCCCCTCGATCTGGCCCCAGACCCGCCGGTTGGAGAGCGACCCGTCGTCGCCGATGTCGAAGGCGGTCATCCGCCCACGCATCGACTCGCCCACCACCAGGGTGCGGCCATCGGGGAAGATGACGCTGCCGTTGGGGAAGCCCATGTCGGCGGCGGCCTCGCGGGAGGTGCCATCGGGGTCGATGCGGACCAGGGACGTCTCGCGGATCACGTCCGTCGAACCGCCGAAGGCGGCGTCGAGGTCGAAGCCGAAGTTCCCGACGTAGGCCCGCCCGTCCGCCGAGACGACCATGTCGTTGGCGTGCCACGTGGCCCACGGCTCGACGTCGCCGTGGACCACCAGCGAACCGTCGGGCTCCTGGCGGAGCACCTTGCGGTCGATCATCGAGACCACCAGGAGCCGCCCGTCGGGCAGCCACCCCAACCCTGAGGGCTGGTTCTCCACCTCGAGCTCCTTGCGGCGGCCGCCGCCCTCGTCGACCGAGAAGACCGCGTGGGCGTAGAAGTCCGAGTACCAAAGGCGGCCGTCGTGCCACCGGGGGCCCTCGCCGAAGCGGAGGCCGTCGAGGAACGGCTCGGTCTGGCGGCCGGCGTCGGACATGGGTGCTCCCTCCCTCGGGCCTCTCCCCGGGCGACCCCCGGGTCCCGCCTCCCGGCCCTGGCTCCGGGAACCTCTGCGGGGCCCGTTCGCTCGGGCCTCTCGGTATTCGACCACACGGCGGGTGGCGGCGCCCGGCGCAACCCGTGGTGGCACGCGGCGCATGACACCGGCGCCGTCTCGCGCCGGGCGGCCGCTCGGCGCGCCGGGCGTTGGAAGCGGTAGCCTGGAACGTGGCCTACTGGGTGCTCAAGGCCCTGCTCTACCCGGTGTTCTTCCTCCTCTTCCGGGTGCGGGTGGAGGGTCGGCACCACGTGCCCCGCGGGGGTCCGGCCGTGCTGGCGGCCAACCACCGTTCGTTCTGCGACTCGTTGGTCCTCCCGCTCGTCCTCGGGCGCCGGGTCACGTTCCTCGCCAAGGCCGAGTACTTCGACAGCCCGAAGACCGCGTGGTTCTTCCGGGCGGCCGGCCAGATCCCCATCCGCCGCGACGGCGGGGACGCCGCCCAGCGTGCCCTCGAGACCGCCAAGGAGGTGCTGGCCGCCGGGGGGCTGCTGGCCATCTACCCCGAGGGGACACGGACGCTCGACGAGTTCGTGCACAAGGGCAGGACCGGGGTTGCCCGACTGTCGAGGGAGTGCGGGGTGCCGGTGATCCCGGTCGGTCTCGAGGGGACCGACGAGGTCCAACCGGTGGACAAGATGTACATGCGCCCGTTCCGCACGGTCACCGTCCGCTTCGGCGCGCCGGTCCGCATGCCGGCGGCGGCGGACGCCGACCAGCCGATGGCCGACCACGACCACACGGTCTGCCGGGCGTTCACCGACGACCTCATGAAGCAGATCGCCGCACTGGCCGGGCGCCAGTACGTGGACGAGTACGTGCCCAAGCGCCGGCCGCCGGCCGCCACCCCGGCCGACCCGAGGTCACGTTCGCTCACACCCTAGAAACACGCTGTTCACACGAGGGGTTTAGGTTGTGTCCCGTGGAGCGCTACGTCCTGCGGGTCGCCCTTCCCGACCGCCCTGGCGCGCTCGGCCAGGTCGCCAGCCGGATCGGCGCGGTGG
This sequence comes from Acidimicrobiaceae bacterium, assembly GCA_027315445.1. Taxonomy (GTDB): domain Bacteria; phylum Actinomycetota; class Acidimicrobiia; order Acidimicrobiales; family RAAP-2; genus DAHUYA01. Next base: position 8,130 of record DAHUYA010000143.1, on the reverse strand, counting down.
GCGGGGACATCGTGGCCGTCGACATCCTGTCGCGCGGCGGGGGCGAGGCGGTCGACGAGTTCGTGGTCGAACTGGCCGGCGACCACTTGATGGACCTGCTCCGGCACGAGATCCACGAGGTGGACGGGGTGAACCTCGTGGACGTGGTGCGCCAGCCCCCGGCGCCGGTCGAGGACTGAACGCAGTGGCGGGTCGCCGGGGCCGTCAACCGCCCTCGGGCGCCGCCCACCCCCTCGAACGGTCGACGGCCCGCCGCCAGGCGGCGTAGCCGAGGTCGGCCACCGCTCGGTCGACCGACGGCCGGCATTCGAGGTCGAGCGCCCACAAGCCGGCCAGCTCGTCCAGCGACCCCCAATAGCCCTCGGCGAGCCCGGCCAGGGTGGCCGCCCCGACGGCGGTCGACTCGACGCAGCGGGGACGTGCCACCGGCACGCCGACCTGGTCCGCCTCGAGGGCGAGCAGCAGGTCCATGTCGGCCGCCCCGCCGTCGGCCCGCAGCCGGGAGACGGGTCGCCCGGACGCGGCGGTCATGGCGTCGACCATGTCGCGCACCTGAAAGGCCATGGCCTCCACCACCGCCCGTGCGATCTGGGCCCGCCCGGTGCCCCGTGTGATGCCGGTGACCGTGCCCCGGGCCGCCGGGTCCCACCATGGGCTGCCCAGACCGGTGAACGCGGGGACGAACGTCACCCCGCCGCTCTCGGGCACGGACTCGGCGAGGGGTCCCGTCTCGTCGGCCCGCTCGATCATCCCAAGCCCGTCGCGCAGCCACTGGATGGCCGCGCCCGAGGAGAAGGCGGACCCCTCGAGGGCGTAGGCGATCCGCCCGCCCGGTCCGGCGTGGTCGCCCAGGTCCCAGGCCACGGTGGCCACCAGGCCCTCGGGCGGGGCGGGGCGCGAAGAGCCGGCGTTGAGCAGGACGAAGCTGCCGGTGCCGTAGGTGACCTTCACCATCCCGGGCTCGAAACAGGCTTGGCCGAAGAGCGCCGCCTGCTGGTCGCCGGCCAACCCGCTGATCGGCGCCCCGGCCAGGACCGCCGATGCGCCGCCCGCCGCCACCGGGTCGTCGCCGCCCTCGAGGGCTGCCGGGTCGACGGTGCCGAACCGCCCGCAGCTCGGGCGGACCTCGGCCAGGGCTTCCCTCGGCACGCCGAAGAGCCGGCACAGGTCGTCGGACCAGCGGAGCTCGCCGGTGTCGAACAGGAGCGTGCGGCTGGCGTTGGTCGGGTCGGTGGCGAACACTCCGCCCGAAGGCCCGCCGGTCAGCCGCCACAGCACCCAGCTGTCCACCGTGCCGAGGGCGAGGTCGCCGGGCGCCAGGCCGTCGTCCACCCTCGCCTCGGTGAGCATCCAGGCGTACTTGGTGGCCGAGAAGTAGGAGTCGAGCACCAGGCCGGTCCGGTCCCGGATCAGCGGGAGGAACCCGGCGTCCTCGAGCGCCCGGCACGTTGCAGCGGTCCGGCGGTCCTGCCAGACGATGGCCCGGTGCAGCGGCCGACCGGTCCGGCGGTCCCAGGCGACCGCCGTCTCCCGCTGGTTGGTGATGCCGACGGCCGCCACGGTCCGCCCCTCCCCGGCGAGGCGTGCCCCCACCTCTCCCAAGGTGGCCACCACGGCGTCGGCGATCTCGAGCGGATCGTGCTCCATCCAGCCGGGACGGGGAAAGTGCGGGGTCAGCTCGCGGTAGGCCAGGTCGACGACGTCGCCGGCGTGGCCGACCGCCAGGGCGCGCACCCCGGTCGTCCCGGCGTCCACCGCCACCACCACCGCACCGCCGAGGTGACCGCCGGCGGCGGGAGCCGTGCCGGCGGCGGGAGGAGGTGCGGGGCCAGAGTCGGGCTGGCCGGAGCGGTTGGCGGGGGCCATGGCCGGGCACCCTACGTCGACGGGCCGGAGACGGTCGGGGAGATTGGCGGCGCCACCAGGCGGGGAAGGCGCGCAAACCTTCGCGAACGCCCTCCGAGCAGGCGCGACGGTCAACCGTGACCGTTGACAGTGACGTAACTACAGTGCTGTAATGACCACTGCATCTCGTGCCACGGGGGCGGACGACCACAACATGTTGTGGTCATGGCCGGTAGGCTGCTTCCCCGGGGACGACGATGGTCTCCGGTGGGGGGTGGAGGATCGCTTCGCCGCCGGGCGAGCCAACAGGCCGGCGGTGTTCGCCGGGTGAGCGAGAGGGAGCGCACAGAGCATGGCAATCGCCCCGCAGCGAGTCGGACTCGGCCTTCGCCGCCACTTCACCACCGAGGGTGTCCACCCCTACGACGAGGTCCGTTGGGAGCGGCGCGACTCGCGGATCGTCAACCACCGCGACGGCTCGGTGGCCTTCGAGCAGCTCGGCGTCGAGGTACCCGAGAGCTGGAGCCAGAACGCCGCCAACATCCTCGCCCAGAAGTACTTCCGGGGGACGCTCGGGACCCGCGAGCGCGAGTGGTCGCTCAAGCAGGTGACCGACCGGGTGGTGGACACCCTGACCGCCTGGGGGATCAAGGACGGCTACTTCGCCGACGGCGACGAGGCGGAGATCTTCCGTGACGAGCTGAAGCACCTCATCGTCCACCAGAAGGCCGCCTTCAACTCCCCGGTGTGGTTCAACATCGGGGTCGAGGGTGTGCCGCAGCAGGGGTCCGCGTGCCAGCCCTACGACGCCTTGGTCTCCACGCCGGCGGGCATGGTCCCGATCGGCCGGCTGGTGGAGGAGAACGCGGTCGGCGCCAAGGTGCTCGACGCGCACGGCGTCACCCGAATCGTGGCGGTCAAGCACAACGGCCGCAAGGAGGTCCTCCGCATCCACACGAAGTCCGGGCACGCCCTCGACGTGACCGCCGACCACCTGGTGTGGCGGTGCAGTGACGAGCACTCGACGGACGGCGACTTCGTCGAGACCGCTGAATTGGTGCCCGGGGACCTCCTTCAATGGCACGAGGGCGACCGGTTCGGCGCGGCCGCCATCGACGCCATCGACGTCGTCGGCGAGATGGACGTGTACGACATCCAGACAGAGAGTGGCGAGTACCTGAGCGCCAACCTCAGGGTGCACAACTGCTTCATCCTGTCGGTTGACGACTCGATGGACTCGATCCTCAACTGGTACACGGAAGAGGGGATCATCTTCAAGGGTGGTTCCGGCGCCGGCGTCAACCTCTCGCGGATCCGCGCGTCGCATGAGCTGCTCAAAGGCGGTGGCACCGCCTCAGGCCCGGTGAGCTTCATGCGGGGGGCGGACGCCTCGGCTGGGACGATCAAGTCAGGCGGAAAGACCAGGCGTGCGGCAAAGATGGTCATCCTCGACGCCGATCATCCCGACATCGAGGACTTCATCTGGTGCAAGGCCTTGGAGGAGCGCAAGGCGCGGGTCCTGGCCGCTGCGGGCTTCGACATGGACCTCGACGGGTCCGACAGCTATTCCATCCAGTACCAGAACGCCAACAACTCCGTCCGGGTCGCCGACGAGTTCATGGAGGCGGTGCTCGACGGTCGCGACTGGGAGCTGACCGCCCGTACCGACGGCTCGGTCATCCGGAAGGTTCCGGCCCGCGACCTGTTCCGACAGATCGCCCACGCCGCCTGGGAGTGCGCCGACCCCGGCATGCAGTTCGACACCACCATCAACAAGTGGCACACGGCGCCCAACGCCGGCCGGATCAACGGCAGTAACCCGTGCTTCCCCGGGTCGGCCCGCGTCCACACGGACAAGGGACTCATCCCCTTCAACGAGCTCTTTGCTCGGGCCAACGATGGTGAAGTGTTCGAGGTGTACACGCATGACGCCACCAACTCGGAGGCACCGAGCGAGTGCGTACTGCTGACGGGTCCCGAGGCGTTCATGATCACCGGATACAACGAGGTTGTCCGATTGCGACTCGACAACGGGATGGAGTTGAGCTGCACTCCCGGGCATCGGATCTTCACCGTCAACCGGGGGTACGTGGAAGCGCACCAGCTGACGTCTTCGGACGAGATAAAGGTGCTGGACCTTCCGGCACCTGCTGTGAACGCCGATCCAGCTCTTCCCGTTGCGACGGATGCGATGGCATATCGCGAGAAGGGCGACCACGCAGCCGCCTTGGAGTTTCCGGCCGAGTGGACGACGGACTTCGGCCACTATCTCGGCTGGCTCATCGGCGATGGAAGCACATCCGGCGCAGTCGTCGCGACCATCTACGGCAGTCAGGAGGACAGGGCCGAGATACTTCCCCTGCATGCCGACCTGATCGCCCAGATGAACGGTGGCCGCGCGGTGAAGGTGTCAGAGCAGGCAAACGGCACCGCGCAACTCCGGATGAGCCGCCGAGCCTTCAAGCGGTTCATCGAGTCTCTCGGTGTCCGGTCCGTGAAGGGCCCGGAGAAGACCGTTCCATGGGCAATCGAACAGGCGCCGCACGAGATCGTCGCTGCGTTCCTTCGCGGGCTCTTCGATGCAGACGGGTGCGTGGTGACGTCAGACCATGGCAGCTACGTCGGTCTGGGCTCCACCTCGAGAACTCTTCTCAGGGACGTGCAGCGTCTGCTGACCACATTCGGAATCTTGAGCAGGCTTTACAAAACAAGCAGCTCGCCCAGTGGGCGGTTCTCCTATACGAACAAGAGCGGCCAGGAGCAGACGTACGGGCACTCCAATTCGTACGACCTCCGGATAACGTCGGCGTCGATCGGTAGCTTTGCCGAGCACATCGGATTCTCACTGCAGAGGAAGGCGGCACTTCTTCGAGACCTACTGCTGACTCATGACCAGTACGAGGTCCGGCGGACGGCTCACCTGCTCGAGCGCACAGACGAGGGCGTCGAGTTGACGTACAACCTCTCCGAGCCTCGCAACCACTCTTACATCGTCGACGGTGTAGTGGTTCGCAATTGCTCCGAGTACATGCACCTCGACAACTCGGCCTGCAACCTGGCCAGCCTCAACCTGATGAAGTTCCTGAAGGACGACGGCACCTTCGACGTGGCCGGGTTCAAAGCGGCGGTCGAGGTGGTCTTCACCGGTCAGGAGATCATCGTCGGCAACGCCGACTACCCGACCGAGAAGATCGCCGAGAACTCACGGCGGTTCCGTGAGCTCGGCCTCGGCTACGCCAACCTCGGCGCGTTGCTGATGGCCAACGGCCTGCCCTACGACTCCGATGCCGGCCGGGCCTGGGCGGCGGCGATCACCGCTCTCATGACCGGTCACGCCTATTCCACCTCGGCCCGCACCGCGGCTCGGATGGGCCCGTTCGCGGGGTTCCACGAGAACGCCGAGCCGATGGTCAACGTGCTGCGGATGCACCAGGGCGAGGCCGCCAAGATCGACGAGGAACTGGTGCCACCCGAGCTGCTCTCGGCGGCCCAGGAGGCATGGGACGAGGCGGTCGATTTGGCCGAGAAGTACGGCGTGAGAAATTCGCAGGCAAGTGTATTGGCTCCGACCGGCACTATTGGCCTGCTGATGGACTGTGACACCACTGGCGTCGAGCCTGATCTCGGTCTGGTGAAGACCAAGAAGCTGGTCGGTGGTGGGACGATGTCGATCGTCAACCAGACCGTCCCACGGGCCCTGCGGCAGCTCGGCTACACGTCGAGCGAGATCGACGACATCGTCGCCCACATCGACGAGCACAAGTCGGTCGTCGGCGCCCCGAATTTCCGGACGGAGCACCTGGCCGTCTTTGCCTGCTCGATGGGGGACAACACCATCCACTATTCGGGCCATGTCCGGATGATGGGGGCGGTGCAGCCGTTCATCAGTGGGGCGATCTCCAAGTGCGTCACGGGCGACACCCTGGTGGCGAGCGAGGACGGTTTGGTCCGGATCGGGCACCTGTACGAGGGTGAGAGGGCGGACACCTTCCGCCCCGAACGCAGGCTCGTCGCCTCGGTCGGCGGCCCGCAGAAGACCGACGCCTTCTACTACGGAGGTGAAAGGCCTGTTCGCCGGGTCGTCCTCCGTTCCGGGCACGCCGTCACCGGAACGCCCAACCACCGGCTGATGGTCGCCGGCGACGGCGAGCTGACCTGGAGGCGGCTCGACGAGATCGAGGTCGGCGACGAGGTGGCGACGCACTACGGCGCCGACATGTGGGCCCAGGTGCCGACCCGACTCGCCTTCCGGCCCGGCACGCCGGCTGCCCGGCAGGAGGAGGTGCGGATCCCCCGGGAGATGACCGGGGACCTCGCCTTCCTCCTCGGGGCGTACGCCTCCGAGGGCTCCATCTCGCGGTCGACGTGGACGATCCGCATCACCAGCTCCGTCGAGTCGGTGCTCGAGCGCCTCGCGGCATCGGTGCGGGCCACCTTCGGGATCGAGCCGGCGATCCGGCACCCGGAGAACCGCTGCCCGTTCGTCGAGATCAGCTCCAGGACCGTGGGGCAGCTCTTCGAGCAGCTGGGGTGCGGTGCGGGGGTATCGGCCAAGCGGATCCCCGACGTGGTGCTGCGCTCCACCCGCGAGCACGTGCTGACCTTCCTGCAGGGCCTGGCGCTCGGCGCCTACGTCACGGTGGCACCGATGGGGAAGTGGGGCATCTGCCTCGATTCGTCGGCCATGCTCGACGACCTACAGGCGGTGCTCACCAACCTCGGGGTGGTGCACGGTCGGATCGGCAAGCCCAACGCGACGAACGGAAAGACGTACGACGAGGTGTACGCCACCGGACCGCACGCCCAGACGTTGGCCCGTCTGGTGCCGTTCCTCGAGCCCGACAAGGCCGAGGCGGCCGGCCGGCTGCTGGCCCGCTCGTTCGCCCGGAGCACGTCCGACGTGGTCCCCGGCATCACCGGGCCCGAGCTCTACCGGCTCCTGCCGCTCGGGCGCCGGGCAAGGTTCGGCCACCTGCTCGACCGGCGCATTCGCCAGGTCAGCCGCAAGACCCTCGAGCGGATCTCCGCCATCGAGGGCGTGGCGCTGCCGGCATGGCTCCGTATGGTCCTGCGGGACGGACTGCACTTCAGCCCGGTGGCCGAGGCGGAGGACGCCGGCGTCCGAGAGGTCTACGACCTGTCGGTGCCGTCGACCCACGCCTTCGTGGGGAACGGCATCGTCAACCACAACACGGTCAACATGCCCGAAGAGGTCACCGTCGAGGAGGTCGAGCAGCTCCACATCGACGCCTGGAAGCTCGGGATCAAGGCGGTCGCCATCTACCGGGACAACTGCAAGGTGGCCCAGCCGCTGTCCACCACGAAGAAGGAGGGTGGCGACACGGCACCGCCAGGATCGGAGGCCGAGGCGAAGGACCGCCAGGTCGCCGATCGGATTGCCGAGCTCGAGGCGGCACTCGAGAGCGAGCGGCAGCGCCGGAGCGAGCCCGTGGTGGTCGGGGCGGTACGGGAACGGTTGCCGCGGCGCCGGCAGTCCAAGACCTTCGCCTTCCGGGTGGCCGACTGCGAGGGTTATGTCACGGTGGGGGAGTACGAGGACGGGCGGCCGGGTGAGGTGTTCATCAAGGTGTCGAAGCAGGGCTCGACCCTCGCCGGCATCATGGACGCCTTCTCCATCTCGATCAGCCTCGGATTGCAGCACGGCGTGCCGTTGGCGACCTACGTCCGCAAGTACACCAACCTCAAGTTCGAGCCGGCGGGCATCACCGACGACCCGGACCTGCGGATCGCCACCAGCCTGGTCGACTACATCTTCCGGCGCCTCGCCCTCGACTACCTGAGCCACGAGGACCGTCTCGAGCTCGGGGTGCTGTCCACCTCGGAGCGGATCCAGCCGACCCTGCCCGGAGTGGAGGAGAGCGCCACGCCATCGCGGGGAGTGGTGGACGAGACGGTGCTGGCGGCGCCCGTCGTGCCCCAGACCGCAGCTGGGGACGCCGGCAGCACGCTGGCCCGGGCGGAACAGCGGGACGCACCCTTCTGTTACAACTGTGGCGACGTCATGCAGCGGGCCGGCTCCTGCTACGTGTGCACCAGCTGCGGGTCGACCAGCGGGTGCTCGTGATGTGAATGGAGAATCGCGCCGAACTGTCAGTGGATCGCGTCCAAGTGTCAGTGGTTCCTGGTAACGGTACCGTAATGTGATCCCACCATCGGTGGGACGAAAAGAGGGATTCGACCGATGGACTGGGAAGCCCAGGGTCCGGGCGTCGAGGAAGCCGAAGCCGGTGGGGCCGAAGAGTTCCTTGACGCCCTGCGGAGATC
>DAHUYA010000140.1 GCA_027315445.1 Acidimicrobiaceae bacterium | reverse complement strand
TCGTGCAGAGCCACGTCCCCGAGCACCCCCGACTGGCCTGGCTGCTGGAGTGCTCGGCCACCATGGGCGAGCTGCGCCGGATGACCCAGTTCAAGGACAAGGGGCGGAGCCAGGAATCGGTGCGGGTCGGCCTCTTCACCTACCCGGTGCTGATGGCCGCCGACATCCTGCTCTACCAGGCCGACCGCGTCCCGGTCGGCGAGGACCAGCGCCAGCACCTCGAGCTGGCCCGCGAGCTGGCCATCCGGTTCAACAACCGCTACGGCGAGCTGTTCACCGTGCCCGAGGCCGAGGTCCCCGCCCACGGTGCCCGCGTGATGGACCTGCAGCACCCCGAGCGCAAGATGTCCAAGTCGGTGGAGTCCCCCTTGGGGACGATCGGGGTGCTCGACGACCCGGCGGAGATCGAGCGCAAGGTCCGCAAGGCGGTGACCGACACCGACGGCGAGATGCGCTACGACCCGGCGGGCAAGCCCGGTCTGGCGAACCTGCTCGACCTACTGGCCGCGGCCACCGACCGGACCGCCGAGGACGTGGCCAAGGGCTACGAGCGCTACGGCGACCTGAAGCGGGACGTGGCCGAGGCGCTGGTGGAGCTGCTGCGGCCGGTCCGCGAGCGCCACCTTGCGCTGTCGGAGGACCCGGGCTCGGTGCGGGCGGTGCTCGACCGGGGGGCCGTGCGGGCCCGGGGTCTGGCGGCGTACACCTACGAGCGGGCGGCAGACGCCACGGGGCTGCTCCCCCCGGGCTGAGCCCTCGGCCCGCCGGCCGGGCCGACCTCCCTCGGGCGCGTGGGTCGCGGGGACGCCGGGAGCCGGGGCCGACAGCCTCAGACGCCGACAGCCTCAGAAGCCGACCACGTGGAGCCACCAGCTCTGGATGCGCTCGAACAGCCAGGTGATCGGGCCGGGGTTCAGGTAGAAGTTCACGATGACCAGGATGATCACCAGCGGCATCGTGTACTGGCGGATCCGCAGGTAGCCCGGCCACCAGGCCCTGGGCAGCATGCGCTCGAGCAGCACCGAGCCGTCGAGCGGCGGGATCGGGATCATGTTGAACACCGCCAGCACCACGTTGGCCAACCCGAGGAGGAACAGGATCTCGGGGCCGAGGGACGTGAAGTTGCCCTGGGCGTCCAACGAGTGGACCCCGCCGACCGCCCGGAACAGGACCGCGGCCACCGCCGCCAGGACCGCGTTGGTGAGCGGCCCGGCCAGCGACACCAGCACCCCCTCGTTGCGGGGGTGGCGGAGCCTCGACACGTTGACCGGGACCGGCTTGGCCCAGCCGAAGAAGCCGTAGCCGCTGAGCGCCATCAGGGCCGGCACGATGATGGTCCCCACGAGGTCCACGTGCACCAGCGGGTTGAGGCTGAGCCGCCCGGCCCGCTTGGCGGTGTCGTCGCCGAAGGCCAGCGCCACCCAGCCGTGGCTGATCTCGTGGAGGATGATCGAGGGGACGATCACGCAGAAGAGGACGATCTCGAAGCTCGAGATGCGGTGGGTGCGGGCCAGGATCAGGACGACGGCCAGGGCGGCGATCACCCAGACGGCGGAGCGGGGGCTCCCGCCCACCGGGCGCCTCGGCGGCTGTGGCGGTGGCCCGCCCCAGCGGCCGCCGTTCCCGTTGGTGGGCCCCCCGTAGGGGGGCGGCCAGCCCTGCCCGGCCCCGCCCTGGGGCCCCGACGAGGAGCCCTGCGGCGGGTTGCCGTGTGGAGGGGGCCAGCCACGCCCGGGGGGTCGCCCGGGCGGCCCCGAGGGGGGCGGCCAGCCCTGACCCGGGTCGGTCACCGGCCTGCTACCGCGCGGCGGCGCAGCTGATGCAGAGCCGAGCGGCCGGCATCGCCTCGAGACGCGCCGGGGCGATCGGCTGTCCGCACCGCTCGCACAGCCCGTAGGTGCCGTCTGCCAGCCTGCGAAGGGCCGCCTCGACCTCGGCCAGGGTGTCGTTCAGCTCGCCGGCTAGGGCCTCGGCCTCCCCGCGCTCCGCCGTCACCTGGCTCGAGTCGGCGAAGTTCGGGTCGTACTTGAGACCACCCGACTCCCCGAACCCCAGTTCCGCCAGCTGGTGTCGGAGCGAAGCTTGCTCCTCGGCCAGCAGCTGGCCGTAGTCGACCGCCGCGGGGCCGGTGGCGGGGGCGTCGTTTGCCATGTCGACCAGCCTAGATGTTCCCGGTGCATCCGGGGTCCGAAAACGCCGCGGACGCAGGTCAGACAGCCGCCGCGCTCGCCTGCCCGGCGCGCGGATGGGCCGCCTCGTAGGCAGCCCGCAGGTGGTCGGCCGAGACCTTCGTGTAGAGCTGGGTGGTGGCGATCGAGACGTGGCCGAGCAGCTCCTGCACCACCCGGATGTCGGCGCCGTGGGCGAGCATGTGGGTTGCGCACGAGTGGCGCAGCACGTGCGGGCTCACCCCGTCGCCCAGGCCGGCCCGAACGGCGTGGCGGCGCAGGATCTCGAAGGCGCCCTGCCGGGTCAGCCGACCCCCCCGGGTGTTGAGGAACACGGCCTCGGCGTCACCGCGCCGGCGCCACCGGTCTGGCACGAGAAGCGGCCGCCCACCCGGGCCCAGCCATTCGGCCAGGGCGAGCGCCGCATGGTGCCCGAGGGGGACCAGCCGCTCCTTGGCGCCCTTTCCGTACAGCCGGACCAGGCCGACCCCCTCCGGCGCCACCGAGGCCAGCTCGGCCAGGTCGACCAGCTGCAGGCCGACCGCCTCGGAGACCCGGGCGCCGGTGGCGTAGAGGAGCTCGAGCAGGGCGCGGTCCCGCTTGGCGAGCGGGTGGTCACCCACCACCGACTCGAGCAGGCGGCCCACCTCCTGCTCACTGATCGCCTTGGGGAGGCGCCGAGTCGTCCGCACCCCCTCGAGGTCGGCCGTCGGGTCGGCATTGGCCATGCCCTCGTCGAGGAGGAAACGGTGGAGGCCGCGCACGACCGAGGCGGCCCGGGCGACCGACGCCGGGTGGTGCCCCTGTTGTCGGCGGCGGGCGAGGAAGGCCTCGACATCCTCGGGGCCCGCGTCGAGCGCGGTCCGCCGGTGGTCGGTCAGGTGGGCCTCGTAGGCCCGGAGGTCACGGCGGTAGGCGGCGAGCGTGTTGGCCGACCTGCCCCGCTCGACGGCCAACCACGACAGGTACTCCTCAGCGCCGGTGGAGAGCGGTGCGGTCGGCACGGCTGCAGGGAGAGCCGTCAGCCGCCGTCGGCCGGATGCCCGAGGGCGTCGCGGGCCAGCAGCAGGCCGAGGATGGTGGTGGCGTCTCGCAGCCGGCCCTCCGCCACCAGGCGGTGGACGTCAGAGAGGTGTACCGACTCGACCTCCATCCATTGCTCCTCGATCCCGGCTCGGTCGGTGTCGCACGGCGAGAGCCCGGTCGCCAGGTAGAGGATGGTCCGCTGGTCGGAGACCCCGGGCGAGTTGTAGATCAACGCCAGCCGCTGGAGCCGGCGGGCCTCGAGCCCGGCCTCCTCGGCCAGCTCACGGCGAGCGGTGTCCTCGGGCGGCTCCCCGTCGACGTCGCAGGTGCCCGCGGGTGCCTCGAGGACCCCCTCCCAGACCGACGGTCGGAGCTGGCGGACGAGGGTCACCGTGCCGTCCTCGTGCACCGGCACCACTGTGACCGCGCCGGGGTGCCGGACCAGATCGCGCTCGAACGCCTCGCCGTCGGGCGCCCGGTACCTGCCGTGCACCAGTCGGATGACGTGGCCCTGGTGCAGGACCTGCTCGCCGTCGCGCTCGAAGCCCTCCGGCGGCTCGGCGGCGTCGTCGTCGTGGTCGCGGACCGGCGGCACGCCCCGGGGACTCAGTGCACCTGGTCGAGGTCCTCGAGCCCGATGAGACGCGGCTCGCGACCGTCGGCCCGGTCGATGGCCGCGGTCACGAGCTCGCGGAACAGGGGGTGGGGCCGATCGGGGCGGCTCTTGAACTCGGGGTGGGCCTGGGTCCCGACCCAGAACGGGTGGCCCGGCAGCTCGACGAACTCCACCAGCCGGCCGTCGGGCGAGGCGCCCGAGCAGGCGAGGCCGGCCTCTTCGAGGAGGCGCTTGAAGCGCGAGTTGAACTCGTAGCGGTGCCGGTGCCGCTCGGTCACCGACTCCGTGCCGTAGGCCTTGGCCACCCTGGTGCTGGGCGTCAGCATCGCCACGTAGGAGCCGAGGCGCATCGTGCCCCCCTTCTCGGTGACGTTGACCTGGTCCGGCATGAGGTCGATGACCGGGTACGGGGTGAGCGAGTCGAACTCCCGTGAGTTGGCCCCTTCGAGCCCCGCCAGGTTACGGGCGACGTCGATCACCATCACCTGGAGACCGAGGCACAGGCCGAGCAGCGGGATGGCGTGGAGCCGGGCATAGCCGGCGGCCGCCACCATGCCCTCGATCCCCCGCTCGCCGAAGCCCCCGGGGATGACGATGCCGTCGAGCTCGCGGAGCCGGTCGCTGTCCAAGAGGTCCGGGATCGTCTCCGCGTCGATCCAGTCGAGCTCGATCTCGGCCCGGTGGTGGAAGCCGGCGTGCCGGAGCGCCTCGACCACCGACAGGTAGGCATCCGGAAGGTTGACGTACTTGCCCACCACCCCGATCCGGATCGTCCGCTCGGGCGACTCGATCCGCGCCATCAGGTCCTCCCAGCCACGGAGGTCGATCGGATGGCCCGCCTCGTCGATCCCGAGGGTGCGGCAGACGAAGTCATCGAGCCGCTGCTCGTGGAGGACGAGCGGGATCTCGTAGATGCTGCTGGCGTCGACGGCCGAGATCACCGCTTCGATCGGCACGTCGCAGAGCAGCGAGATCTTGCGCTTCAGCCCGTCGGAGATCGGCTGGTCGCTGCGGCAGACGATGACGTCGGGCTGGATGCCCCGGCTCCGCAGCTCGGTGACCGAGTGCTGGGTGGGCTTGGTCTTCTGCTCCCCCGACGGCACGAGGTAGGGCACCAGGGTGAGGTGGACGTAGCAGACGTTGTCCCGTCCGACGTCGCGGCGGAACTGCCGGATGGCCTCGATGAAGGGGACGATCTCGATGTCCCCCACCGTGCCGCCGATCTCGACGATGACGACATCGACCTCGTCGCTGGCCAGCCGCCGAACCCGTTCCTTGATCTCGTCGGTGACGTGGGGGATCACCTGCACGGTCTTGCCGAGATAGTCCCCCCGCCGCTCCTTGGCGATCACCGACGAGTAGATGGCCCCGGTGGTCGTGTTCGAGTTGCGGTTGAGCTGCTCGTCGATGAACCGCTCGTAGTGGCCGAGGTCGAGGTCGGTCTCGCCGCCGTCCTCGGTCACGAACACCTCGCCGTGCTCGCCCGGGTTCATCGTCCCGGGGTCCACGTTGATGTAGGGGTCGAGCTTGCACATGGTGACCCGGAGCCCTCGGCACTTGAGGAGCCGGCCGAGCGAGGAGGCGGTGAGCCCCTTGCCGAGAGAGCTCGAGACGCCGCCGGTGACGAAGACGAACTTGCTCACCGCGTGGTGGGCAACGGCCGACGGCACGTCGTCACACCGAACTGGGGGACGCTCACCCGTTGCACCCTGCCACGCTAATCGACGCGCCGCCCGGCGGTGGCGGACCGCTCCGGGCGGCTGCCGAGGGCCAGCAGCTCCTCGGCGTGGGCTCGCGCCGTCGGGCTGTCGGGGTGCCCCGAGAGCATCCGGGACAGCTCCACCACCCGCTCCTCCCTCGACAGGGCCGTCGCCTCCGTGACCGTGCGACCGCCCCTGGTCCGCTTCCGGACCGCCACCTGGTGGTCGGCGAACGCCGCCACCTGGGCCAGGTGGGTGACCACCAAGACCTGTCGCGCACCGGCGACCTCCTGGAGCGCCCTGGCCAGGGCCAGCGCCGCCTCTCCCCCCACGCCCGCGTCCACCTCGTCGAACACGAGGGTGCCCGGTCCCCCACTGGTGACCAGCCGCAGGGCCAGCATCGCCCGTGCCAGCTCCCCACCCGAGGCCACCTTGGCGAGCGGCTGCACCGCCTCGCCGACATTCGCCCCGAGCAGGAAGCGGACGCCGTCGCCGGCCCCGCCGTCCTCCACTTCGATCTCGAAGCGCGCCCCGGGCATGGCCAGGTCCCGCAGCCGTGCCCCGGCGTCGTTCGTCAGTAGAGGTGCGGCGCGTCGGCGGACCGCCCGCAGCCGGGCTGCCTCCCGCTCGACCGCGGCCCGGGCCTCCCCGAGCGCCGCCTCGAGCTCGGCCACGCTCGCCTCGGATCGCTCGAGCTGCTCGAGGCGCCGTCGCGCCTCGACGCCGAAACGGGCCACGTCGGCGAGCGACGGACCGTACTTGCGCCGCAGGTCGGCCAACAGGCGACGGCGGGCCTGCACCTCGGCGAGCCGGTCCGGGTCGTCCTCCCACGTCTCGACCACGTGGCGCAGGTCGCTGGCCACGTCGGCCAGTTCGGCCAGGACGGCCCGGAGCCTTCCCTCCCAGCCGGCCAACGGGGCGTGCCCACCCAGGGCGGCAACGGCGGCACCAAGGCCACCCAGCGCCGTCGCGTCGAGAGCCTCGCCGTTCCCTTCCATCGCCGAAACGGCCGCCGCGGCGGCCTGGCGCAGCGCGGTCAGGTCGGCCAGCCGCTCCTCCTCGGCCTCGAGCCCCGCCTCCTCGTCGAGGTCCACGAGGGCGGCGGCCGAGATCTCGGCCGCCTGATGTCGGAGCACGTCCACCTGTCGGGCCCGTTCGGTCGGGTCACCGCCCAGCGCGGCCAGCGACGTCTCGAGCTCGCGCTGACGCCGGCGGGCCTCGGTCAGCGGCGCCGTGTCGGCTCCGGCGAAGGCGTCGAGGGCCCGACGCTGGGCCGCGACCGACAGCAGGGACTGCTGCTCGTGCTGGCCGTGGAGGTCGACCAGCTCACCCCCGGACTCGGTCAGGGCCGAGAGCGGGGCCATCCGGCCGTCCACCCAGGCCCGGGACCGTCCCTCGGCCGGCACCGAGCGGATGAGGAGCAGTTCGGCCCCGTCGGGCAGCTCGAAGCGGGCTTCGACCAGCGCCTCCGAGGCGCCGGCGCGGACCAGTTCGGCCGTGCCGCGCCCGCCCAGCAACAGGGAGAGCGCCTCCACGACGAGGGTCTTGCCGGCCCCCGTCTCGCCGGTGAGGGCAGTCATCACCGGGCCGAGCCGCAGGGTCAGGTCCTCGATGACTCCCAGGTCCCGCACCCGGAGGTCGGTCAGCACCCGCCGGCCCCGGTCAGAAGTTCCGCGCCGGCGAGAGGGTGGTGCGGAGCCGGCGGGCGAAGCCCCGGTCCGCGAGCGAGACCACCCGGACCGGCGCCGCGGCCAGCCGACAGGCGACCTCGGCGCCCGGCAGGAGCCGACCGACCTGGCGGCCGTCGAGCACCAGGCCGGCCGGGCGCTGGCCGAGCACCGTGACGGTGACCGACTGCTCGGGCTGCAGGACGATGCTGCGGTCCATCGACAGGTGGGGCGCCACCGCCGTGAGGATCATCGCCCGCAGCCCGGGAGCGACGACCGGGCCGCCGGCCGACAGGTTGTAGGCGGTCGAGCCGGTGGGCGTGGCGACCAGCACGCCGTCGGCCTTGTAGGTGAAGGCCGGCTCCCCGTCGATGGCCGTCGAGAGGTGCACCATGTGCCCCGGAACGGTCTTCTCGATCACCATCTCGTTGAGGGCGACGAAGCACCCCGCCTCGGTGGGCTCGCCCGGCGTGGGTTCGAAGCCGGCGATGGCGGACGCCTCGATGGCGCAGCGTTCTTCCACGGTGGTCCGTCCGGCCAGTGTCCGCTCGAGCGCGTCGAGGAACGTCTCGGGCTCCACCTCGAGCAGGTACCCGAGGCGGCCCAAGTTCACCCCGAGGACCGGCACGCCGGCCTCGTGGGCGAAGGGGACGAGACGGAGAAACGTCCCGTCGCCCCCCAGGCTCACCGCCAGGTCGACCCCCTCGAGCCGCAGAGCGGCCAAAGGCGAACTCCGGCCGTCCTCGGCGACCTCGCCGAGCTCGGTCAGGCGGAGCACCCGGACCGAGTGCCCCCTCGACTCGAGCCACGGGACGGCTTCCTCCGCCAGCTCGCCGGCCTCGGACCGCGCCGGGTGGAGGAGGATGGCGACGCGAGCCATCGACCGCTCAGTCCCGCCCGCCGGCGTGCGCCTCGCCCACCGCGGCCGCCAGCGCCGCCGCCAACGCCGCCGCGCCGGGTGCGGGACCCCCCTTTCGGGCATGGAGCACGAACTCGACGTTGCCGGCGGGCCCGGTGATCGGCGAGGCCATGGCCCCCATGATGGCGGCTCCACCGTCGGACAGCGCGCCCGCGACCTCTTCGAGGGTCCGACGGTGGACGGCCGCGTCGCGAACGACCCCCCGTCCGCGGGACACCTCGGCTCTCCCTGCCTCGAATTGCGGTTTCACGAGGACCAGGATGTCACCCCCGGGGGCCAGCAGCGGCCCGAGCAGCACCGGGAGCACCGACCGCAGCGAGATGAAGGACAGATCGGCGGTGACGAGGTCGAATGCGCCGGGCCCGACGCCCAGGGCCTCAGGGGTCAGGCGGCGGACGTTCGTTCGCTCGAGCACCCGCACCCTCGGGTCGTCCCGCAGTGCGGGGTCGAGCTGGCCGTGCCCCACGTCCACCGCCACGACGCCCGCCGCCCCGTGCTGCAGCAGGCAGTCGGTGAACCCCCCGGTGGACGCGCCGGCGTCGAGGACCTGCAGGCCCGCCACGTCCACGCCGAATCGCTCGAGGGCGGCCGCCAGCTTCGTCCCGCCGCGGCTGACGAATCTGGGCGGCGGGCCTCTGAGCTCGACCGGCTCCCCCGGGGCCACCAGCCTCGACGCCTTGTCGGCCAGCGACCCGGCGACCAGCACCCGGCCTGCGCCGATGGCCTCCTGCGCCTGCCGCCTCGAGACCGTCAGGCCCCGGCGCACCAGCTCGTGATCGAGCCGGCGGCGCGCCCCTCCCGTCAGCTGCCCGAGCCCGAGGTGGGCGCCGTACGGGCGCCCGTCCCGGCCGACTTACGGACACCCGGCTTCTTGGCGGCGGCTTTCCGCGTCCCGCCTTCCTTCTTCGCGGCGACCGCCTTCTTGGCCGCCTTCTTGGCGGGGGCCGCCTTCTTGGCGGCCTTCTTGGCGGGGGCCGCCTTCTTGGCGGGGGCCGCCTTCTTGGCGGGGGCCGCCTTCTTGGCGGGGGCCGCCTTCTTGGCGGGGGCCGCCTTCTTTCCGGCCTTGGCCGGACCTCGGGCCGGTGCGGTCTTGCGGCCGGCAGGCTCCCGACGGGCGCCCCGACCGGCCAAGCGTTCGGCGGCCGACATGGTCGCGGCACGTCCCACGTCGGCGGAATAGCGGAGCAGGTCGGCGGCGTGCCGCGCCAGTTCCTCGGGATCGAGGCCGAGGGCGGTGAGCTGGGCCTCGACCTCGTGGCGGATCAGGCCCGCAAGGTCCTCACTGGCCCGGCGGCTCCGCTCCACCAGTTCGTCCACCCACCGCTGGCCCTGCTCCCGCTGGACGTCCCCGGCGTTGACCAGCTCCCGGACGATCTCCTCGGCCCGCGCCCGGGTCACCTGACCCAACAGCGCGCCGGCCTCGACGTACTTCTTGAATCCATCACTCTTGGCCATACGACCACTCTACGCTGCGATGCTAGCTATTGCAAGCGCAAGTTAGCGATACCGCCACACCTGGCGCCCGTCCTGCCCGGGTTCGTGCCCGGACCGCCCCCGACCGCCCTTCGGTTGGGTCCTCTCACGGCCGGTGCACCGCCGGCGGGGTGTCATGCCCGGGTCGGCAGCTCCCCGACCAGGCGACCCAGGTCGGCCGCCGTCACCGCCGGCGCCGGGTCACCCACCGGGTCCCCCTGTGCGGTGACGCCCGAGAGGACGAGGGCGAACGGCACGCCCAAACGGTCGGCCAGCCGCCCGTCGGTCGACGGGCGATCCCCGACGACGACCCTGAGGTCGGATCGACGCCCGGCGATCAGTTCGGCCAGTGGGCCGTGGGGCTTGCCGGCCACTTCGGGGCGGGCCCCGCTGGCGGTCGACACCGCCGCCAGCAGGGCGCCGGCCCCCGGCACCAGCCCCTCAGGGGTGGGCAGGGACGCATCCTCGTTCGTCCCGATCAGCCGGGCACCGCGGCGCACCGCGTCGGCAGCGGTGGCCAGGCGGTCGAAATCGAACCTGTCCGTCCAGCCCACCACCACCGCGTCCGCCGGTCCGTGCGCCACCACCTTCACCCCGCGCGCGGCCATCGCTTCGCGGACGCCGGGGCCGGCCAGGGTCAACACCTTGTCACCAGGGGAGAGCATCCCGGCCGCCGCCTGTGCGGAGGTCACCAGGTCGTCCGGCTCGGCGTCGACGCCGGCCTTCCGGAGCCGGGCGAGCAGCTGGTCGACGGTCGGCGCCGAGTTGTTGGTGGCGAACAGGGCGCGTACCCCGCGGGCGCGCAGGTTGGCGAGCGCCTCGGGCACGCCGGCGATCGGCTGGCCGGTGAGCCACACCACGCCGTCGAGGTCGAGCACCCATGTACCTCCGGGTGTCGGAGGCCATCGAGGGGCGTCGCTCTCGTGCCGTCCGGCTCCCGGACGGCGGATCTCCTGTTGGCCGTCATCGCTCCCGGTCGGGTCCATCGCGCCTCCCCGCCGCCGCGGGCCGCCGGCACGCCTCCGCGGTCCTGGCCGACGTCGCGCCGTCCCGTCGACCGCCGGCCCCTCACGGTCGTGCCGCAGTGCGGTCAGGTACCGTAGCCGCCGTGGCAACCCTGGCCGCGAGCTGAGAGCAGAACGGCAGGGATGGCCCAGATCGTCTTCGATCAGGTGACCAAGCGCTATGGCGACGTCCGGGCGGTCGACGACCTCTCGCTGGCCGTCGGCGACGGCGAGCTCCTGGTCCTGCTCGGGCCGTCCGGTTGCGGCAAGACCACCGCCCTGCGGATGGTCGCCGGGCTCGAGGTGGTCGACGAGGGCACGGTGGCCATCGGCGACCGGGTCGTGAACGACGTGGAGCCCAGGGATCGCGACGTGGCCATGGTCTTCCAGAGCTACGCCCTGTACCCGCACCTGACGGTGGCCAAGAACCTCGAGTTCCCCCTCCGGCAGCGGGGGGTCCCCAAAGAGGAGCGTGAGCGGCGTGCCGTCGATGTGGCGCGCACGCTCGGCCTCGAGCCGTTCCTCGGGCGCAAGCCCGGCCAGCTGTCGGGCGGCCAGCGGCAGCGGGTGGCCCTGGGACGGGCCATCGTCCGCAGTCCGAAGGCCTTCCTCATGGACGAGCCCCTCTCGAACCTCGATGCCGCCCTCCGGGTGCAGACCCGGGCCGACATCGTGGCGTTGCAGCAGCGACTCGGCACGACCACCATCTACGTCACCCACGACCAGGTCGAAGCGATGACGATGGGGCACCGCATCGCGGTCATGGACCACGGCCGGCTGCAGCAGGTGGCGGCGCCGCAGGAGCTCTACGACCGCCCGGGCAACTCCTTCGTGGCCGCCTTCCTCGGCAGCCCCGGCATGAACCTGATCGGGGGCAGGGTGGCGGTGGAGGCCGAGGGGGGCACGGCGATCCGGACCGCCGCCGGCGACGTCCTCCTGCAGGGCGCGCAGGCGTCGGTGGCGAGCCATCACGAGCAGCCAGTCGTCCTCGGCGTCCGACCCGAGCACCTTCGCATCAGTCCCGGCGGTGCGCTGGAGGGGACCGTGCTGCTGGTCGAGCTCCTCGGGGCCGAGACCCAGGTCATCTGCGAGCTGGCCGACCACTCCCGCGTCGTGGTGCGTCAGCAGGCCGACCAGGCCCGGCCGCGCCTCGGGGAGCCGGTGCGGATCGCCGTCGAGCCAGCCGCGGTTCACCTGTTCACCGAGGACGGGAGCCGCCTCGAGGAGAAGACCGCCGCGTGAGCCCGATGGCCAGCGTCGTGAGCCGGCGCAGCCAGCGCCTGCGCGAGGCGGTACTCGGCTATCTACTCATCCTCCCGGCCTTGGCCGTCTTCGGGGTCTTCGTCTTCTATCCCTTCGCTCGGAACTTCAAGCTGGCGCTGTACCAGACGCCGCCGTTCCCCGGGCTCCCCAGCCACTACGTCGGCCTCCACCAGGTCGGTCAGGTGCTCACCTCGAGCAACTTCCTGCAGAGCCTGCTGACGACGATCTTCTTCGTCGTCCTGGTGGTCCCCGCCGGGCTCTTGCTGGGCCTCTTCCTTGCGGTGGCGGCTCACCGGCACCTCCGGGGCATCGCGGTGTACCGGATCATCTTCTCGTCCACCGTGGTCAGCTCCGTGGCGGTGGCCGCCCTGGTGTTCGGCACCCTCATGAACCCCGTCGTGGGGTTCCTCCCGTGGCTCGGCATCAACCCGCACCCCCCGATCCTCGAGAACACCACTTGGGCGCTGCCGGCGATCGCCGTCATGGCCGTCTGGCAGTTCCTCGGCCTGTCCTTCATCATCATGTCGGCCGGCCTGAGCTCCTTGCCCGAGGAGGTCCTCGAGGCAGCCCGGGTCGACGGCGCCTCGTCGTGGACGACCTTCTGGCGGGTGACCGTTCCGCTGCTCTCCCCCACCCTCTTCTTCGGCGTGGTGGTGGCGACGATCTACGCCTTCCAGACGTTCGGCCAGATCGACATCCTCATCGGGAGCCAGAACGCGGCCTACGAGCACGTGAACGTGCTGATCTACAACGTCTACACGACGTTGCAGATCAACGGGGACCCCGGCCGTGCGGCCGTGCTCTCCATCGCCCTCTTCCTGCTGACGCTCACGCTGACCCTCGTGCAGATGCGCTTCCTCGAGCGGCGGGTGAGCTATGCCAGCTGAGCCCGTGTCCGACGCGCCGGGCGCCGCCGCTGTGCTCCCCGCCGAGGGTGCCGTCCCCCGGCCCCAAGGCGCGGCGCCCGGCGAAGCGCACCGGCCGACCCCCCGGGCGGGGCGGTCGCGCCGTCGGCTCCGGCTGGTGGCCCGCTACCTGCTGCTGACCCTCGGGGCGCTGGTCGTCCTGCTGCCCGTGTATCTGACGGTCGTCAACTCCCTGCTGCCCGAGCCGGCTCTGGCCCACCAGCCGCCGTACCTGTACCCGAGCCATGCCCAGTGGCAGAACTACTCGACCGCCTGGGTCGGCGGGCACCTGTCGATCTACCTCCGGAACTCGGTTATCCAGACGGCCATCATCGTCGTCGGGCAGCTCGTGACCTCGATCCTGGCGGCCTACGCCTTCGCCTTCCTACGCTTCCCGTTCCGGCGCACCCTGTTCCTGCTGTTCCTCTCGACGCTCATGATCCCCTTCGAGGTGACGCTCATCACCAACCTCGACACCATCACCTCGCTGGGTTGGTACAACACCTTCGCCGGGCTGACGGTGCCCTTCCTCGCCACCGGGTTCGGGACCTTCCTCCTCCGGCAGGCCTTCCTGCAGATCCCCCGGGACCTGCAGGAGGCCGCCGCGCTCGACGGGTACGGCCATTGGCGGTTCATGACCCGGGTGGCCGTGCCCCTGGCCCGGCCGTCCGTGGCCGCCCTGGCCGTCTTCTCTTTCCTCGGTGCGTGGAACCAGTACCTCTGGCCGCTCGTCGTGACCGGCAACAACAACGCCGTCCGGACGGTCCAGATCGGCCTGAAGCTCTTGGTCGGCACCAATGTCAGCTCGGTCAACGTCACCCTGGCGGGCACGGTGATCGCCGTCACCCCGCTCCTGATCCTGTTGATCGTCTTCCAGAAGCAGCTGGTCCGCAGCCTGACCGCCGGGGCGGTGAAGTGAGGCCGTATCGTGAAGCCGTGTCGTGAGGCCGGGTCGTGAGGCCGGGTCGTGAGGCCGTATCGTGAGGCCGTATCGTGAGGCCGTGAGGCGGGGCGACGGGGCGCCGTCGTGAGGCGGGCGGTGTGACCAAGGACCCTGGGCCACCACCACCACCCGGGATTACCGTGATCACCGGCACGGCCCCGGCAGGCCGTCCCATAGAGGACACGAGGGGGAAGGTGGGGACGAAGCGGATGTCGAGCACCGGAATCCTCCGAAGCCTGGCGGCAGGCGCCACCGCCGTCGCCTCGCTGGTCGCCTGGTCGGCGGCCGGTGCGGGGTCCGCCGCCGCGGCAGGACTCCCGAGCTGCCCGGTCTCCGCACTCAGGAGCGCCAAGGGGACGGTCCAGATCAACTTCTGGGAGTCGATGAGCCCGACCGACGCCAACGGGAAGACGTTGGCGTCGCTCACTGCCAAGTTCAACGCCTCACAGTCGAAGATCCACGTCAACCTGGTGAGCCAGTCGAGCTACGACGACACCTGGCAGAAGTACCAGGCCGGTCTGAGCAACGGGCAACTGCCCGATGTGGTCCAGCTCGAGGACATCGACCAGCAGGGGGTGATCGACAGCCGATCCATCCTGCCCGTGCAGTCGTGCATCAGGGCCACCCATTACGCCACGTCCGACTTCGTGCAGCGGGCGCTCGCCTACTGGCACACCGATGGCGTGCAGCAGGCGATGCCGTTCTCGGTGTCGAACCCGATCGTGTACTACAACAAGCAGTCCTTCACCAAGGCCGGCCTCAACCCGAACACCCCGCCCACCACCCTTGCCCAGCTGATGAAGGATGCCGCAGCGCTCAAGGCCAGCGGGACCGGCATGGGGTTCAAGCTCGACCCCTGGCACCTCGAGACGTGGCTGGCCACGGCCAACCAGCTGTTCGTCAACAACGGGAACGGCCGGAACGCCCGGGCCACCAAGGCGGTCTTCGACACGAAGACGGCCGTCAAGATCTGGACCGCCCTCGACCAGCTGGTGCGCAGCGGTGACGCCACCACCAACCCGTCCACCGGTACCGACGAGTTCGACAACCTTCTCGGGATGGGCAGCGGCAAGTACGGGATGACCATCGACAGCTCGGCCGACCTGGGCACGGTGACGTCGCTGCTCCACAGCTACCCGAACGTCACCCTCGGCATCGGCCCCTTCCCCGTCCTCAGCGCGTCGATCAGGGGAGGCGTCGAGCCCGGCGGTTCGGCCCTCTACATCTGCAGCAAGGTGCCCAAGGCCCAGCAGGCGGCGGCCTGGGACTTCAGCGAGTTCCTCGACAGCACCCAGAGCCAGGCCACCTGGGCGGCCGGCACCGGGTACATCCCGCTCCGGATGTCGGCCACGAGGACCCCGACCATCAAGAGCCTGTGGGCGACCAACCCGGGCTTCAAGGTCGCCTACCAGCAGTTGGTGAGCGGGGCGACCACCAAGGCGACGTCGGGGGCCGTGATCGGGCCGTTCCCCCAGGTGCGGACGGACGTCCTCAACGCCGAGGAGAGCATGTACCAACAGGGCGTGTCGCCGGCCGCCGCGCTCAAGAGCGCCGCCCGGGCGGTCAACGCCACGATCTCGCAGTACAACCAGAGCCTGGGCATCGGCTGATCGACCAACGGCGTCCCCGCCGGCCCGGCACGACGAGGGGGGCCCGGGCGCTGAGTGCGACCCTCAGTCCGCTCGGCGGTCCCATCCCGGGTCGAGCTGGCGGAGGAACAGGGCGCAGCGGGTCGCCTCGTCCTCCTCGCCGAGGGTGGCCGCAGCAGCCCCGAGGGCGGCCAGCGAGCGCAGGAAGCCCCGGTTCTCCGGATGCTCCCACCGCACCAGCCCGGACCCCCGCCAGCCGGCGGCGCGCAGCGCGTCGAGGCCTCGGTGATAGCCGACCCGGGCGTAGGCGTAACGGTCCACCTCGTCTTCTGCCAGCTCGGCCAGAGCGGCCCAGGCGTCGAGGCACCCGGGCCACCGGACCGCCAGCTGCCGGGCGCCCTCACGGCGCTGCGCGGGGGCCAACTCCCTCAGCGAGGCCAGGGCGGCGGCCACCTCCGGCTCGGGCGGCGGGAGCACCGTCTCGGGCGATCCCCGCGTGAACTGCACCTCGTGCTCACCGGCCATGCGACGATTCTGCCCGTTCGAGGCCGCCTCCGTACCGACGCCGGTCACCACGACCTCGTCGGCGCCCGGTTCGTCGGCGTCCGGGGCCCCCGGGGGGAAGGGGCCGGGACAGCCCGTCCTAAGCTCCTTGCGATGCCCGAGCTCAGCGCCGAGGAGGCCCGCGTCCTCGGGTCCCTGATCGAGAAGCAGCTCACGACCCCCCAGCAGTACCCCCTCACCCTCAACGCCCTGGTGCTCGCCTGCAACCAGGCCTCCAACCGGCAGCCCGTCGTCCAGTACGAGGAGCTGGTCGTCGCCGACGCCCTCGACCGGCTCAAGGGGCGTCGTCTGGTCCGCTTCGTGCTGCCCTCCCACGGCCGCTCGGTCACGCGCTACCGGCACGTGGCCGACGAGTCGATGGGGCTCGATGACCGCCAGCTGGCCCTGCTCGCCGTGCTCCTCCTGCGGGGGCCGCAGACGGTGGGTGAGCTGCGCACGCGGACGGAGCGGATGGCCGGCTTCGACGACCTCGGTCAGGTCGAGCACGACCTCGCGATGCTGGCGGCACGAGTGGAGCCCCTGGCCGAGCGGGTGCCCCGCTTGCCCGGCCAGAAGGAGGACCGCTGGCGGCAGTTGCTGGCCGACGAGGCCGTGCTCCCCGCGCCGACGCCGGGGGCGGGTCCCGACCCGCCGTGCGCCCGATCGCCCGCCCCGGCGCCCGGCATGCAGGCGCAGGGGGAGCCGGCCCCCGATCTGGCCGCCATCCGCGACGAGCTCGCCGTACTGCGCCGCGAGCTCGAGGAGGTTCGCGGCGCGGTGGCCGACCTGCGCGCCAGCCTCGGCGGCTGACCGGACCGATGGCGGCGCGCCTCGGCCGGACCGGGCCCGCGGGTCGGAGAGGTGGACGGACGGAGCCGTGGGTGCTCGTCCCGGAGGAAGACGGGCCGGTGTCGCTCCGACGTCCGGCGCTGCTCGGGCTGCTGGCCGCCTGCACGGTGGTCGCCGGTGCCACCCAGTCCGGCACCGCCTTCGTCTCGCACCTGCCCGGAGCCTGGTACTTCGGGACGCCGGGCGGGCCGCTCGGGTCGATCACCCACTCTGGCCGGCGTGCGCCTCTGCCCGACGTCGTCGCCGTGTACGGGGGCCTGGCCGTCCTGGGCTGGCTGTGGATCGCCACGTGTCGGGCCCTCGGGCGCCGGACGGTCGAGGTCCGCCGGGTGCTGCTGGTGGCCTTCCTCTGGGCGCTGCCCTTCCTCTTGGGCCCGCCGCTGTTCAGCCGAGACCTCTTCAGCTACGCCGGCCAGGGGGAGATGGTCAGCCACCACCTCGACCCCTACCTCTACGGCACCGGAGTGCTGGGGTACACGCCCTTCAACGTGCTGGCCGGCCCGCTGTGGGCCAACACCCCTTCCCCCTACGGCCCGACCTTTCTCTAGCTCGACGGCCTGACCGCCCAGCTTGTCGGGCATCACGCCCTGCCCGCCCTGGTGCTGCTCCGGCTGCTGGCCGTTGCCGGGGTGCTCCTGGCCGCGGCCGGGCTGCCGACCCTGGCTCGGGCGGCCGGCAGGGATCCGGCCCAGGCGGTGCTCTTCGGGGTGGGGAGCCCCCTCGTGCTCACCACCCTCCTCGGCGGCGGGCACAACGATGCCCTCATGGTCGGCCTGCTCGTCGCCGGCTTGGCGGTCGCCCAGCGGGTGGGCCCGGGCCCGGGGATCGCCCTGTGCGCGCTGGCCGGCGGTGTGAAGGCGCCGGCGCTCCTCGCCGTCGTCTTCCTGGGGTGGGCGTGGTCCCGACGAGGCGGTGTCCTGCGGCGGGCCGGCGGCGTCCTGGCCGCCACCGGGATCGCCGGCGCCACCCTGGGCGTGCTCTCCTGGCTGAGCGGCGTGGGTTGGGGCTGGGTCCGGACGGTCGGCGCGCCCGGGAAGGTGTCCACCGGCGTCACCCCGGTGGACACGGTGGCCAAGCTGGTGACCGGCGCAGGGCACCTCGTGGCGGTCCCCCTGGTGCTCTCCGAGGTGCGCGGTGTTGTCGGAGCGGTGGGCCTGGCAGGGGCGGCCCTGGCCGGCGGATGGTTGCTGTGGCGTTCGACCGAGCGGGGCACCGTGCGCTCGCTCGGCCTGGCGCTGCTGGCGCTGGCGCTCCTCAGCCCGATCCTGTGGGCGTGGTACCTCACCTGGGGCCTCGTCGTGTTGGCGGCGGTGGCCCACGGCCCGCTCCGCCGGCTGGTGGCCGGCCTCACCGTGGCCGGCAGCCTGGTGGGCGCCGGTTCGGTCCGCCATCTGCTCGACACGCTCCTGTACGGCGGGGCGGCCGGCGGGGCACTGCTGCTGGCCAGCGTGCTGGCGTCGGCCGCGCTGGCTCTCGCATGGGTGCGCCGTACTGGCGCCGCCGGCCAGAAGGGTGCCGAGGTGTCGGCGGGCGCCGTCGTCGCGGCCGGCGGGCGCGCGGTCGCTACTGCTCGGCCAGGATGGCCGCCAGCTCGGCCAGGGGGTCCCGCACCACCGGACCTCTCGTCTCCACCACCGCCTCGAGGATCCTCCCGTTGAACGGGAATGGCGCCCGATAGCCCGCACCCACGGCCGGTCCCCACTCGTAGCCGCAGGTGAGCCCCGCCCCCACCCCGTTGAAGCCGGACGGGGTGAACCGGGGGATCACCCCCCGGGCCACCACGACCCCGTCGCAGCGCAGCTCGGCGTCCCCCCCGAGGCCTTCGTCCTTGGTGAAGGCGTACTCGAGAAGGTGGGGGCCCGGCCCGACGGGCTCCTCGGAGGCCACCACGTGGTGCTCCTTGCCGTAGAGGTTGTGCACGTAACGCGGCCGGCCCTCCAGAAACTGCAACGACCAACCGCCAAGGGCCGAGCCCAGTGCCAGCAGGACACCCTCGGGGACCACCCCGCCCGGCACCTCGAACCGGACGAGGAGCGCGTGGGAGCGGTTGCGCACGTTCACCGCCACCGCCTCGGGCACCTGGGCGCCCCCGGGGAAGTAGCGGTGGCGGTCCCTCGGGGTCCGGTGGTCGGGCTTGGGATGGGCGAGGGTCCACAAGACCCGGTTGTCGAGCGGCAGCACCTGGTTGCGGGCCGCCTCGTCCCACCACAGGTCGACCATGGCGGCCAGCCGGTCGGGTTCCTCCGCCGCCAGGTCGCGGGTCTCGGACAGATCCTCGGCCACGTGGTAGAGCTCCCACACGTCGTCGTCGAACGGCGCGTTGGGATCGAGGCCGTCGTCGTAGAGCGGCCCGACCGGGTGGAACGTCACCGCCTTCCAACCCTCGTGGTAGATGGCGCGCGAGCCGAACATCTCGAAGTGCTGCGTCTCGTGGCGCCCGGGTGCCATCCCGCCCCCGGGGCCGAGCAGGTAGGCGAAGCTGGTGCCGTCGAGCGGCGACTGCGCCACCGAGCCGATCTCGTCGGGGGCTGCCACCCCGGCCAGCTCGAGGACGGTGGGCATCAGGTCCACGGCGTGGGCGAACTGATGTCGGATCGAGCCGGCCTCGAGATCGCCGGCCGGCCAGCGGACGATGCACGGGTCGGCGACTCCGCCCTCGTGGACCTCACGCTTCCACCGCTTGAACGGGGTGTTCCCGGCCATGGTCCAGCCCCACGGGTAGTTGTTGTGGGTGAGCGGGCCGCCGATCTGGTCGAGGCGGGCGTGCATCTCGTCCAGACCCGCCGGGTCGAGGTTGGAGAGCCGGACGTCGTTGATCGACCCCTCGGACCCGCCTTCGGCGCTGGCGCCGTTGTCCGACACGAGCAGGACGAGGGTGCGGTCCGACTCGCCCAGGTCGTCGACGAACGACAGGAGGCGGCCGATCTGGTCGTCGGTGTGGGAGAGGAACCCGGCGAAGCACTCCATGAACCGGGCGGCCAGCGACCGTTCGGCCTCACCCAGGTCCTCCCAGGCGCGCACCCAAGGGGGTCGCGGCGACAGCACGGTCCCCGGGGGGACGACCCCCTGGTCGAGCTGGCGGGCGAACGTCCGCTCGCGCCACGTGTCCCAACCGTCGTCGAACCGGCCCCGGTAGCGCTCGATCCACGCCCGCGGGGCCTGGTGCGGGGAGTGGCAGGCGCCGGTGGCCAGGTAGAGGAAGAACGGCTGGCCGGCGTCGACCGCCCGGAGGTCGCCGAGGAACTCGATGGCTCGGTCGACCAGGTCCTCGGTGAGGTGGTAGCCCTCGTCGATCGCGGCCGGCGGTCGGACCGAGTGGTTGTCGTGGTACAGGGCGGGCACGAACTGGTGGGTCTCCCCACCATGGAAGCCGTACCAGCGATCGAAGCCGCGCCCGAGCGGCCAGCTCGACCGCGGGGCCGCCATGTGGGTCTCGTCGTCCGGCGTGAGATGCCACTTCCCCACCGCGTAGCTGGCGTAGCCGCGGTCCCCCAGCACCTCGGAGAGGAAGCCGTTCTCGCGCGGGGGCCTGCCCCAGTAACCGGGGAACCCGATCGCCAGGTCGGACACCCTGCCCATCCCGTTGCGATGGTGGTTGCGGCCGGTCAGCAGGCAGGCGCGGGTCGGCGAGCAGAGGGCCGTGGTGTGGAAGTTCGCCAGCCGGACCCCGCCGGCCGCCAACCGGTCGATCTCGGGGGTGGCGATGTCCGAGCCGTAGCAGCCGAGCTGGGCGAAACCCACGTCGTCGAGCACGACGAGCAGCACGTTCGGGGCCCCCGCCGGGGGGCGGGGCACGGGCGGCCACCACGGCTCCGAGTCTCTCCAGTCGCGGCCGATGCGCCCCCCGAACTCCGTCCCTGCCACCGCCGGACCTCCCGTCGCGCTGCTCTCAGCCGGTCGACCGCTACGGCCGGCAGCCGGCCGAACAGCATGCCACCTCGGGCGCCGTGGCCGGTGGGGCCGACCGGCCCACAGGCGGGTAGAACGTGGCCATGCGGACTCGGACTCTCGGCAAGGAGCTGGTCGTCTCGGCGCAGGGCCTCGGTTGCATGGGCATGTCCGAGTTCTACGGGACCGGAGACGACGAGGAGTCGATCGCCGTCATCCACCTGGCCCTCGAACGCGGGGTGGACTTCCTCGACACCGCCGACATGTACGGCCCGTTCACCAACGAGCAACTGGTGGGCCGGGCCATCGCCGGCCGCCGTGACGAGGTGGTGCTGGCCACCAAGTTCGGCAACGAGCGGCGGCCCGACGGCTCGCGGGTGGGGGTCAACGGCCGTCCGGAGTACGTGCGCCGGGCCTGCGACGCCTCCCTCCAGCGGCTGCGGGTCGACCACATCGATCTGTACTACCAGCACCGGGTGGATCCCGACACCCCGATCGAGGAGACCGTCGGCGCCATGTCGGAGCTGGTCGAGGCGGGCAAGGTCCGTTACCTCGGGCTGTCCGAGGCGGCGCCCGAGACCATCCGCCGGGCCCACGCCGTCCACCCGATCACGGCCCTGCAGACCGAGTGGTCGCTGTGGACGCGCGATCCGGAGACCAACGGCATCCTCGAGACCGTGCGTGAGCTCGGCATCGGCTTCGTCGCCTACTCCCCCCTCGGACGCGGCATCCTCTCGGGTTCCGTCCGCTCGGTCGAGGACCTGGCGCCCGACGACGTCCGCCGGCGCAACCCGCGCTTCGTCGGTGAGAACCTCGCCAAGAACCTCCGGTTGGTGGACAAGGTCTGCGACCTGGCCGCGGCCAGAGGGTTGACCCCCTCGCAGGTGGCGCTCGCCTGGGTACTGTCACGGGGCGGTGACGTGGTGCCGATCCCGGGGACCAAGCGCCGGCGCTACCTCGAGGTGAACGTGGCGGCCGACGGGATCGCGCTCTCCGACGACGAGCTGCAGCAGCTCGACGAGGTCTTCCCCCCGGGGGCGGCCGCCGGCGACCGGTACCCCGACATGTCCCCCGTCCACCGCTGAGCTCGTCCGCGGCGCCCTGCTCGCCGCCGGAGAAGCGGCAGGTGGCAGGATCGGGAGGTGCCGACGAGCAGCCAGGTGGCAAGTGCCGCCGCGCCATAGGAAGCACCGGGCCCCCCGCAGCACCGGTTGGAAGGCTGCCATGGTCACGATGGCGGCGGTGATCGTGGCCACGGCCGTCGCGGTGCTGTCGGTCACGCTGGCCGGCGGCGACCGGCGCCGTCCAGCGGGACACGGGCCGGAGCCGACCTCCACGGCCACGCCCGCCCGGGTCCGGAGCTGGGCCCGGACCGTCGGGGCAGCCACCACGGCCGCCCTGACCGCCGACTACCAGGCCTTGATCTCGCAGGGGACGGGCGGCACCGGCGCCGAGGCATGCGCCGCGCTCGGCGTGGAGGCCCGGTACGCCCTCGAGGCAGGCGGCCCCCAGGCAGCCGCACTGCGGCGACCCTGGCTGGCGAACCTCCGCCTCGTGTCGACCGGTGCGGCTGCATGCCGTGAGCAGGTGGGTGCGAACGACCAGCAGACGGCGAGCGGCCCGGTCTCGAAGGTGGCCGAAGGGGTCGGCAGGCTGCTGGTGCTCGAGCGGGCGGCGGAGCAGGGTCGGCTCTCCCCAGCAGCCGGAAGTCGGTGAACCTCAGGCCGGTCCTCCCTGCGCCCGGTGGGTGCCGGCATCGGCTGCCCTAGGGTGGACCCGTGGGGAACCGGCGAGCGGTGCGCTCGGGCTCTCCCTTCGAGGAGCGGATCGGGTTCTCGAGGGCGGTGCGCAGCGGCGACACGATCCACGTGTCGGGCACCGCGCCGGTGTGGCCGGACGGCTCCTGCGCCCCCGAGGCCGGCACCCAGGCCCGCCGGTGCTTCGAGATCGTGGTCGCCGCCCTGGCCGAGCTCGGGGCCTCCCCGGCCGACGTGGTCCGGACCAGGATGTACCTGACCGATCCCTCGGATGCCGACGCGGTCGGCGTGGCCCACCGGGAGGCCTTCGGCGCCGCCCGGCCTGCCGCCACCATGGTGGTGGTGGCTGCATTGCTCGATCCCCGCTGGAAAGTCGAGGTCGAGGCGGAGGCCCACCTCCCGGCCCCCTAGTCCGTTGGGAGGCCGTCCGTGGCGGGTGGCGGCACTGGGCCACCCGTCGCTTCTGCCTACGCTCTGTCGGGTGAGCGCCGGCCGAAGCGTACGGGGCAAGCCGGCGCACCCCGCCTTGCGCTGGGCCACCAGGTCGGCCTCGCGGGCCGCCCGCTCCGGGCGGACGCGGTTGACCGTCGTCTTCGGCGGCCCGACCAGGGCACGGGTCATCGTCGTGTTGGCCTCCGTGCTGGCCCTCGCCAGCGCGGACGCGGCCACGGTCGGTGCGTCGGCCACGGCTCTCCGCCAGAGCCTCCACATCAGCAACGGGGACATCGGGCTGCTGGTTGCCGTCACCTCCCTGGTGGGGGCGGTCGGCTCGATTCCCTTCGGCATGCTGGCCGACCGCGTCCGGCGCACCCGGACGCTCGGGGTGGTGGTCATCTTCTGGGGCGTCGCCATGCTGCTCAGCGCCACCGCCGGGACCTTCGGCGGGCTGCTCTTCTGGCGGCTCTGGCTGGGCTTGGTCACCGCGGCAGCCGGTCCGGTGGTGGCCTCGCTCGTCGGGGACTACTTCCCCGGCGACGAGCGGGGGAAGATCTACAGCTACATCCTCACCGGGGAGCTGCTCGGCGCCGGCGTCGGGTTCACCTTCACCGGCGACGTGGCGGCGATCTCGTGGCAGGCCGCGTTCGTGATGCTGGCCCTGGTCGCCTTTCCCCTGGCGGTGGCGTTGTTCCGGCTGCCCGAGCCGGTGCGCGGCGGGTCCGGCGCCCTGGCGCCCGAGGCGCCGTGGCCGGCAGCGCCCGGCACCAACGGGCAGGAGGCGCCCGCGCCGGGCACGGTCATCCGGTGGGTGAAGGTCGACGAGGCGGCGACGGATCGCCCGGGCCGGCCCACCCCCGAAGAGACCGTCCACGTGGCCGGATCGACCAGCCAGGGGTCCCAGACCACCGACGCCCAGCGCTTGGCGTCCGACCGGGGGATCCGCCCCGACCCGCAGCTGGTCCGCCGGGCCCGGCGGGGCCACCTCGGGCTGGTGGCCGCCACCCGCTACGTGCTCGACGTGAAGACGAACGTGGTGCTCATCCTGGCCAGCGCCTGCGGCTACTACTTCCTGGCCGGCGTCCAGACCTTCGGGGTGGAGTTCGTCCGGGGCCATTACCACGTGACCGCGGCACTGGCCAACCTCCTGATGCTGGCGATCGGCGGCGGCGCCGTGCTCGGTGTGGGGCTGGCCGGCCCCCTCAGCGACTCCTGGTTGCGGCGGGGACGGTTGAACGCACGGGTCATGGTGGCGGCCGTGACGGCGGCGGCCACGGTGCTCCTCTTCATCCCCGCGTTGCTCACGAGCAGCATGGTGACCGCACTGCCCTACGTGATCGTCGCCGCGGCGGCCCTGTCGGCTCAGAACCCCCCGATCGACGCCGCTCGTCTCGACATCATGCCGCCCGGGCTCTGGGGGCGGGCCGAGGGCATCCGCACCTTCCTGCGAACGCTTGCCCAGTCGGTGGCTCCGTTGCTGTTCGGGTTCGTGTCCGACAGCGTGGGCCTCCAGGACACCTTCCTGATCATGCTGCTCCCCCTGGCGGCCAGCGCCTACTTCCTCTTCCGCGGGTTGCGCACGTACCCGACGGACGTGGCGACGGCCGCCGCCGCGGCGGCGCCCGCCCCAGGCTGACTCCAGCCCCCGCGGCTCACGCCGTTCCTCGTCAAAGGGCCTTTCGGCCCTGGGTGCACACGAAGGTCGGTCTTAGCTTGCCAGTGCCGGACGTCGCGCGGAGGGCTCGGCCACGACCACGGCGACCGGCAGGGACGAGGGAGGTCAACATGCCAAGAATCCGAAGTCGTGCGGCCCGGTTGGGCGTTGTGGCCGTGGCCGGGCTGTCGGTGCTCGGCCTCGTCGGCGCGGCGCCGGCCTCGGCCGCCGTCAAGGTCCCCTCGGGGCTGAGCGTGTCGTCGTTCAACCTGAGCTTCTCGACCCTGGCCAAGCTCAGGGCGGTGACCAAGGCCGGCACGGGCATGGTCGGGGTCATCCTGCCGGACACCACGTCGTCGACCCGCTACGTCAACTTCGACGCACCGTACCTCGCCAGGGCCTTCAAGGCCGCCGGGTACAAGGCGTCGCAGTACAAGATCGACAACGCGCAGGGCGTGGACGCGACCGAACTGGCCGACGCCCAGTCGGACATCTCGTTGGGCGCCAAGGTCCTGGTCTTCGACCCGATCGACAGTACGGTGGGTGCGCAGGTCCAGCAGTACGCGGCCGCCCACGGGGTGGCGCTCATCAGCTACGACCGGGCGACCTTCGTCGGCAAGAAGACGTACTACGTGAGCTTCAACAACTTCAAGGTCGGCCAGCTGATCGGCAAGGGCTTCATGGCGTGCGTCACGTCCTGGGGGATCAAGAGCCCCAAGGTGTTCGAGCTCGACGGCGGTGAGGACACCGACCCCAACGCCGTGTCCTTCGCCCAGGGCTACAACTCGGTCATCTGGGGCAGGGCCAAGACGCCGCTGACCCCCGGGCTCACCAACAAGAAGGGCTACACCCTGGTCGGCGACCAGATCACTCCCGGTTGGGTGAACGCCACCGGTGCCACCATCTTCCAGCAGCAGTTCACCGCCCACCCGCAGATCAACGCCACGGTGGAGGCGAACGACGGGCTGGCCAACGCCGTGATCACCGACCTGAAGAACGCCGGGGTCGGTCCGAGGAAGATCCCGACCACCGGTCAGGACGCCACGCTGCAGGGCATGGAGTGGATCCTGCAGGGCTACCAGTGCGGGTCCGTCTACAAGCCGATCTACCTCGAGGCTCAGGACGCGGTAACACTGGCCACCCTGCTGCGGGCCCACCTGACGCCCCCCAAGGCGCTGGTCAACGCCACCACCAGCCCGCCCAAGGGGGTGACCGGTCAGAAGCAGCCGGCGTCGCTGCTGACGCCCACCTGGGTGACCAGCGCCAACATGGCCAAGACGGTCATCCACGACCAGTTCATCTCGGCCTCCGCGCTCTGCACCGCCGTCGGGGCGAGCGTCTGCGCCTCGGCCAACATCAAGCCGTGAGGATGACCCCCTCGAGGTGACCCGGCCCACCACCACCGCCCAGCGGCGGCGGTGGTGGGCTCATCGGGCAGGACGCACCCCCCCCGCCGCACAGGACGAAGGTGGCACGTGATGACCGAGACGAACGCTGGCGAGCCGCTCCTGAAGGTCCGTGGGATCTTCAAGGGCTTCGGCGCCGTGCAGGCGCTGGCCGACGTGGACCTCGATCTCCCGGCCGGGAAGGTCACGGCGCTGTGCGGGGACAACGGCGCCGGCAAGTCGGTGCTCATCAAGTGCATCGCCGGCATCTACGAGCCGGACCGGGGCCAGGTCTACTGGGAGGGTCGGCCGGTGCGGATCCGCAGCGCCCACGACGCAGGAGCACTCGGGATCGAGGTCGTCTATCAGGACCTGGCGCTGGCCGACAACCTCGACATCGTGCAGAACATGTTCCTCGGCCGGGAGAAGCTCCGGCACCGCCTGCTCGACGAGAACGAGATGGAACGGGCGGCCGCCGAGACCCTGGCCGCCCTCCGGGTCACCACCGTCCAGTCCATCCGCCAACCGGTGGGTTCGCTCTCGGGGGGGCAGCGGCAGTCGGTGGCCGTGGCCAAGGCGGTGATGTGGAACTCGCGCTTCGTCATCATGGACGAGCCCACCGCCGCGCTGGGCGTGACCCAGACGACCATGGTCCTCGAGCTCATCCGGCGCCTGCGGGACCAGGGGCTGGGGGTCATCGTGGTCTCCCACAACCTGAACGACGTCTTCGCCGTCGCCGACCGGATCGCCGTCCTGTACCTCGGGCGGATGGTGGTGCAGGACGACGTGTCCCTCTTCAACCGCCAGGCCGTGGTCGAGTACATGACCAGCGGAAGCCTGGGGCTCGCCCCGCTGGGGGGGCCTTCGGACCCGGGAGGAGTCGAGCATGGCGCAACGTGAACCCGGCCACGAGGTGCCGGACGAGCCCGGCGGCAAGAGCGGGCCGCCTGTCGGCCCGCTCGACGACCTGACGGCCGCCGAGGCACCGCCGCCCCTCGTCCCGCCGGAGATCACCGCCCAGTCGCTCGGCGACTACTTCCGCGGCCAGCTGACCCGGGTCAGGGGCGGCGAGAGCGGCGTCCTGCCGGTCGTGCTCGGGTTGATCGCCATCGTCATCGTCTTCCAGGCGATCAGCCCGCACCACGTCTTCCTGTCCGCCGGCAACATCGTCAACCTGTTCCTGCAGAGCGCGGTGTTCATGGTGCTGGCGATGGCGGAGATCTTCGCCCTGCTCCTCGGCGAGATCGACCTCTCGATCGGCTACGTGGGTCCGGTCGGCGCGGTGATCGCCGTCCAGCTCGTGCAGCCGAGCACCACCAACTGGCCGTGGTGGGCGGCCATCATCGTCGCCCTGCTGGCCTGTGCGGTCATCGGGGCGGTGCAGGGCGGGCTCGTCACCTGGCTGCGGCTGCCCTCCTTCATCGTGACCCTGGCCGGGCTCCTGATCTTCAACGGGGTCCTGCTCATCGTCCTGGCCTTCGGGCCCTTCTCCGGGTACCCCAGCCTGAGCGGGCGAGGGACCAACCTCCATGTGCTCTACGACCTGATGTGGGGCCACATCAGCCCTCTCGGCGGCTGGATCGTGGCGGCCGTCGTCGTCGGCGCCCTGAGCCTCAGCATGTTCCTGCGCGACACCCGACGGCGGCTGAGCGGCCTGGTGGCGCCGCCGGTCAGCCTCACCCTCATCAAGGTCGCGGCCATGGCGGCGGCCGGGATCGCGGTGGTGGTCGTCTGCAACCTCAACCGGGCCGCCATCGGAACCCTCGAAGGGGTCCCCTGGGCCATCTTCATCGTCCTGGCGGTGCTCGGTGCATGGACCTTCCTCCTGCAGCGCACCCGCTACGGGCGCTACGTGTACGCCATCGGCGGCAACCGCGAGGCGGCCAGGCGCGCCGGCATCAACGTGAACCGGGTGCGGACGCTGGCGTTCGTGCTCTGCTCGTTCACCGCCGGCATCGCCGGGCTCCTCTATGCCTCCTACCTCGGGGGGATGTCGAACAACGTCAACGGGGGCCAACTGGTGCTCTACGCCGTGGCGGCCGCGGTGATCGGCGGGACCTCCCTGTTCGGCGGGCGTGGCAAGGCCTCCCACGGGGTCCTCGGGGGACTGGTCATCGGCGGCATCTACAACGGTATGTACCTGCTCGGGCTGGCCGTCCAGTGGGAGTTCATCGTGACCGGGCTGGTGCTGATCGGGGCCGTCACCGTCGACGCCCTCTCGCGCCGGGGCTCGACCACCGGCACGGCCGGCGGGCGGATCGGCGGGGCGTAGGGGGCGGGGCGTAGGGGGCGGGGGCCCGGATCGTCCCCCCGGGTCTCGTCAGCCGTACACCTTCTCGTCGGGCGCCTGGGCGTTGGCGGCGTCCGCCTCGAGGTCGCGGCGTCGTCGGTTGGCCACCCGGGTCTCGGTGAGGCGCTCGCCGTACTCGCGATACCACTCGTGGGCGACGATCATGCTCATGACCTCGTTGGTGCCGGTCCAGATGGAGGCGAGCCCGAGATCGCGGTAGTGCCGCTCGACCGGGTAGACGTCGGTGTAGCCGATGCCGCCCATCACCTGCATGGCGAGGTGGACCACCCGCTGGCACGACTCGGTGGCGAACTTCTTGGCCTGGCTGATATGGCGTCGGGTCCGTCTCGGGTCCTCACCGGCGTCGACGGCACGGGCCGTCGTGTAGACGACCGAGCGAGCGGCGTCGAGCAGCATGGAGGCTTCGGCCACCTGGAAGCTGACGCCCTGAAAGTCGCTGATCGGCCGGCCGAAGGCCTTGCGCCTGGTGGTGTAGCCCCCCGCCACCTCCAGGGCCGCCGCCGCCGGCCCGATGGTCATGGCCGCCGTCCCCAGCCGCTCGGGGACCATCATCGTGTCGAACACCGCGGCACCCCCGTCCACCTCGCCGACCACGTTCCCGGCGGGAACCACCACGCCGTCGAACACCACCCGGCCGGTGCCCCCGCCCCGCGAGCCCATCAGACCGTAGAGGTGACCGACCCGTACCCCCGGTCCCCGGTCGACCAGGAAGGCGGTGATCCCCCGGTGGGCCGGCGCCTCAGGGTTCGTCCGGGCGTACACCAGGAAGTAGTCGGCACCTTCGGCCCCCACGATGAAGCGCTTCTGGCCGTGGAGGACGAAGTCGCCCCCGCGTCGCTCGGCCCGGGTGGTCGTGCCGAAGAAGTCCGAGCCGCCACGGGGCTCGGTCAGGGCCTCGGCGGCGAAGCGCTCCCCCGCCAGCAGGGGTCGCACGTACCGTTCGCGCTGGTCGTCGGTCCCGTGGGTCATCACGGCGTCGCAGACCAGCTCGGCGCCGACGCCGTAGGTGCAGGCGAAGATGTACCCGAGGGTGCCGACCTCCTCCATCACCATGCAGGTCGTCACCCAGTCGAACCCCCGGCCTCCCCATCGGACGGGGTGGCGCACCCCCAGCAGGTTGCGCCGGCCCGCCTCGGCGAGGAACTCCCGGGGGAAGACGATGGCGTCCCGGTCCATCTGCACCACCATCGACGCCGGGACCCACTCGACCAGCCGACGGACCTCCTCCCGGAGCGACCGCTGGGCATCGGTGAGGAGGAAGTCGAACACGGGTGGGCCCGATCACCCGGCCGACGTGAGCCGGAACCCCGGGTGGTGCCGGCGGATCTCCCGTCGGGCGATCGTCATCTTGTGCACCTCGTCGGGCCCGTCGGCGATCCGCAGGGACCGTTGCTGGGCGTACATGTGGGCCAGCGGGAAAACCTGGGTGAGCCCGGCCGCTCCGTGGACCTGGATCGCCCGGTCGATCACGGTCGCCGCCATGCGGGGCACGGCCACCTTGATCGCCGCGATCTCGGTGGCCGCCGCCCGGTTGCCCAGGGTGTCCATGAGCTGGGCGGTGTGCAGGACGTACTGGCGGGCCATGTCGATCTCGATCCTCGACTCGGCGATCCAGTCCTGCACCAACCCCTTGTGCGCCAGGCTCGAGCCGAAGGCGTGTCGCTCGAGGGACCGCTCGACCATGAGGCGGAGCGCCCTCTCCGCGGCCCCGATGGATCGCATGCAGTGGTGGATCCGGCCCGGGCCCAGCCGTGCCTGGGCGATGGCGAAGCCGGTCCCCTCTGCCCCGCGGAGGTGGTCGGCCGGGACCCGCACGTCGCGGTAGACGACCTCGGGATGCCCCCCCCGGTCGTGGTAGCCGAAGATGGTCGGGCTCATCCCGAGCGAGACCCCGGGTGTGTCCCTGGGCACCACCACCATGGACTGCTGCTGGTGGGGTGGCGCATCGGGGTCGGTCTTCCCCATGGCGATGAGCACCCGGCACCGGGGCGACCCGGCGCCCGAGCTGAACCACTTCCGCCCGTTCAGCACGTACCCGTCGCCGTCTCGCTCGATCCGCAGACCGATGTTGGTGGCGTCCGATGAGGCCGTGTCGGGCTCGGTCATCGAGAAGGCGCTCCGGATCTCCCCCTGCAGCAGCGGGACGAGCCATTCCCGCTTCACCCGGTCCGAGCCGTACAGGTGGAGGATCTCCATGTTGCCAGTGTCGGGGGCGGCGCAGTTCAGCACCTCGGGGGCGAAGGACACGTGGCCGAGGGCCTCGGACACCGGTGCGTAGTCGAGGTTGGAGAGAGGCGTCCCGGGGTGCTCGGGCGCCAGGTGGGGAAGGAAGAGGTTCCACAGGTCCCGTTCGATCGCGGCCGCCTTGAGCCGGTCGAGGATCGGCGGGTAGCCCTCGGGACCGACCTCTTCGAGCTGGGCGTAGTAGGCGGGCTCGGCGGGGAGCACGAAGTCGTCCATGAAGCGGCGGACGGCCTGTTGGACCGCCATTCCCTGTTCGCTGAACCCGTACGCCATCGCCACCCCCGGTCGTTCCCGCTGTCGGTCGTTCCCGCACACGACCGTACGGAGCGGCGGCGCCCGGGGCTAGGGCCGAAGGTCCCCGGGCGGCACGTGACAACCTGTTGGCCATGCCCACGCCCACGCAGCGCAAGGTCGACACCGCCGTCGAGTCGCTGGCCGACCGGGGCTTCGCCGTGGTGCCGGGGGTGCTCAGCCCCGAAGAGGTCTCGGCGGCACGGGAGCAGCTGGTGGCCATCGCGGCGGCCGAGCGTGCGGCGGGGATCGACCGCGACCCCCGCTGGGAGGACGGGCCGCACAACCAGCGGGTCTTCGGGCTCCTCAACAAGGGGGCGGTCTTCGCCGCCCTGGCCGAGCACCCTGTGGCGTTGGCCCTGGTCGGCGGGCTGCTCGACCCGGCCTTCCTCCTCTCGAGCCTCACGGCCAACATCACCGGCCCGCAGGGCCGCCCGATGTACCTCCACTACGACCAGGACTACGTGCCGCTCCCCTGGCCCCCAGCGCCGTCGGTGGCGAACGTCATCTGGATGCTCGACGACTTCACCGAGGAGAACGGGGCGACCCGGTTCGTCCCGGGCTCCCATCTCGAGGACCACACCGGCTGGGACGCCGAGTCCATGGCGGCGCGTGCCGGCGAGACGGTGGCGATCGGGGGCCCGGCCGGGGCGCTCGTCTGTATCGACGGCCGGGTCCTCCACCAGACCGGTGCGAACCGCACCGGCGGGGAGCGTCGCCACGGGGTCATCGCCTACTACTGCCAGCCCTGGATCCGCCAGCAGGAGAACGCTTCCCTGTCCCTGCTGCCCGACGTGTGGCCCACGCTCTCCGCTCGCATGCGCGAGCTGGTCGGCCTGCGGATGTTCAAGGGTCTGGGCTGCGTGGCCGGCCCCACCCAGCGCGGCCTGCGCGTCTGAACCCCCCCGACCCGGCCCGGCCCTGCCTCCCGCGCTCCCCGGCCGGCGCCGTGGCCGTCGCCCCCCGCCCCGCCCTGGCCGGCCGCTGTCCGGCCGCCGTCCGGCGGACCTCGGCGAGCCAGCCCGGCGCGTGCTGGGCCGCCCATCGCTCGCTGATCGACCCCCCGACCATGGCGCGCAACGTCTCGGGGTGGGTGACCGCCATCGCCACGTGACCCACCACCGCCACCACGATGGCGAACGCCAGGACCTCGTGGACGAAGGTCGCCCCGGTTCGCCAGCCCACGGGGAAGAGGCCGAACCACTCGAGGATCGCCCCGGTGCCGAGCATCACCGCAATGGAGCCACCGACGAAGATGGCGTTGAGCTTCTGGCCCGGGTTGAACTTGTCGGCCTGCGGGTCCCGCCGGCGACCGAGGGAGCGCAGCCGGTGGACCTCCGCCGAGCCCCAGTGGTTGATGCGCCGGAGGTCGCGCCGCATCCCGGCGCCCCACGGGCCGGCCAGCGAGACGAGCAGCGGCACCGGGAGCGCCACCCCCGCCCACAGGTGGACCTGGACCACCAGCACGTGGCGGCCGACCAGGCGCTCCACCGAGGCGAAGTACAGGGGCAGGGCGGTCGCGATCAGGACCCCGAACAGGACGGCGTTCGCCCAGTGGGCCGCCCGCTGCACCCGGTCGAACCGGAGCAGGCGACCGCCGGTGAGGGAGGCGGGCTGGCCTCTCACCGTCGCGCGCTCACCCGCCCGTGGGGCTCGAGGGCCCGGTCGAACCGTCGAGCCACCCGTTGACCGGGTAGCCGTTCTGTTCCCAGTAGCCGGGGGTCGCGCTCTTGACGACGCGGATGGCCGAGAGCCACTTGAGGGACTTGTAGCCGAACATCGGCGCCACGTAGAGGCGCACGGGCCCGCCGTGGTCCACGGTGATGGGGGCGCCGAGCATCCGGTAGGCCACGATGACGTCGGGCAGCTTCGCCTGCTCGAGGGTGAGGCTCTCGGTGTCGACGCCGTCGTAGGACTCGAAGGCCAGGGCGCCCGCTGCCGGCTTCGGTCCCACGGCGTCGAGGATGTCGGACAGGCGGACACCCTCCCAGTGGACCTCGGGCACCCGCCAACCCGTCACGCACTGGAAGTCCCGCACCAGCTGGACGGGGGGCATGGCCTGCAGGGCAGCCAAGTCGAACGTCTTCGCTCGTTCGACCAGTCCGCTCACCTCGAGTCGGTAGGCGGACGGGGCGATCTGCGGGAAGGACCCGCTGACGCTGTAGATCTGGAAGTTGTCACCGCCTGGGAGCAGGCGTCCGAGGCCCGAACCCAGTGCCTGGCCCACCTTCTGCTGCACCGTGGCCCCGAAGGCGACACCGGCCACGCCGAGGCCGAGCATGCCGAGGAAGAGCCGCCGCCCCACCGGGACCTGCCGCGCGGAGTCCTGGTCGGGGGGGCCCTGGCTCGCGGGCGAGGTCACCACACCGGGAATTTACGTGCCCGCCCTCATGGCGGATTGGGTCTCCTACGCCGGCGCCGTCG
>DAHUYA010000056.1 GCA_027315445.1 Acidimicrobiaceae bacterium | reverse complement strand
CGCAAGCCGGTGATCGCGGCCATCAACGGACCCGCCGTCGGCATCGGGCTGACCCTGGCCATGCAATGCGACATCCGCTACGTGGCCGCCGACGCCAAGCTGGCCATCCCCCAGGTCCGACGGGGCGTCCTCGGCGACGCCGGCTCGCACTGGACCGTTCCCAAAGCGACATCGCTGGCCGTCGCCGCCGACCTTCTCCTCACGGGTCGGACCATCCTGGGCGAGGAGGCCGCCCGTCTCGGGTTGGTGAGCCGGGCTCTCCCTCAGCCCGAGGTGGTTCCGACAGCCTTGGCGACCGCCCGGGAGATCGCCGTCCACTGCGCCCCCTTGTCAGTCGCCCTCTCCAAGCGCCTCCTCTGGGCCACCCACGACGCGCCGACCACCGAGTGGTTCGAGACCGCCTACCACGAGCTCCTCATGGGACAGCCCGATGCCCGCGAGGGTCCGGCCGCC
The DNA here is from genome assembly GCA_027315445.1 of Acidimicrobiaceae bacterium. Classification (GTDB taxonomy): domain Bacteria; phylum Actinomycetota; class Acidimicrobiia; order Acidimicrobiales; family RAAP-2; genus DAHUYA01. The sequence continues at coordinate 4,395 of DAHUYA010000056.1, read as the reverse complement.
TGGTTCGAACGTCGCCCGCCACGTTGGACGGCGACGGTGAGCCACGAGTGGGACCGCGTCCTCCAGGCGGGAGCGGCAGCAGCACCACCAGGGGCCGGAGCCCAGTCCGGCACCGGGACCCAGGTCGACGGCGGGACATAGGGGCCGCCAGTCGCCTCCGGCACATCGGCCTGCATCGCCGGCACCTCTCGGCTCAGTGGCGAGCGCGAGGGCGCTTGTGAGCCGTTCCGCCCCGCTGTTCCGCCCCGCTCCGCTGTTCCGCCTCGCTCCGCCCTGACCCAGCGAGCGGCTGCGGTGGGGGCGAGCCAGAATTGCTCATGCCAACTGTTGAACGCCTCGTCGTCGACGGGCTCGCCCGGCTGCCGCAGTTCTGCCATGCCGGCCTCACCGACGACCTCGTATTCGTTTCCGGAACGCTGGGTACCGAGCACGACTCCCTGGCGGTCGGAGGTGTCGGCCCGCAGACCACCCGTTCGCTCGAGAACGTCGGGCGGATCCTGCACGCCGCCGGATCCTCGTGGGACGACGTGGTCAAAGTGAGCGTCTACCTGGCCGACATGGCCGACTTCCCCGCCATGAACGAAGCGTACGGGGCCTTCTTCCCCGGAGTGCCGCCAGCCAGGATCACTGTCGGCGGGGTCGGGCTCGCGCTCGGTGCTCTGGTCGAGATCGAGTGTGTCGCGCGACGACCGGTGCCGGCGCGACCCGGCGGGAGCCCACCCGAGCGGCGAACCGGGTTCGTCGAGCACGACGGCGAGCGCATCTACTACGAGGTGGTGGGCGGGAACGGGGTTCCCCTCGTCCTCAGCCACGGCGCCGGAGGCAACCACGCCGTCTGGTATCAGCAGGTGACGCCCTTCGCGAGGGACAGGATGGTCATCACCTGGGACCACCGCGGCTTTGGCCGATCGTCGGATCTGGCGGGGCGTTCGGGGCCGCAAGTGGCCACTGGGGACCTGCTGGCGGTGCTCGACGAGCTCGGCGTGTCCAGGGCGGACCTGGTCGGGCAGTCGATGGGTGGCTGGAGCGTGGTCGGTGCTGCATTGGCGCGTCCTTCGCTGGCGCGCAGCCTGGTCCTCGCCGACACCCTCGGCGGCTTCACGTCGGACGCGATCGCCGCGAAGCTCGAACGCCGCGGAACCGGCGTGCCGGACTCCCCGGACGTTCTCGGACGTCACCCGGCACTCGGCCGGCGCTTCTCCGAGCGCGAGACGGAGCAGGCCCACCTGTACCAGTGCCTCGCCCGGATGGGCAGCGCCGACCCGGCGGTGATCCTCCCGCGCCTGCTCGCCACCACCCACGACGCGTCCGAGGCTGCCCTGCTCACCATGCCGGTCCTGTGCGTGGTGGGCGACCGAGACCCACTGTTCCCTCCGGCATCGATCCGCGCCTTGGCCGATCTGCTCCCAGATGCCCGCGTGGTGGAGATCTCCGGCTGCGGGCACTCCCCCTACTTCGAAGACGCCCAGGCGTGGAACGCCGCAGTGCGCCACTTCCTGGGCGGGCTGGAGGCGGACTGAAGCGGCGCCGGACCGGTTGTTGCCCGTTGAGAGAGCCTGCCTCGCCGGGGGCCATCCCCAGTGGCTCGAGGCGCCCTCTGCCGTCGCTCGCCCGAAGCACGTTCCCGCGCCCGTACCGCCGCATCAGGTCCGAGCCACCACGCTCTCGGTGACGACCATGCGTCCCGGCAACCGTGCGTCCCGGCGTAGATCTGCAATCACCTGCAATCACCAGGTTGCCGACGACGCTCGAGCAGCCGCTCGAGCTGTGTCGGCAACGCCGCGAGGGGATCCGCTGATGGAGCACCCCGCTTTGGGATCATTTGGCTGCGGGTTCACGTGAGGAAGGAGCCTCCTTGATAAAGGCACGATCACTCATCGCCGAGGCACTCGGCACCGCACTGCTGGTCTTCTTCGGGGCGGGGACGGCGACCTTGTGCTTCGGATTCAAGGTGATCGGCACGAGCGTGGCAGCCGGGGTCGTCATGACTGCGCTGGCGTTCGGTCTCGTGCTGCTCGTGCTGGTCTATGCGATCGGCCCCATCTCGGGTTGCCACGTGAACCCGGCGGTCACGATGGGCTTCTTGGCGGCGAGGCGCATCGCGCTCACCGATGCGATCGGCTACTGGCTGGCTCAGGTGGTGGGCGGGATCGTGGGCGCCGCCGGCCTCTACGGCGTCGTCCACTCCTCATCGCTGTACCACTCCAGTACCGGGCTCGGTGCCGATGGTTACGGGAAGTCCTCGATCATCGGCGCGAATGCCGCCGGTGCCTTCGTCGCCGAGATCGTCCTCACCTTCGTGTTCGTGTTCGTGATCCTTTCGGTGACTCGTCGAGCCAGCAATGCCACTGTGGCCGGGATCGCCATCGGGCTCGCATTGGCCCTGGTCCACCTCATCGGCATCCCCATCGACGGGACGTCGGTCAATCCGGCTCGCAGCCTCGGTCCGGCGCTCTTCGTGGGTGGCTCCGCCCTCAGCCAGCTTTGGGTGTTCCTCGTCGCACCGCTCATAGGAGGGTTCCTTTCGGCCCTCGTGCACCACTTCTTCTATCCGAAGGGCGAGGAGGAGGCCGCAGTCGAGCCGGTGCCGGAGGAGCAAGCCGCGTAGGCGGAGCAAGACAGCCTCCGGTCTCAGACGTCCCGCCGAGCTGCTCGAGACTCGCAAGCTGACCGGCTCGCCAGGAGACGTGTCTCCCGGCCGAGTCGCAGGAACCCGCGACGACGGCCAGTCGGCCAAGGCGTAGCCGGGGGTATCTGGCTGTCTGCAGGTGGCTGGCGGTGGGGCCGGCCGGTCAGCGGGCGGTGGGACCGGCGGTGCAACCCACCGTCCCGGTGCACTCCGGCTCGGCCAGGTCGAGGCCGGCCGGCAGACTCTCACCCCGGAACAGGCCCGCGGCCGGACTGGCACCAGAGAGGGCGTCGGCGGCCAGCACCATGGCAGCCGCGGTGTACGACGTCCGCTCGCGGTACGGGAAGGTCTCCCGTCCGGGGAAGACCATCCCCGTCCAGTAGGAGCCGTCGGGCAACCGGAGCTCCTGGCCGGCGCAGAACAGCTCGCGGGCCGCCTCGTCCATGCCCAGGGCGTCGAGCGACAGCACGCACTCGGCCGTCTCCGCCGCGGTCACCCAGTCGCCGGTGGACACGCACCGAACGCCCCGGCCGTCGAGGACGAAGGTGGACCAGCCGTCGGCGATCCGCTGCCGCCCGCGCTCCCCTTCGAGGGCACCCGACAGCATCGGGTAGTACCAGTCCATCGCGAACTCGTCCTTGGGGGCGAAGGCGTTGGGGTGGTGGGCGACGGCGTGGCCCAGCCTTCCGGCGGCCAGCTCCCAGTCCGGCCGCTCGGTACCCAGCCGCTCGGCGGCGGCGATGCCACATCGCAAGCTGTGGTAGATCGACGAGGAGCCGGTGAGGAGGGCATAGCTCTCGGCTCGCCCGGCCGGGTCGAGCGACCAGCGGACCGAGCCGTCGGGTCGCTGCCAGCGCAGCACGAAGTCGAGCCCCCGCTCGACGGTGGGCCACAGCCGGCGCATCACGTCGGTCTCCCCCGTCACCAGGGTGTGGTGCCAGAGCCCGGTGGCCAGGTAGGCGCAGACGTTGGTGTCGAGTCGCGGGTCCTTCACCCCGTGCGCGAGGTAGTAGTTGAACCAGCTCCCGTCGGCCAGCTGGCGTTCGGCCAGCCACTCGTAGGCCCGTTCCGCCTCGTCGACCAGTCCACAGACGGCCAGCGCCATCGCCGCCTCGACGTGGTTCCAGGGGTCGCAGTGGCCGCCCGGGAACCACTCGATCATCCCGTCCGGACGCTGCAGCTCGGCGATCGTGTGGGCGGTGGCCAGCACGTCCCCGGTGCTGAGCACGCCCGCGACCTCGGGCACGGTGACGGCGGCGGAGCGGGCCGGTTCGATCACGCCGCCGCCCCTTCCCCTCCGGCGGCCGCCCGGGGGCCGACGCCAGCCAGTTGCCGACCCGCGGGGACATCCGCGGCGGCGGGCACGGCGCCGGCCGCCGGCTTCGACAGGTAGAGGACGAGGCTCTTGCCGATCAGCGGGCTCAGGAATCGGTCAGCCAGGCGGGTCAGGCGCGGCGCCTTCACGATGTCCCACACCAGCAAGCGGTGGTAGGCGGCCACCGCCGGGTTGGCCTCGTTGGTCGGTCCCACGAGACACCGGAGCCACCAGTAGGGCGAGTGCAGGCCGTGTGCGTGGTGGGTCTCGCCGGGGACCAGCCCGGCACTTGCCAGACGGCGGCGAAGGGTCGAGCGACGGTAGATCCGGACGTGGCCGCCGGGGACGTCGTGGTACTCGTCGGACAGCAGCCAGTTCACGAGCTCGGGTCCGCAACGGGGCACGGTCACGGCCATCGAACCCCCCGGCCGCAGGACCCGGGTGAGCTCTT
>DAHUYA010000055.1 GCA_027315445.1 Acidimicrobiaceae bacterium | reverse complement strand
GTGGTCCGCGTCCGGGTCACCGGTGCCCGCTCAGAGGGCGAGGCGCACCGGGCGGCCCGCAAGGTCGCCGACTCGCTCCTGGTGAAGTGCTCGCTCAACGGGGAGGACCCGTAGTGGGGACGGGTGGTCAGCGAGCTGGGGAGCGCCGGTGTGCCCTTCGAGCTCGACCGGGTGATGATCTCCTACGGCAGCACCGTGGTCTGCCGGGGCGGGGTTGCGGCGCCCCACGACGCGGCGGCGGTGGCCGCCCACATGGCCGGCCGGCACATCGAGATCACCTGCGAGCTCGGACTCGGGCCGGGCGTGGCGGTGGTGCTGGGCACCGACCTCGGTTACGGCTACCTCGACGAGAACCGGACCACCTCGTGAACGCCGGGACGGGGACCCGTGCCGGTCCGCGTCCGGCCACCGACGCCCGGAAGCGGGCGGCCCTGCTGGTGGAGGCGCTGCCCTACATCCGGCGCTTCCGCGACAAGGTGATCGTGGTCAAGTACGGCGGCAACGCCCTGGGTGACGCCGGGGACGCCGGAGCGGGCGCCGTCGGGAGCGGCGAAGCGGCGGCCCTCGCCAGCTTCGCCGAGGACGTGGTGCTGCTGCGGTCGGTCGGGATGGGCCCGGTGGTGGTCCATGGCGGCGGCCCGCAGATCGGCGAGCTGATGCGCCGGCTGGGCAAGGAGGCGGCGTTCCGGGACGGCCTCCGGGTCACCGACGCCGAGACCCTCGAGATCGCCCGCATGGTGCTGGTGGGAAAGGTCAACCGCGACATCGTGTCGGCGATCAACGTCCACGGGCCGTTGGCGGTCGGGTTGTCGGGGGAGGACGCCAACCTCATCACGGCCGCGGCCCACTCCCCGGAGCTGGGCTTCGTCGGCAACGTGCACGATGTGGACCCGACCATCGTGTCCCGGCTGCTCGCCGAGGGCCTGATCCCGGTCTTGGCGACCATCGGGACCGACGAGTCCGGCCAGGCGTACAACATCAACGCCGACACGGTGGCCGGCGCGGTCGCCCAGGCCATCGGGGCGGAGAAGCTGATCTTCCTGACCAACGTCGAGGGCCTGCGGGCCGACCCTTCGGACCCCGCCAGTCTCCTCCGGCAGGTGACGGCGGCCGACCTCGAGCGGATGGTGGCCGACGGAGTGGCGGTCGGTGGGATGGTCCCCAAGGTGGAGGCCTGCGCCCAGGCGGTCCGGGCCGGTGTCGCCAGGGGGCACATCCTCGACGGCCGGGTGCCCCACGCCCTGCTGCTCGAGCTCTTCACCGATGCAGGCGTCGGGACGATGGTGCTGCCATGAGCGGGCGCCAGGCGCTGATGCGAACCTACGCCGACCCTCCCGCCACCTTCGTCCGGGGGGAGGGGAGCCACCTCTTCGACGCCGAGGGCCGCCGGTACCTCGACTTCATCTCCGGCTTGGCCGTCACCTCGCTCGGGCACTCGCACCCGGTGGTGGCCGAGGCGGTGGCCCGGCAGGCCGCGACTCTGACGCACGTCTCGAACCTGTACGGGAACCTGCTGGCGCCCGAGGTGGCGGCGACCCTCGACCGGCTGGTCGCCGGCGGGGAAGGGACGGCCGGCGGCCAGGTCTTCTTCTGCAATTCGGGGGCCGAGGCCAACGAGTGCGCCCTGAAGCTCGTCCGGCGGTGGACCGACGGGCGCCGCACGGCGGTGGTGTGCGCCGAGGGCTCCTTCCACGGGCGGACCTTGGCCACCCTGGCGGCCACCGGGCAGCCCGGGAAGCACCGACCGTTCGAGCCGATGCCCGCCGGGTTCCCACACGTGCCCTACGACGACCTGCCGGCTCTCGAGGCGGTGCTGGCCGGGGGCGGGGTGGGGGCGGTGCTGCTCGAGCCGATCCAGGGCGAGGGCGGGGTCGTCGTGCCCTCGTCCGACTACCTCGCCGGGGCGCGCCGACTGTGCTCGGAGCACGACGCCCTCCTGGTCCTCGACGAGATCCAGACGGGGCTCGGGCGGACCGGTCACTGGTTCGCGTTCCAGGCCCAGGGGCTGGCGCCCGACGTGGTGACGATGGCGAAGGCGCTCGGCAACGGGGTCCCGGTCGGCGCCTGCTGGGCCCGGGCGGAGGTCGCCGCCGCGTTCGGTCCGGGCGACCACGGGTCGACCTTCGGCGGCCAGCCGCTCGCCATGGCGGCGGCCCGGGCGACCCTTTCGGTGATGGAGGTCGAGGACGTCCCCGGGAGGGCCGACCGGGCGGGCCGCCGGTTGCGCGACGCCCTGGCCGGGCTGCCCGGCGTGCACGGGGTGCGGGGCGCGGGCCTGCTGCTGGCGGTGGAGCTGGCCGGACCGACGGCCGCCACCGCGGCCCGGTCCGCCCTCGAGGCGGGACTGCTGGTCAACGCCGTGCGGCCGGACACCCTGCGGATGGCGCCCTCGTTGCTGGTGTCCGACCACGAGGTGGACGAGGCGGTCGGCATCCTCGGAGCGGTGCTGGCGCGGATGGCCGCGGAAGTGTCGACATGAGCACGGGCACCCGGCACGTGCTCGACGTCACCGACCTGTCGGTCGACGAGCTCGACCAGGTGGTGGCGCTGGCCGAGCGGGCCCACCTACCACCGGTGCTGGCCGGGACGGGCGTGGCGCTGGTGTTCGAGAAGCCGTCGCTGCGGACCCGGAGCGCCACCGAGATGGCAGCGGTCTCCCTCGGCGGCCACCCGGTCTTCATCGGGGCCGAGGAGGTCGGCATCGACGTCCGGGAGACGGCCGAGGACGTGGCGCGGACGCTGGCCTGCTTCCACCGCACTCTCTGCGCGAGGGTGCTCGACCACGGGACCCTGGTGCGGATGGCCGGGGCCCTCGACGAGGCGGACGTCGACGTCCCGGTGGTCAACCTGCTGTCCGACCGTTCCCATCCGGGCCAGGCCCTCGCCGACCTGCTGACCCTGCGCCAGGTCCTCGGGCCGGCCGGGGGCCCGGCGGGTCGCACCCTGGCGTACGTGGGAGACGCCAACAACGTCTGCGTCTCGCTCGCGAAGGTGCTCGTGATGAGCGGTGTGCACGTCCGGGTGGCCTCCCCCGAAGGGTTCGGGCTGGGCCACGTCGAGCTGGGGCGGCTCGAGGAGCTGGCGGAGGCCGCGGGACGGGGGGGCTCGGTGACGGCGACCGGGGACCCCGTGGCCGCCGCCGCCGGCGCCGATGCCCTCTACACCGACGTGTGGACGTCGATGGGCCAGGAGGGCGAGGCGGCGGTCCGCCGCCTGGCGTTCGAGGGCTACACGGTGGACAAGGCCCTGCTCGACCGGGCGGCGCCCGGTGCGGTGGTGCTCCACTGCCTGCCGGCGCACCGGGGTGAGGAGATCACCGCCGAGGTGCTCGAGGGCGCCCGCGCCGTGGTGTGGGCCCAGGCGGCCCAACGCCGGAACGCCATGCGCGGGCTGCTGGCCTGGCTGGCGGGGGCACGGCCGTGAGGGTCACCAAGCACCAGCGCCAGCACCGGATCGCCAAGCTGCTCGAGACCAGGGCCGTCGGGAGCCAGGCCCAGCTGGTCGACCTGCTGGCCGCCGAGGGGATCGAGGCGACCCAGACCACGGTCTCGCGCGACCTCGAGGAGCTGGGCGCCCTCAAGGTGCGACTCCCCGGGGGCGATGGCGCCTACGCCCTGCCGGAGCTGCCCACCCAGCAGATCGCCCCGAGCGACCACCTCCGGCGGGTGCTCGGCGAGTGGGCGGTGGAGGTGACCGGCTCGGGCAACCTGGTGGTGATCCGCACCCCCCCGGGATGCGCCCACGTGGTGGCGTCGGCCCTCGACCGCAGCGGCCTCGAAGGGATCCTCGGCACCGTGGCGGGCGACGACACCGTGCTGGTCGTGGCCATGACGGCTCGGGCGGGCGGCGAGCTGGCCCGGCGCATCAGCGCCCTGGCCGGGTTGCGGGCCGACGACGGTGCCGGCCCGCCACGCCGGGTCGCCGACGATCGAACGACGAAGGAGTGAGCATGGCGAAGCGGGTGGTGCTGGCCTACAGCGGCGGCCTCGACACCTCGGTGGCGGTCCGGTGGCTGATGGAGCACGAGCGGGCCGAGGTCATCGCCCTGGCGGTGGACGTCGGCCAGTCGGCCGACCTCGAGGCCGAGGACTGGGAGGTGATCCGCAACCGTGCCCTGGCGGCCGGGGCGGTGGAGGCCGAGGTCGTCGACGCCCGTCGCGAGATGGCGGAGGACTTCTGCGTCCCGGCGATCAAGGCCAATGCCCGCTACGAGGGCAAGTACCCGCTGGTCTCGGCGTTGTCCCGGCCGGTGATCGTCCGGCACCTGGTGGCCGCCGCCCGCAGGCACCGGGCCGACGCGGTGGCCCACGGCTGCACCGGAAAAGGCAACGACCAGGTCCGTTTCGACGTCGGCACCCGGTCACTCGCCCCCGACCTCGAGGTACTGGCGCCGGCCCGGGTCTGGGGCCTCAGCCGCGAGCAGTGCGTCGAGTACGCCGCCAAGTGGGACATCCCGATCGGCCAGACCAAGGAGAAGCTCTACTCGATCGACGAGAACCTCTGGGGCAAGGCGATCGAGTGCGGGGCCATCGAGGACCCCTGGGCCGACGCACCCAACGACGTCTACACCCTCACCAGGGTCACCGCCACCGAGCCGGTCGAGGTCGTGGTCGGGTTCGAGTCCGGCGTCCCGGTCAGCCTCGACGGGCGGGCGCTCGGCCCGGACGAGCTGGTCACCGAGATCGGCCGCCTGGCCGGCTCGACCGGCTTCGGGCGGCTCGACATGGTCGAGAACCGCCGGGTCGGCATCAAGAGCCGCGAGATCTACGAGTGCCCGGCCGCCCTCGCCCTGCTGGTGGCGCATGCCGATCTGGAGGACCTGACCCTCGAGCGTGATCTCCACCACGAGAAGGCCCGGCTCGAGCCCCGCTGGGCCGAGCTGGTCTACGAGGGCATGTGGTTCTCGCCTCTCAAGCGGGCCCTGGACGCCTTCGTCGACGAGTCGCAGCGACACGTGACCGGCGAGGTCCGGCTGCGTCTCGAGCCGCCCGGGGTCTGCCGGGTGGCGGGCCGGCGGAGCCCGGTGGCCCTCTACGACCACGGGCTGGCGACCTACGACGCCACCGACACCTTCCGCCACCAGGACGCCGAGGGCTTCGTCCGCCTGTGGGGGCTGGGTGTGGCCACCTGGGCGGCGCGACAGAACGTCGGGGACCAGGCGATCGATGCCCGACCTTGACGGGACCGGGCTCCGTCGACAGGCTGACGGTTCGTGACGCTTTGGCAGGGCCGGCTCGGTGAAGGCATGGCCGAGGAGGTCGCCGAGTTCACGGTGAGCATCGGCTTCGACCGGGTCCTGGCGGCCGACGACCTGGCCGGCTCGAGGGCGCACGTCAAGGGGCTGGCCAAGGTGGGGATCCTCTCCGACGAGGAGATGGCCACCCTGCTGGCGGCGCTCGACCAAGTGGAGGCGGAACTGGTCTCGGGGTCCTTCGAGCTGGCCCCCGGCGACGAGGACGTGCACACGGCCGTCGAGCGCCGGGTGACGGAGCTGGCGGGCGAGGTCGGCGAGAAGCTGCACACCGGGCGCAGCCGGAACGACCAGGTGGCGACCGATCTGCGGCTGTGGTGCCGCCGGAGCCTGGTTGCGGTGGCCGTCGAGGTGGTGGTCCTGCAGGAGACGCTCCTGCAGCGGGCCCGGGAGGCCGGAGAGGCCTACCTGCCGGGCTACACCCACCTGCAGCGGGCCCAGCCGGTGCTGCTGGCCCACCACCTGCTGGCCCACGGGTGGGCCCTGTCGAGGGACGTGGACCGCCTGCTGGCCACGGTGGAGCGCCTCAACGTCTCGCCGCTCGGGGCAGGGGCCCTGGCCGGGTCCTCGCTGCCCCTCGACCCCGACTTCGTGGCCGAGGAGCTGGGGTTCCTGGCCCGGTTCGAGAACTCGCTGGACGCCGTGTCCGACCGCGACTTCGTCGCCGAGGCCCTCTTCGACCTGGCCCTGCTCGGCATCCACCTCTCGAGGATCGGCGAGGAGGTCGTGCTCTGGTCGAGCGAGGAGTTCGGCTTCTGCGTGATCGGTGACGCCTACGCCACCGGGAGCTCGATGCTTCCCCAGAAGAAGAACCCCGACGTGGCCGAGCTGGCCCGGGGAAAGACGGGTCGACTGGTCGGCCACCTGACCGGCCTGCTGGTCACGCTGAAAGGGCTGCCGCTGGCCTACAACCGCGACCTCCAGGAGGACAAGGAGCCCCTGATCGACGCCGTCGGTCAGGTCACGCTGGCCCTGCGGGCGCTGCGCGGCCTGCTGGCCACGATCCAGTGGAACCAGGAGCGGATGCAGTCGGCCGCCGACTCCGCCGGGGCGGCGGCGGTCGACCTGGCCGAGCTGCTGGTGGAGCGGGGGACGCCGTTCCGAAGGGCCCACGCCCTGGTGGGAGGGCTGGTCCGCGACTCCCTCGAGCGTCATGTCCCGCTGGCCGAGCTGGTGGCGGCGCATCCGGACCTGGGCGACGAGGCGGCGGCGCTCCTCGAGCCGGGGGTGGCGGTGACCCGGAGGACCACCCCGGGTGGGGCCGGGCCGGCGGCGGTGGCCGAGCAGCTCGAGCGGTTCACCCGGCGACTGGGCGTCGACCGCTCGCGACTCGAGCTCCACGGTGCGCCGGGACAGGCCGCAGGGGCGGCGGAGGCCGGGACGCCGGGCCCGGGGCCGACCGCCGAGCCCGGTACGGGCAGCTGACGCCGGCCACCTCACCGGCGCAGGCGGCACCCGCCGGCGGCGGGGACCCTCCCCCCCGATCGGCGCTGTCGCGGTCGTCGGTGGCCGTGGCACCCCGCCTGCTCAACCTCCTGTTGGTCCGGGGGTCGCGGGTGGGCCGGATCGTGGAGGTGGAGGCGTACCGGGGGTCCGCGGACCCGGCGTCCCACGCCTTCGGAGGACGGAGCCGCCGGAACGCCACCATGTTCGGACCGGCCGGCCACCTGTACGTGTACTTCACCTACGGGATGCACTGGTGCGCCAACGTGGTGTGCGGGGAGGTCGGGGTGGGCGAGGCGGTCCTGGTGCGGGCGCTGGCCCCGGTGGCCGGGGTGGGGGAGATGTGGTCGGCCAGGCCGGCGGCGAGGCAGGAGCGGGACCTCTGCAGCGGCCCGGCGAAGCTTTGCCAGGCGATGGGCATCGACGGAGCCCACGACGGGCTCGACCTGTTGGCGGCCGGTGGCGCGGTGCAGCTGCTCGACGACGGGACGCCAGCCCCGAGGCATCCCGGGAACGGTCCCAGGGTCGGCATCTCGAAGGCGGCGGACCGCCCCTGGCGCTGGTGGGTCCCCGGGAGCGCACACGTGTCCCCCGGACGCCGCTAGCCTGAGAGGGCGGCTCGACGACGGGGCGCAGGGATGGGACCGGGTGAAGTGTCGAGTCCAGCCCCCTTTGACGGACCTGTCGGCCGCTGCTAGAGTGAGTACCCCGCCAGATGGCCCGATCGGACCGGACGGCGGAGCACCCGGCACCAACACCCTCGGCGGTGTGTGCCCGGTCGCTCCTTGAAAACGGAAGAGCGAGAGCCAAAAGCCAGTGCGGGCGGCTCCGGCGTGCCACGGCGCGACGGGGTCGTACGTCAAAAGCAGTACACGAAGTGGCAGGCGAGCTCCGGACCTTCGAGGAACGGCGCGCGCCTGCTGTCGGTGGGGTGAAGAGTCCATCCCACCGGCTCTCTGATTTTCGGACGGTCCCACGGGGCCGGACGGGAGTCTCGATGGAGAGTTTGATCCTGGCTCAGGACGAACGCTGGCGGCGTGCCTAATACATGCAAGTCGAACGAGGTCCATTCGGTGGCAACACTGGAGAAGACCTAGTGGCGAACGGGTGAGTAGCACGTGAGCAACCTGCCCCGAAGACCGGGATAACACCGGGAAACCGGTGCTAATACTGGATATCCCCACCGGACCGCATGGTCTGGTGAGGAAATGGATTCCGCTTCGGGAGGGGCTCGCGGCCTATCAGCTTGTTGGTGGGGTAACGGCCCACCAAGGCTTCGACGGGTAGCTGGTCTGAGAGGACGATCAGCCACACTGGGACTGAGACACGGCCCAGACTCCTACGGGAGGCAGCAGTAGGGAATCTTGCGCAATGGGCGAAAGCCTGACGCAGCAACGCCGCGTGAGGGACGAAGGCTTTCTGAGTTGTAAACCTCTTTCAGCAGGGACGATTGTGACGGTACCTGCAGAAGAAGCACCGGCCAACTACGTGCCAGCAGCCGCGGTGATACGTAGGGTGCAAGCGTTGTCCGGATTTATTGGGCGTAAAGAGCTCGTAGGCGGTT
>DAHUYA010000119.1 GCA_027315445.1 Acidimicrobiaceae bacterium | reverse complement strand
GGTGGGGGCCGCTGCCGACCCTGCCGGGGGACCGTGGGGTCGACGAGCTGCGCCGGGCGGGTCTGCGCGGTCGTGGGGGTGGTGGGTTCCCGACCGCCGAGAAGCTGGCCGTCGTCCGTCGGTCGGCGGCGTCCAACCGTCGCCGACCGGTGGTGGTGGCCAACGGCATCGAGAGCGAGCCGCTCAGCCTGAAGGACCGGACGCTGCTCGCCGCCAACCCGCACCTGGTGCTCGACGGGGTCGCGCTGGCCGCCCGGGCGGTCGGAGCCGACCTGGCCTTCCTGTGCGTCGGGGCGGAGGGCGCCGCCCTCGTCCCCCTCCTCCGCCGGGTGAACGACGGCCGGCCGCCCGGCGAGGTGCCGGTCGAGCTGGTCGTGGCCCCGCCCCGCTATGTGGCGAGCGAGGAGTCTGCGCTCGTCAACTGGCTGGCCAACGGGCGGCCGCTGCCCACCGTGGTGCCGCCCCGCCCGGCCGAACGCGGGGTGTGGAGCCGGCCCACCCTGGTGGACAACGTGGAGACCCTGGCCACCCTGGCGGTGATCGCCCGGGTCGGGGTCGAGCGTTGGGGCTCGGGGGGCACGCCCGAGGAGCCGGGTTCGATGCTGGTGACGGTGGGCGGTGCCGTGGGCCGCCCCGGCGTGCGGCAGGTGCCGTTCGGCGCTCCGCTGGCCGAGGTGCTCGACGGGGCGGCCACCGGCCCGGCCGCCGGCGTCCTCGTCGGCGGCTACTTCGGCACCTGGCTCACCGAGGAGTCCGCCCGGGGGGCGCACCTGTCTCGGCGGAGCCTCGCCTCGGTGGGCGCCACACCCGGCTGCGGCGTGGTGGCGGTGCTGCCCCCCGAGGTCTGCCCGGTCGCCGAGGTGGCGGCGGTCGCCCGGTGGTTGGCCGGCCAGAGCGCCGGGCAGTGCGGTCCGTGCGCGCGCGGCCTGCCGGCGATCGCCGGCGCGCTGGATGCCGCCGCGGCGGGCGGCCCGGTGACCGATCGCGCCGTTCGCGACGCCCAGCGCTGGTCGGCCATGGTGCGCGGGCGGGGCGCCTGCAAGATGCCCGACGGCGCGGTGGGGTTCGTGACCAGCGCCCTCGAAGTCTTCGGCGACCACCTCCGGGCGCACCGCGCCGGACGGTGCCCCGCCGGGCCGGTCGGCGGCCGGTGGCTGCCGGTGCCGGGGTGGTCCCGGTGAGGGCCACCCGGCTGCGCCTCGACCCGATCACCTGCGACGGTCACGGTCTCTGCGCCGAGCTCCTCCCCGAGCTGATAGCTCTCGACGACTGGGGGTATCCGGTGCTGCTGGCCACCGAGATCCCGCCGCACCTGCGTGCCGCCACCCGGCGGGCTGCGGCCGCCTGCCCGAAGCTGGCGCTGACCCTCGAGCGCACGCCCGCCGGTCGGGCGGTGCCGGGTCGCACCGACTGACGGGCGGCTCCGCCACCGCGGCGCCCGTCCGTCGCCACCCGGCGACCGTCGGCGGGAAGACGGGCCTTTCGCCCCTTCTGCGGCGGCGACCCCCGACGCACCATGGCCGCGCGTAGTGGGGCAGGAGGCGGCGATCGGTCATGGGAGAAGCACCGGGCGGACGGAGGGCTCGGGTGGGGCGCCTCAGGGTGGCCGCACGGGGAGCCGGCCTGCCGGCGGCCCGCACCCGTACCGGGGCCGTCGTGGGACGGCGCCGGTACGGCGGCGCCCTCTCCGGCGCGGCCGAGCGACACACCGGACCCGGGCGACGCACGGTCGACCGCCTGAGGGGGCGGGCACCATGACCGGGGCGGCCGGCGGTGACCGGATGGCCCCGGCCGACGCCATCCTCTGGCGGATGGAGCACGACCCGGTGCTGCGCTCGACGGTCACCAGCGTGAGCAGGCTCGACCGGGCACCCGACGCCCGACGGTTCCGCCGCCGGGTCCAGGAGGTCGCCGACAGGATCCCGCGCTTCCGACAGGTGGTGAGCGAGCAGCCCTTCGGGCTGGGCCCCCCGCGCTGGCGGCCCGCGCCCGACTTCGACCTCGACTACCACCTCCGGTGGGTGCGGCTGCCGGGCCGCTCCTTCGACGACGTCCTCCAATTCGCGGCCCGTGAGGCGATGGCCGGCTTCGACCGTGCCCGCCCGCTGTGGGAGTTCACGGTGGTGGAGGAGGTGGACGGCGGTGCCGCGCTGGTCGAGCGCTTCCACCACGCCGTGACCGACGGCCTCGGCGGGATGCAGGTGGCCCTCGAGCTCGTCGACCACGACCGCCGCGGCCGGCACCAAGGTGCGGGCACGGACGCCCCGGACGGGGCGGGACAGGACCGGTGGACCGCCCGCGCAGGTCCGGCGCCTACCGGCGGGCACCGCCCGGCGGCGGTCGCACTGCTCGGGGCGGGTGTCGCCGGCGCCACCGCCGTGCCGCAGCTGGTGGGCGGGGCGGTGCTCGCGGCCGTCCGGGACCCGCTGCGATCACTGGCCGGACTGGCCGACGCGCTGCGCTGGGGCGCCCGTCTGCTGGCCCCGGTCTCGGCACCGCTCTCACCGGTCATGCGAGGTCGCAGCACCCGGCTGGCGTTCGCCGCCTTCGACGTCGACCTGCGAGGGCTCCACGCGGCGGCCCGCGTCGCCGGCGGAAGCCTGAACGACGCCTTCGTGGCGTCGGTCGCCGGCGGGCTCCGCCGGTACCACCAGGTGAAGGGGCGTCCAGTGACGAGCCTGCGGATCACCCTGCCGATGAGCACCCGCCGGCCAGGAGATCCGTTGACCGCCAACCGGTTCACCCCGGTGCGCTTCGAGGTCCCGTTGGTGCCGGCCGACCCGACGGCCCTGGTGCCCGCGGTGGCCTCGCTCGTCCGACAGTGGCGCCAGGGGCCGGCCCTCGGGATGTCGGACGCGCTGGCGGTCGTCCTCAGCGCCCTGCCCGCCCCCGCCTTGGCGGGGGTCTTCGGTTCGCTGCTGCGCAACGTGGACTTCGTGGCGACCAACGTGCCCGGGCTCCAGGCGCCGTCCTACCTGGCCGGCGCGCGGGTGGTGCGCCAGTACGCCTTCGCCCCGCCGAGTGGGGCGGCGGTCAATGTCGCCATGCTCAGCCATGTCGACCAGTGCTGCATCGGGGTCAACATGGACCCGGCGGCGGTCGACCGGCCGGCGTTGCTGGTTCGCTCGCTTCGGGAGGGATTCGACGAGGTGCTGGCACTGGCGCCGCCGGCCGCCGACGCTCCGTCCGACCCGGCGCGCGCGACGCGCACCACGAGCACGGGACGCGCCTCCCGGGCCGGAGGGCCGGGAGGCGCGACGACGGCGCCGGTGGCTCGGTCGCGACCGGCGCCGGTGGAGGTCGAGGAGTGAAGGCGATCGACCGCCTGGCCGGGCTCGAGCGGCTTCGCTCTCTCGACGCGGGTTTCCTCGTGCTCGAGTCGGCCACCACGCCGATGCACATCGGATCCCTCGCCTATCTCGAGGGCGACCCACTGCGCGATCGGGACGGGCGAATCCGCCTGGCCGATCTGCGCCGCCTGGTGGACGAGCGGCTGGCCCTCGCCCCCCGCTTTCGCCAGCGCCCGGTGTGGGCACCGGGGCTCGTGGGTCGCCCGGTGTGGGCGGACGACCCCGACTTCGACGTCGCCGACCACGTCAACGAGATGGTGCTGGCGCCGCCCGGGGGCGAGGCGGAGCTGCGTGACCTCTTCACCCACCTGATGATGCGGGTGCTCGAGCGCTCGCGCCCCCTGTGGGAGCTGTGGGTGGTGGACGGGTGCGCCGACGGCTCGGTGGTGCTGATCGAGAAGATCCACCACGTGATGATGGACGGGGTCTCCGGGATCGACGTGGCCATGCTGTTGACCGACGCCGGACCCGAAGCCGGACCGGACGCTCCCACCGCTCCCCGAGGGGCGGCCCCGTCGACGCCCACCACCGGCCCGAAACGGCCCCCCGGGTGGCCCGTGCTGCTGGCCACCGGCCTGGCGGACGAGCTGAGCCTCCCGCTGGGGCTGGCCACCGGGCCGGCCAGGCTGCTCGGGGGCCTGGGGTCCGTGGCCCGGCAGGGGATCCCGGCGGAGCGGCTGGCCGGCCACCTGGGCCGCCTCGCCACCCTCACCCGGGGCGGCCGGTCGCTGTTGGCCAAGGAGACGGTGGCGCCACGCACCGCGCTCAACCGACCGGTCGGACCGCACCGCCGCTACGACCACGTGGAGGTCGATCTGGCCGAGGTTCGTTCGATCGCCGACCGGCACGGCTGCACGGTCAACGACGTGGCGTTGACGGCGGTGGCCGGAGGGATCCGGGCGTTGCGCCTCGGGCGCGGCGAGCCGCCCGGGGGCGTGTTCCAGGTGGCGGTCCCGGTGTCGACCCGAGGAGCGGCGGAGCACCTCATGCTCGGCAACCGGGTGGCGGTGTTCCTGCTCCCGCTGCCGGTGGGCGAGGCCGATCCGGTCCGTCGTCTGGCGACGGTCCGCGCCCTCACCCGCCGGCGGAAGGCCGATGGTCAGGCGGACCTGGTGGCGGCGGTGGTGGCGGCAGCCGACCGGTGGCCGATGCCGGTGGTCGGGCTCGTGGCCGGCTTCTTGCACCACCAGCCGTTCGCCAACGCGGTGGTGACGAACGTACCGGGCCCCCCCGGCCCCCGGTACGTGCTGGGCGCCCGCCTGCGCCGGTTGGCGCCGCTGGTCCCGCTCGCCCGCAATCTCGACCTGAGCGTGGGCATCGTCTCCTACGACAACGAGCTGTCCTTCGGGTGCTTCGCCGACGCCGACCGTTGCCCGGACGTGGGGGCGGTGACCGTCGGCATCACCGGCACCATCGGGTCGTTGGCCGCCCGCCCGCCGAGGGGTGGCGGCCGCCGCACGGGGCGCCCGCCGGCGGGTGCTGCGCACGACCGGCACCGCAACGGCAGGTCCGGAGAGGAGGTCGTGTCATGAAGGAGCTCACCGGGGGCCAGGTCCTGCTGTCGGCTTGGGACACCTGGGGGTCGACGACCGCGTTCCACGACGGCGACTACCACGCCGACTACGCCCGCCACGCCGACCGGGTGCTCCGGCTGGTCGACGCCATGCGCCGCGACCTCGGGCTGTCGACCGGCGACCCGTTCGCCGTGCTGTCGGTGAACAGCCACCAGTTCCTGGAGCTCTTCCACGCTGCCTTCTTGGGCGCCGGTACCATCATCCCGCTCAACCTCCGGCTGTCCCCGCTCGAGCTGCAGCACATCCTGGCCGACTCGGAGGTGGACGTCGTCTTCGTCGACGCGCTGTTCGCCGACCACCTGCAGCGGGCGATCGAGCCGGTCCGTCAGGAGCTGCCGCTGCGCCAGGTGGTGCTGATCGGCGGCGGTGACCATCCATGCGACGCGCACTATGAGGGGCTGCTCGAGAGCGGGCATCCGGTGGTGCCCGAGCAGCCCGAGGAGTCCGACCCGGTGGTGTTGATGTACACCGGCGGCACCACCGGACTCCCCAAGGGCGCGCTGCTCGACCAACGGGCCGAGCTGCTCAACCTGTACCACATCGCCATGACGGTGGACTTGCGCCCGGGGCGGGTCTACCTGCACCAGACCCCGATGTTCCACGCTGCCTCGATGGGAGGGGTGCTCGGCATCCCCGCCATCGGCGGCATCTCGGTCTTCCAGCAGATGTTCGAGCCGGGCGAGATGGTGGCACTGACAGAGCGGTACCAGGTCGACTGGACGGTGGTGGTGCCCACCATGCTGGCCATGATCCTCGACCATCCCGAGTTCCGGCCCGAGCGCCTGGCCTCTTGGGTGGACCTGGTCTACGGGGCAGCCCCGATGCCGCCGACGCTGCTCGAGCGGGTGCACGACGCGCTGCCACACGTCAACCTCTGGCAGGGCTACGGGATGACCGAATGCGCCACCCTCCTGACCATGCTCACCGACCGCGACCACCGGGCAGGTGGGCGCCGGCTGCGCTCGGCCGGCCGGCCGGTGCTCGGGGTGAACCTCTCCATTCAGGACCGGGGTGGCAATCGGCTCGGCCGCAACGAGGTGGGGGAGATCTGTGCACGCGGCGGCAACCTCTTCACCGGCTACTGGCATCGCCCGAAGGAGACGGAGTCCTCCATGCACGACGGCTGGTTCCACACCGGTGACATCGGCTATCTCGATGACGACGGCTTCCTCTACATCGTCGATCGTGAGGCCGACATGATCGTGACCGGGGGCGAGAACGTGTACTCGATCGAGGTGGAGAACGCCCTCGGCACCCACCCGGCAGTGGCCGAGGCGGCGGTGTTCGGAGTGCCCCACGACGTGTGGGGCGAGCAGGTGCACGCCGTCGTGGTGGTGCAGCCGGGCGCCACCGTCAGCCCCGAGGAGCTCGATGCCCACGTTCGGCGGTTCCTCGCGGGCTACAAGGTGCCCAAGAGCATGGAGCTGCGGTCGGAGCCTCTCCCGCTGTCGGGGGCGCTCAAGCCGCTGAAGCGCGAATTGCGCCGGCAGCTGCTCGAGCGCCGAGAGGGGCTCGCCAAGTGAGGAGTGTCGACCCCACCCCCCCTGCACCGCCGACCGGGTCGGCCCGTGGCACGCCGGCCGGCCGGCCGGGTCAGGGTAGAGTGGGGAACTGCGGGCGGGCGGGGGTGCCACCAGAGGGTGCAACCGGCCGACCGCGACCGACAACCGGCGCTCGTAGCTCAACGGACTAGAGCATCTGACTACGGATCAGAAGGTTGGGGGTTCGAATCCCTCCGAGCGCGCCGAGAGGTCTTCACGTTTGGACCTCACCCATCTTCACAATTGGGTGTGACACCGCCTTCGCCGGGCGTCAGCGGGGGATGTCAGGTCTGATCGCCTGCGCCGGAGCGCGCGCCGCCCACCGGATCTCGACTGCCCGGTGGTCGCGCCCCGTTATGGCGGGGCGTTCGCTCCGACAAGCTCGGCGAGGCCCGTGCGCCGCCGGCGGCGGGTCTTTGGTGGGAGGCCGGCAACTCGCCGACGCGCATTCTCGACTTGGCGAGCCTCGAACGCGTCGACGAGGGCGAGGTTGCGCACGACAAGCGCGACCGCGAGGAACAGGCTCGGGGTGACGAGGCCCATGAGTCGGCACCAGCCCTTCTGACGTCGATCGTGGCGGGGTCCTTGATCCGGCTGTTCGAGCGTTCGACGGCGCTTCGCCTGGCGTAGGAGCGGCGCCAGGCCTCCCCCGGGTAGTCGTGGCGCTGGCGCGTTTTCGCGTTGACGGCGGGCGGCACGGTGACGCTCTGCTGGGTGCAGCACCGAGGTGGGTGCTCGGGCAGCTCGAGCACCTCGGGACGCGCGTAGGAGAGGGCCATCGAAGCTGTCCTCAGCGGACAGCGGACCTTGCCCATCGTCGCCGGGCAGGCGACACGGTGATAGCCGTCGGCATCGTCCGCGGAGATCCGACCGAGCTTGTAGCGGACGAGCTCGGCGCTCTTCGCGTCATGCGCGGCGGTCTCCTCGGCGGAGGCGCCGCGCGGAAGTGGCCCGAGGGAGAACAGCGCGACGGGTGTGGCGGGGCAGTACAGGTTGCCGTTGGAACAGATCGCGCCGGAGAAGGTCCCCTGCGGGCCGCGGTCGGCGGGGTGCAGGTCGACGACGAGCGACGCGCCGGCGGCCCGCAGCGGCCGCGCGAAGTGCTCGGGGACGCGGAGCGAGTAACCGGAGTCGGCGAGCACGTCACCGGGGACGAGCGCTCCTTTCGCGAAGCGGCCGACGAGCGCCGAAACGGCGACGGGGACCGGATCGTGGTCACAGGCGCTGAGTGTCATCTCCCGGACGAGCTCGGGAACCTCGGGCCCGTGCTCGTCGTGGACCATCGTCGCAAGCGAGAGGAAGTGGCCGAAGAAGAGCTCGCTCTTCTCGCCCGGTCCTCCTCCCCGCCGGTGTCCCCAGGCCGCTTCTCGGTCCGCGGCGATGCCGTCTGCGCCCGGGGGATGGGCGAAGCTCTCATAATCGGTCCAGTCGAGCGCGAGCGCGCTCGACGCCTTCGCGTAGGCGGCCGGCACCGAGGCGTCGAGCAGCACGTCGAGGAGGTCCTGAAGGCGCGTGGTCGCCGTGCCATCGGGCACCTCCTTCTCGAGCGCCTTCTCGATCAGGTGGTTTAGGTACTCGGACTGGCGATACGTGAGGAGGTGCGCGACGCCGTGGTGCTCGGCGAGAACGCCGAGGCGCTTCTCGTCGGCCTCGGGCAGGCGAAGAAGCGTCTCGTGCACCCGGGTCAAGTGCGCCGGGCGACCGTCGGCCTGGGTGACGAGCATGGCGAGCAGGAGCGTCCGCACACGGAGCTGGCGCGGACGGACGCCGATCGGCAGCAGGAGCTCGATCCGGGGAGCGACGGCCGAGGCGTCGAGGATCGCTTCGAGTCGCGCGAGCGCGACGGTGCTCAGTGCTCGCTCCCGAGAAGCGCCACCGCCACCGCCGCGGGGCTCGGCTCGAGCCTCGCCACGACATCGCCGAGCCGCTGGGAGCAGGTGATGCCCGCCGCGGAGGATGTCCCGAGTTCCGTAGAACTTCGGTGGCGGCCCGATGACACGAGACGCGCGTTGGTCGGGAGAGCAGCGTAATATGCGTTCGAGTCGCAAGAAGTTGACCGCGGGGAACCGGGGCCATCGGTAGGTTGCCCGCTTCGTCCTGTGGGTCGCGCAGAGCGACTCGCGCCACGTTCGATGCGACCGTGCCGCTACCGCCCGCGTTGATTACTGCAAATCGGTCAATTGGAGAGCGCCGCCGCGACCGTGCCTAGCCGGTCGGTGAGTGCTAACTCGAATTGCATAGTCAGATCGGTGAAACCTGACGTCGCGTGAGTGAGCTCATGAAGGAAGGTCCCAAGGAACTGCCTGCGAGTGGCGAGCTGATCTCGACGAATCACGATCCGCCGCTCACCTGCTTCCCAGACGCCGAGGACCTCGGCTCCCTCCGACAAGCGCGTTGTACTCGAGATCGCGAGCGACACCTTCAGCCGTTCGAGGCTGACGCCGGCCAGCCA
>DAHUYA010000118.1 GCA_027315445.1 Acidimicrobiaceae bacterium | reverse complement strand
TGCCCGGCGGCGGCATGGAGGACTTCTGATCCGACCTGCCGGCTCCCGGCCGGAGCCTGCGACAGCCCCCGGGCCCGGCCCGGACGGCCGATGCCAGGAGCGCCCTGCGGGGCGCTCCTGGCGCGCGTGCGGCCTCCGTAGACTGGCGCGGTGACGACCGACGCCGACGCCCCTCCGGCCGGTGACCCCCCGGGCGAGCTGGCGCCGACCGTGGGCTGGGGGGTGCTCCACCTCTTCTGCCGGGCCACGCCCTCCCTCGACGCCGGGGCCGCTCTGGTGGCGGTCGAGAAGGCAGTCGGCCAGGGCAACCAGGTCGTGTCGGCCGCCCTGCTGGGCCACAGGGCCGACCTGGCCCTCATGGCGCTCGGGCCCGACCTGTGGCAGCTCCGCCAGCTCCAGACGGCGGTGCGCAACGCCGGCCTCGAGCCGGTCGGCTCCTTCGTCTCGCTGACCGAGATCTCCGAGTACGCCCCCGGGCTCCCCGAGGAGATGAAGCAGTCCCGCCTGTACCCGCGGCTGCCCCCGGAGGGGAAGCCGGCCTTCTGCTTCTACCCGATGTCCAAGCGGCGGGCGGCCGACCACAACTGGTACGCCCTCGACTACGACGAGCGCAAGCGCCTGATGATGGGGCACGGGGCGGTCGGGCGCACCTTCCACGGCCGGGTGCTGCAGCTGATCACCGGCTCCACCGGCCTCGACGACTGGGAGTGGGGGGTCACCCTGTTCGGCACCTCGCCCTCCGACCTGAAGGAGTGCGTCTACCAGATGCGCTTCGACGAGGCATCGGCCCACTACGCCGAGTTCGGCCCGTTCTACGCCGGCATGGTGGCCGAGCCGGCCGAGGCGCTGGCCCGGGTGGCGGTCACCCGGTGAGCCCGGTGAGCCCGGCGAACCCGGCGCCGGCGGACCGGCTGGCCACCCTGCAGGAGCTGCTCCGCCGGACCGGACCGGTGGTGGTGGCCTTCAGCGGCGGCGCCGACTCCGCCTTCCTCGCCCGGGTGGCCCACGACCTGCTCGGGCCCGAGCGGGTGCTCTGCGCCACCGCCGTGTCCCCGTCGCTCTCCGGTGAGGAGGAGGCCGACTGCCGGGCGTTGGCGGCCGAGTGGGGCCTGTCGTGGGCGGGCGTGCCGACCGCCGAGCTCGAGGACCCCCGGTACGTGGCCAACGCCGCCGACCGCTGCGCCCGGTGCAAGACGGCCCTGATGGATGCCCTGCAACCGCTGGCCGAAGCCCGGTCGGCCACCGTGGTGCTCGGGGTCAACGTCGACGACCTGGGCGATCACCGGCCGGGCCAGCAGGCGGCGGCGGCCCGGGGGGCCCGGTTCCCGTTGGTCGAGGCGGGCTTCGCCAAGGCCGACGTCCGTCACTGGTCCCGCCGGCTGGGCCTGCGCACCTGGGACAAGCCGGCGGCGGCCTGCCTCGCCTCGCGCCTCCCCTACGGCACCCCGGTCACCGTGGGCACGCTGCGCTCGGTGGCCGCGGCCGAGTCGGCGCTGCGGGCGATGGGCTTCGGCCAGCTGCGGGTCCGCCACCACGGCGCGGTGGCCCGCCTCGAGCTGCCCGAGGAGGACCTGGCCGAGGTCCTGTGCCGGCGCCACGAGGTGGTGGCGGCGGTGCGGGGGGCCGGCTATGACTTCGTCGCCCTCGACCTCGAGGGCTTCCGCTCCGGCAGCCTGAACCGACAGCTTGCGGGCGTGGTGGGGACTGGGGAGTCCGTGGGAGGGGGGTCGTGATCGAGGTGCGGGTCCGGCTGACCTTCCCCGAGGCGCTGGTGCGCCGCCCGGTCCTGGCCGACCTGGTGCGGCGGTTCGACGTCGAGCCGAACATCCGGCGGGCGGCGGTCGAGGACGACCGTGGCTGGATCGTCTGCGAGCTGGGCGGCAGCTCGGCGGCCGTCGAGGAGGCCCTGGCCTGGCTCCGGGCCGAGGGGGTGCAGGTCGACCTCCTGGGCGACGTCCTCGAGGGCTGACCCGGCCGGTCGGGAGGCGCCGGGCCCGGTGCCGGTCGGGCGCCCGGCCGGCCCGCTCAGACCGGGTCGTCGGGCAGCAGGGAGAACATCCACATGTCGCGGCGCTCGCCCGCCACCGCCTCCCAGCTGCGGAGCAGGCCCTCGCGCACGAACCCTGCCCGCTCGGCCGTGCGGAGGGACGGCTCGTTCCAGGGCTCCACGTAGAGCTCGAGCCGGGGGACGGCCAGCTCGGTCAGGGTCCAGCGGGCGGCTTGGGCCAGCGCGCCCGAGGCGGCGCCCCGGCCGCGGGCGGAGGGCACCACCCAGTAGCCGATCGACACCCGGCCCCGGTCGAGGTCGCGCAGCCACACCCCGAGGGACCCGACCGCCCGGTCGCCGGCCTCCTCGGCGATGGCGAACGAGTAGCCGAAGCCGTCACGCAGGCGCCGCTGCTGGGTGCGCAGGTAGCGGCGGCCGGCCCGGTCGTCGTAGGGGGACGGGACGCTCGAGACCCGCGGGATGACCGGATCGGCCGCGGCTTCCCGCACGGCCGGGAGGTCGTCCTCGCGGAAGCCACGCAGTACGAAGGGTGACGCCGCCAGCAACGGGAGCTGGTCGACCGTGCCCCGCCGGCGCCAGGCCACCGGTCAGCGGCGACCGGGTGGCGCCGGACCCTGGTCCTTCGGCACCTGCCAGCCGGCGGACGACACCCGCCGGGGCTCGTAGAACAGGCAGTCCTCCGGGCAGGTGAACGGCAACGGGTCGTTGGCGCCGACCTTGCAGCGCTCGATCCTGTCCCCCTGGGCGGTGGACTGCATGACGTAGTGCCGGCAGTCCGGCTTGACGCCCATGGCCCCATTCTGGTGCAGGTCCGCACCGGGGGTACGCCGCGGTAGCGTCAGGCGGTGGACCGTGCCGTGCCGACCCGGACGTTGCTGCGATGGAGCGAGGGCCTGGCGGCCATCGCCCGCACGGGTCTCGGCTTCACCGAGAGCCTCTACGAACAGGAACGATTCGAGGAGATCCTCCGGGTGGCGGCCGACATCCGGTCGGTGGCCGACGAGGGGATCGGCGACCAGCTCGACGCCGTGGGCCTGGTCGAGGAGTGGATGGGCCAGGTCGGACGGGGGATCCCCGGCTACGTCACCCCCAAGGTGGCGGTCGGGGCGGCGGTCGGCAACGACCGGGGCGAGCTGCTCCTGATCCAGCGGGCCGACTCGGGGGTCTGGCTCTACCCGACCGGTTGGTGCGACGTCGGGTACTCGGCGTCCGAGGTGGTGGTGAAGGAGGTCAAGGAGGAGACCGGCATCGCGGTGGAGGCCGAACGGCTGATCGCCGTGCTCGACGGACTGCGCCTGGGCATGACCCGGGTCCCGCTCTACTCGCTGGTCTTCCACTGCCGGGCGGTCGGCGGCAAGCTCGAGCCCCACCCGCTCGAGTGCCGCGACGTCGGCTGGTTTCGCCCGGACTCGCTGCCTTCCCCCCTGGTCGGCGTGGAGCGCTGGGGGGAGACCGTGTTCGCCGCCATCAGGGGCGAGCGTCGTGACGTGCTCTACGACCGGGTGCGCCAACCGCTGTGGCGGGGCGAGCCGGAGGCCGGGACGGCCGACCGGCACGGAGGGGGCGCGACGGCTCGGTGACCGCCGGGGAGGTGGTGGTCGAGGAGGCCACGGAGGTCGACGACGAGCTGGTGTCGGCCATGGCCGCCCTGGTGCCCCAGCTCTCCTCGAGCGCCCCGCCGCCCGGGCCCGGGGAGCTGGCGGCCATGGTCGGCTCGCCCGCCTCGGTGGTGCTCGTGGCCCGCCGGGGGGTGGCCGGGCCCATCGTTGGCACCCTGACGCTCGCCCTGTTCCGGATCCCGACCGGGGTGCAGGCGATCATCGAGGACGTGGTGGTGGACCAGGCGGCCCGGGGCTCGGGCGCCGGGGCGGCACTGGTGGAGGCAGCCCTGGCCCGGGCGAAGGCGGCCGGCGCCCGGAGGGTGGACCTGACCTCGCGGCCCGACCGCGAGGTCGCCAACCGCCTCTACCGGCGGCTCGGCTTCGAGCAGCGCCGGACCAACGTCTACCGCTTCGACTTGGAGAAGTCCGCTGAGCGCCACCCGCACCCCGCGGGGCGTCTCCCGCCCGAAGCCGGGTAGCACCCGCGGTGGGCCGCCTCCTCCGAAGGTCGTGGCCGGCGGTGGTGATGGGGTTGGTCATGTCGGCCGGACCGATGACAGCCCTGGCCGGGGCAACCACCTTCGGGTCCGTCGACACCCCGACGGCCGGTCCTGCCGCCTTCGTCGACCCGTTCATCGGCACGGGCCTCGGGGCAGGCCAGATCGGGGCGATCGGCGACTTCCCCGGCGCCGACCTGCCGTTCGGGATGGTGCAGTGGAGCCCCGACACCCCGACCACCGATCAAGCGCTGGGCGTCTCGGGCGGCTACTTCTCCATGCTCCACACCATCGACGGGTTCAGCCTCACCCACCTGTCGGGGGCGGGCTGCACGGCACTCGAGGACTTCCCGGTCCTCCCGTTCGCCGGGGCGGTCACCGTGTCACCCTTCACCGACCCGGGTCGCTACGAGTCGGGCTTCTCCCACCGGAGGGAATCGGCCTCGCCGGGGTACTACGAGGTGACCCTGTCGGACGGGGTCGAGGTGCAGCTCACCGTGACCGACCGGACCGGCATCGGCCGGTTCACCTTCCCTCGGGGCGTCGCCCCCTCGATCCTGGTCGACCCCGAGGCGAGCCAGGGGGGCTTCTCGAGCGGCCAGCTGTCGGTGACGGGCGACCAGTCCTTCTCGGGGTCCGCCGTGGCCGGTGGCTTCTGCCAGCTCCCGGGCGACTACACGGTGCACTTCGTGGCGCAGTTCGACACACCGTTCCGTCAGGTGGGCACGTGGGAGTCGGGCACCCTGTCCCCCGGGTCGCGCCGGAGCGAGGGGGCTGCCCCCGGCGTCTACGCCACCTTCGCCCCGTCGCCCCACGGGCCGACGACGATCACGATGAAGGTGGGTCTCTCCTACACGAGCGGGGCCGGCGCATCGGCCAACCTCCGCGCCGAGCAGCACGGCTGGCGCTTCGCCGCCGTGCGTGACGCGGCCACCCGGACGTGGGGTCGCCTGCTGTCCCGCCTCACCGTCCACGGCGGGACCGAGGGCCAGCGACAGGTCTTCTACACCGCGCTCTATCACGCCCTCCTCTTCCCCTCGCTGCTGTCGGACGCCAACGGCGACTACCCCGGCCTCGACGGCCGCGTGCACGTGGCACGTGGCTACCCGCAGTACACCAACATCTCGGGGTGGGACGTCTACCGCAGCGAGGTGCCGCTGTTGGCGATGCTGACGCCGGCGACGGCCGACGGGCTGGTGACGTCGCTCCTCCGGGACGCCAGCCAGGACGGGGGGTTCCTCCCACGTTGGGAGCTCGTGGACGTGAGCGAGAACGAGATGGGCGGGGACTCGGCGGACCCCATGATCGCCGGCGCCTATGCCTTCGGGGCGCGGGGATTCGACGCCGGGGCGGCCCTGGCGGCGATGGTGCACGGGGCCGACGACTCGTCGAGCCCCCCACCTGCCGCCCGCGGGTACGTCGAACGGCCCGGCCTCGCCGGCTACCTCGCCGACGGCTACGTCCCGATCGAGGCGGGGCAGGTGACGGGAGAGACGGACTCGCTCTCGCCGGACATGGCCTCGCTCACCCTGGAGTACGCCGTCGACGACTTCGCCGTCTCGCGGCTCGCCGGCGCGCTCGGCCGGCCGGCGACCGCGGCGACGTTCCTCGCCAGATCAGGGAATTGGCGCCGTCTCTTCGATCCGGCCCTGGGGCTCATGGCGCCCCGGTCCGCCGACGGGGCCCTCCCGGCCGGCTGGCCCGCCAACAGCTTCGATCTCTCCGACACCCTCGCCGCCCACGGGATCACCGGCGTCGGCCAGTGGGGGTTCCAGGAGGGTGACGCCGCGCAGTACACGTGGATGGTGCCCCAGGACCTCGCCGGGCTCGTCGCCGACCTCGGCGGCCCTGCCGCCACGACGCACAAGCTCGAGCAGTACCTGAGTCGGCTCGAGGCCGGCCCGACGGCCCCCTACGACTGGGCGGGCAACGAGCAGGACCTCGGGGTGCCCTTCGAGGGGGACTACTCGGGCGCCCCGTGGCTGACCGAGGAGGTCACGACCCGGATCCTCCGTCAGCTCTACCCCGACAACTCGGTGGGTGAGCCCGGGAACGACGATCTCGGGGCCATGAGCTCGTGGGCGGTGTGGTCGATGGTGGGCCTGTACCCGGAGACGCCCGGCACGTCGGTGCTCGTCACGACCACCCCCGTGTTCTCCTCTGCGGAGATCCACATGGGCGACGGGCACGAGCTGGTCGTCCACGCCACCAGGGCCCGGCCGGGCGCCATCTACATCTCGAAGATGACGGTCGACGGCCGGCCGTGGGACCGCCCGTGGCTGCCCGCAGGGATGGCGACGGCGGGCGGGACGGTCGGAGTGACCCTCGTGGGCCACCCGGACAAGGCGTGGGGGAGCGCACCGCGCGATGCCCCGCCCTCCTACCGCTGACCGACCGCCCGGGCTCCCGAACAGACCAACGGGAGAGCCGCTCAGGTGCCGCCCCGTGCGGCCCGGGTCACCCAGTGGCGCAAGAAGGGGTCGGCGACCGTCCACCGCCCGCCCCGCCGGGCCACCAGCTCGCGCTCGGCCAGGACGTCGAGGGCCTTGGTGACCGCGTTGGCGTTGGCCCCCCCGACCTGGTCGAGGAAGGCCGACGCGAGGGCGGCGACCTCGTCCTCACGGTCGCAGAACCACGGCGGTCCCGTAGCGATAGGGGACCTTCTGTTCCACCGATTGGTAGTACACCGTCCGGTGTAATAACGGGTGGTGGGGTTGGGGCCGGCACGCCGTCGGCGGGCTGTTCGCCCGGATGCCTCCGGTCAGGTGGCGATGCCCACCACCGGTGCGTCGAGGGGCTTGCCCCCCATCGAGCCGGCGAAGGTGGCGTCGCCGAAGGCGAAGATGCCCCCGTCGGCCGCCACCTCCCAGTAGCCCTGCCCGTCGGGGGTGGCGGCGATGCCCACCACCGGCTGATTGAGGGGCTTGCCCCCCATCGAGCCGAAGAAGGTGGCGTCGCCGAAGGCGAAGATGCCCCCGTCCGAGGCGACCTCCCAGTAGCCCTTCCCGTCGGGGGTGGCCGCCATGCCCACCACCGGCTTGTTCAGGGGCTGGCCGCCCATCGAGCCGTAGAAGGTGGCGTCGCCGAAGCTGAAGATGCCCCCGTCCGAGGCGACCTCCCAGTAGCCCCTGCCCCCGGTCGAGCCGAGGACCGGGGTGGCGGCCATGCCCACCACCGGCGCGTTGAGGGGCTTTCCGCCCATCGAGCCGTAGAACGGGTGGTTCCCGAAGCTGAAGATGCCGCCGTCCCGGGCCACCTCCCAGTAGCCGCCGAGGGCCGGCCGCTCGTTGCCCGGGGGAACGGCCACCCCCTCGGGCCCGGTGAGCCCGGTGACCGCCCCGGCGACCGTCGAGGTCGGGGTGGGGGCGCCCGAGGACGTCAGCTGGGTCGGGCCGAGCTCGACCAGGCTGTCGTTGGCGTGGTTGGCGACCCACAGGTAGCCCGCCCCGTCGAAGGCCAACCCCTGGGGCGAGTCGATGCTGCCCGAGGCGGTGCTGGTCAGGGTGACGTCGGGGGTGGGGCTGCCCGATCCGGCCAGCTGGGACGGGGTGAACGCCACCAACGTGCTGCTGGTGGCGTTGCTCGCCCAGAGGTCGCCCGCCCCGTCGAAGGCCAGTCCCACCGGGTTGTCGAGGCTGGTGCCGGTGGCGCTCAGGGTCACCGCCGGGGCCGGGGAGCCGGTCGCCGACAGCTGCGTGGGGGTGAGCTCCACCAGCGTGCTGTTGCCGCTGTCGGCCACCCACAGGTCACCGGCGTGGTCGAAGGCCAGGCCCACCGGGTTGTCGAGGCTGGCGCCGGTGGCGCTCAGGGTCACGGCCGGGGTCGGGGTGCCCGAGCCGGCCAGCTGGGAGGGGGTGAACTCCTCCACCTGGTTGGCACCGAGGCTGACCCAGAGGTCGCCCGAGCTGTCGAAGGCCAGGCCGTTCGGCACCTTGCCCAGGGCCAGGGCGATGGCCGGGCGGGTGGCGCCCGACGCCAGCTGGGACGGGGTGAAGGCCACCACCGTGTCGGTGGCGGGATTGGCGATCCACAGGTTCCCCTGGGTGTCGAACGCCTCAAGGCCCGGTGAGCCGTCGAGACCGTAGGCCGGGCTGATCTGCACCGCGGGCGCCGGGCTTCCCGAGGCCGCGTACTGCGACGGGGTGAAGCCGGCCAGCGTGAGACCAGCGCCGTTGGCCACCCACATGGTGCCGCCGCTGTCGAAGGCGATGTCGAAGGCACCCACCAGGCTGGTGGCCAGCCCGGTGCCGTTCGGGGTGAGGGTGACGGCCGGGGCCGGGCTGCCGGTGGCCAGTTGGCCGGTGGTGAACTCGACCACGCTGCCGTCGCCGTTGGTGGAGCCGGCCGAGTTGGCCACCCACAGATTGCCCGAGCCGTCGAAGGTCACGTGCGTCGGGCTGTCGAGGCTGCCGGCGTTGGCCGACAGGAGGACGTTCGGCGGCGGGCTGGCCGAGGCGGTCAGCTGCGAGGGGATGTACTCGGCCACCTGGGCGGTGGTGTTGTCGGCCACCCAGAGGTCACCGGACTTGTCGAAGGTCGGGCCGTTGGGGCCGGTGTTGGCGCCGGTGCCGATGGTCACCGCCGGCGAGGTGGTGCCCGAGCTCGTGAGCTGGCTGGTGGTGAACTCGACCACCGAGTTGCTCCCGTAGTTGGCCACCCACAGGTTGCCCGAGCCGTCGAAGGTCAGCCCGTAGGGCTTGTCGAGGTTGGTGTTGCCGGCGTTGGGGGAGATGGTCACCGCCGGGGTGGGGTCGCCGCTCTGGGCAAGCTGCGACGGGGTGAACTCCACCACCGAGGCGTGGTCGCCGCTGTAGTTGCCGCCGCCGTTGGCCACCCACAGGTCGCCCGAGCTGTCGAAGGCCAGGCCGTCGGGGACGTCGATGCTGTACGCGCTGGTGCTGGTCAGGGTGACGGCCGGAGTGGGGTTGCCGCTCTGGGCGAGCTGGCTCTTGGTGTACTCGACGATGCTGTTGAGGTTGCCGACCCAGAGGTTGCCCGAGGCGTCGAGGGCGAGCACCTCCGACTCGAAGGGTGAGGTGGGCACCCCGCCGACGGCGTAGGTGGGGGCGGTGTTCCCCGAGACCGAGGTCGGGTAGCCGGTGGCCGTTGCGTACAGGCCTCCCTGGTTGGTGGCGAAGACGGTGCCGGGGCCCGGCCCGCTCAGGCTCGGCCGGACCTCTGGGCGCACCCCGGCGCCCGGGGAGAGGACCGCGTGGTGCCCCGGGCCGGTCGTCGCCCCGGCCGGACCGGCGGCCACCGCGGCCCCGAGGATGCCGAGGGCGCCCACGAGGGCCATGGCGACCCGGGTGACGACCGGGCTCCTCCCGCCGGATCCCCCCGAGGACGGTCCGGCTCCGGCGGTGCACTCGGGACGCATCGGGTGCAAGGAGTGACTCATGCTTCGACCCCCTGTGGGCGAGACGACGACCACCGCCGACCCTAGAGACCCGGCATGGCCGATGCAACGCGCGCCGGAGATCTCGTGACATCCTGCACCTCCTCGATCCTCTGTCCGGACCTGGCAGGCTGGCGGGCGATGGACCCCGTGCACGAGGCATCGGTGCGTGCCGCGCTCTTCGCGCACCTCGACGCGGTGCGGGCGCGGTCGGCGGACGGTCTGCTGACGTGGCAGCAGACGGCGGCGTTCGAGCTCGATGGCGAGACCTACGTGATCCGACAGACCCGGGGGAGGGGGATCCACAAGCCCCGGCAGCTGTCGGCCGCCCTCTCCATCACCACGGCCTTCACGCCCTACGGCGTGGAGCCTCCCTACGCCGACTCGATCGGCGAGGACGGCTACCCGCGTTACAAGTACGAGGGCACCGATCCCGAATTGCCCGCCAACCGTGCCCTGCGGGCGGCGGGGGCGCACGCCTTGCCGCTCGCCTACTTCGTCGGGGTGCTGCCGGCGGTCTACGACGCCGTCTACCCCGTGTACGTCCTCGGTGAGGATCCCGCACACCACGAGTTCACGCTGGGGTTCTCACGCGGCGAGGTCGGTCTCGACCCGTCGTCGCTCAGCGCGCCGGAGAAGGTCTATGCCGCCCGGCTGACGAGACAGCGGCTGCACCAGCCGGTCTTCCGCCAGCGGGTCCTCCACGCCTACCGGTCGCGATGCACGGTCTGCCGCCTGCGCCACACCGACCTCCTCGACGCCGCCCACATCATCGGGGACGCACAGGGCGGGGGGGACCCCGTCGTGCCCAACGGCCTGGCGCTCTGCAAGATCCACCACGCAGCCTTCGATCGGAACATCCTCGGGATCACCCCGGACCGGGTGGTCGAGATCAGCCGGCCGCTGCTCGAGGAGATCGACGGCCCGATGCTGCGCCACGGGTTGCAGGAGATGCACGGCGTCGCCCTTTCGCTCCCCCGGAGCCCGATCGACCACCCCGACGCCGCTCGGCTCGAGCGGCGTTACGAGGTGTTCCGGCAGGCGTCGTGACCGGTGCGGCCGGGGCGCGGGCCGGGGGGCCGCGGCTCTCCTTCCGCCGGGCCGGCCCAGAGGACGTGACCGATCTGCTGGCGCTGGTCGAATCGGCCTACCGGGGCGAGGAGAGCCGCCGCGGGTGGACCACCGAGGCCGACCTGCTCGACGGCCGGCGGACCGACGCCGGGCAGCTGGCCGAGGCGGTGGGCGCCCCGGGCAGCGTGGTGCTGGTGGCCGAGCGGTCCGGCGAGCTCGTCGGCTGCTGCCAGTTGGTGGGCCACGGCGAGCGGGCCGAGCTCGGTCTGTTCGCAGTCCGCCCGTCCCTGCAGGGTGGTGGCATCGGCCGGGCGCTGGTGGCGGCAGCCGAGGCGCTCGTGCACCGGGAGTGGTCGGCCCGGGCGATGTCGATGAAGGTGGTCGCCCAGCGCGCCGAGCTCCTCGCCTGGTACGGGCGGCTCGGCTACCGCCCCACCGGGGAGAGCGCCCCGGTCCCCTACGGCGACGAGCGCTTCGGAGTGCCTCGGCGGGCCGACCTCGAGTTCGTGGTGCTCGAGAAGGCGCTGTGACCGGTCACAATGGTCGGATGCGGGCGGCGAACATGTACGGGCCCCAGGCCACCTTCGCCGGGATCCCGGCGGCCGACATCGACGATCCGGCCAGCTGGGCCGGGGCGGCGGCCGTGGTGATCGGCGCCCCGTTCGACGGCGGGACCGTGCACCGTCCGGGCTGCCGGTTCGGGCCCCAGGCCATCCGGCTCACCGACTACCTGCCCCACGACGGCAGCC
>DAHUYA010000115.1 GCA_027315445.1 Acidimicrobiaceae bacterium | reverse complement strand
GATGAGGATGCACCGGATCCGGATCCTCCCGGGCGACAAGGTGCAGGTGGAGATCACCCCCTACGACCTCTCGAGGGGCCGGATCACCTACCGGTACAAGTGAGCAGGGAACAGCGGGAGGCAGGGACGAGATCGTGAAGGTCCAACCGAGCGTGAAGGCGATCTGCGAGAAGTGCAAGGTCATCCGCCGGCACGGCCGCGTCGTGGTCATCTGTGACAACCCGCGGCACAAGCAGCGACAGGGATAAGGGAGGAGCCCGGAGCATGGCCCGTATCGCCGGCGTGGACATTCCCCGCGAGAAGCGGTTGGAGGTGTCCCTCACCTACATCTACGGCATCGGCCCGACCCTCTCCAAGGAGGTCTGTGCCAACACCGACGTCGACCCGGGCACCCGGGTCCGGGACCTGACCGACGAGGAGGTCACCCGGCTCCGGAACTACATCGACGCCACCCTGCGGGTGGAGGGCGACCTGCGCCGGGACGTCGCCCAGAACATCAAGCGGAAGATGGAGATCAACTGCTACGAGGGCATCCGCCACCGCCGGGGCCTCCCGGTCCACGGACAGCGGACCCACACCAACGCCCGCACCCGCAAGGGGCCGAAGAAGACGGTCGCCGGAAAGAAGAAGGTTCGCAAGTAGATGCCAAGGCCCACCAAGCAGCAGGGGGCACGGCGCCCCCGCCGTCGAGAGCGCAAGAACGTCAGCTACGGCGTGGCGCACATCAAGAGCTCGTTCAACAACACGATCGTCTCGATCGCCGATCCCGAGGGCAACGTCCTCGCCTGGGCATCGGCCGGCAACGTGGGCTTCAAGGGCTCACGCAAGTCGACCCCCTTCGCGGCCCAGCTGGCCGCCGAGGCCTGCGCCCGCCGGGCCATGGAGCACGGCGTCCGGAAGGTCGACGTCCTGGTCCGCGGGCCGGGCTCGGGCCGCGAGACGGCCATCCGCTCCCTGGCCGCGGCCGGCATCGAGGTGGTCGGCATCAAGGACGTCACCCCCATCCCCCACAACGGCTGCCGCCCCAAGAAGCGGCGCCGGGTCTGAGGGGCGATCATGGCGAGGTACACCGGACCGGTCTGTCGGCTCTGCCGCCGCGAGCGGACGAAGCTGTTCTTGAAGGGCGAGCGCTGCTACTCGCTCAAGTGCCCGGTCTCCGAGGCGGTCACCGACCGACACAGCCGGGCCTACCCGCCGGGTGAGCACGGCCGCGACCGCATGCGGCAGGGCTCGGAGTACCTGACCCAGCTGCGGGAGAAGCAGAAGGCCCGTCGCATCTACGGGGTGCTCGAGAAGCAGTTCCGCAACCTCTACGAGGAGGCCAACCGCCAGGAGGGCATCACCGGCGAGAACCTGCTGCGGATGCTCGAGCTGCGGCTCGACAACGTGGTCTTCCGGGCCGGCTGGGGCGCCAGCCGGAGCCAGGCCCGCCAGTTCGTCCGCCACGGGCACGTCATGGTGAACGGCAAGCGGGTGACCATCCCGAGCTACCGGGTCCGCAAGGGGGACCGGATCACCCTGAAGGAGCCCTCCCGCAACATCTTCTTCGTCCGGCGCAACATGGACACTCTCGACCGGCAGCTGCCGCCCTGGCTCGAGGCCTCCGACGCCGGCTTCAGCGTGGAGGTGCTGAACCCCCCGCTGCGCGAGCACATCGACGAGCCGGTGCAGGAGCAGCTGATCGTCGAGCTCTACTCGAAGTAGCCCCCAGGGGCCCGCCCCGCCACCCGCCCGGCGGGGCGCCCCACCCGACCGCATGACACCGAGGAGCCACCACCGATGCTGATCATCCAGCGACCCACCGGCGAGACCGTGGACGAGGAGCAGGACAACCGCCAGCGCTTCGCCATCGGCCCGCTCGACCCCGGCTTCGGCCACACGCTGGGCAACTCGCTGCGCCGGACACTTCTGTCGTCCATCCCCGGCGCGGCGGTCACCCAGGTCCGCTTCGACGAGTCGCTCCACGAGTTCACCACCCTGCCGGGGGTGACGGAGGACGTGACCGACATCATCCTCAACCTGAAGGACCTGCTGGTGCAGGTCCACTCGGACGAGGCGGTCACCCTGCGGATCGACAAGCGGGGGCCGGGCGACGCCACCGCCGGCGACCTGCAGGTGACGGCCGACGTCGAGATCCTCAACCCAGACCTCCACATCGCCTCGCTCAACGCCAAGGGCCACCTGGCGGTCGACGTGACCGTGGAGCGGGGCCGCGGCTACGCCTCGGCCGACCGCAACAAGCGGAGCAGCTCCATCGGGGTGATCCCGGTCGTCTCGATCTTCTCGCCCGTGCGCCGGGTCACCTTCGACGTGGAGCCGGTCCGGGTGGAGCAGTCCACTGACTTCGACCGCCTGGTGCTCGACATCGAGACGGACGGCTCGCTCAGCCCACGGGAGGCGCTGGCTTCGGCCGGCGACACCCTGCGGACCCTGGTCGGCCTGGTGGCCGACCTCGAGGAGTCGCCCCAGGGGCTCGAGCTCGGGGAGACCGGCAGCACGTCCGGCGGCTCGCCGGACCTCGACCTGCGGATCGAGGACCTCGACCTCTCGGAGCGCCCCCGGAACTGCCTGAAGCGGGCCCAGATCAACACGATCGGCGAGCTCGTCGAGAAGACGGATGACGAACTGCTCGGGATCACCAACTTCGGCCAGAAGTCCCTCGACGAGGTGATCCAGCGCCTCGACGAGCGGGGCCTCTCGCTGCGGAGCAAGGACTGAGCGATGCGCGGCACACCGAAGCGGGGGCGGCGTCTGGGCGGTGACGCGGCCCACCAGAAGGCCATGCTGGGCAACCTGGTGGCCTCCCTGATCGCCGCCGAGTTCGTGGTCACCACCGAGACGAAGGCCAAGGCGCTGCGCCCGGTGGCCGAGAAGTGCATCACGGCTGCCCGCAAGGGGGGGGTGCACCAGCATCGGCGGGTGGTGGCGCTGATCCGGGACCGGGACATGGCGCACAAGCTCTTCGAGGAGATCGGGCCGCGCTACGCCGACCGCCCCGGCGGCTACACCCGGATCCTCAAGCTGGGGCCGCGACCGGGCGACAACGCCCCGATGGCCCGCATCGAGCTCGTCTGAGGGTGTCGCCGGGCGAGGCGCCTCGGGGCGACCCGCCGCCCGCCACCGGCGACGACGAGGCGACCGACGTGTCGGCACCGGAGGGCCGGCGCCGCTGGCGCCTTCTGGTCGCCTACGACGGCGCCCCCTTCCGGGGGTTCGCCGCGCAGGGACCCGACGTGCCGACCGTGGCCGGGGCACTGGCCGATGCCCTGGCCAGGACCGCCCGCACCGGCGAGCCGCCGGTGCTCACCTGCGCCGGGCGGACCGATGCCGGGGTGCACGCCCGGGGGCAGGTGGTGCACGTGGACCTGCCCGACCCGCTGCCGGCCGGCCGGCGGGGGACGATCGAAGGGGAGGAGCTGGTCCGGGCGCTCAACCGCCAGCTGGCGCCGATGGGGGTGGTGCGCTCGGCCGAGCCGGCCCCGCCCGGTTTCGACGCCCGGCGCTCCGCTTTGGCCCGCCGCTACCGCTACCTGGTGTGGAACGCCCCGGTGCCCGACCCGCTGCTCGCCGCGATGGCCTGGCACGTGGCCGTCCGGCTCGACCTGCGGAGCATGGCCCAGGCGGCTGACGCGGTGATCGGCGAGCACGATTTCCGTGGCTTCTGCCGCCGGGCGCCGGGGACCGGTGCCGACGAGCCGATCGTCCGGCGCGTGCTCGACGCGGCCTGGGCCGAAGCGGCGTCGCCGGCGCCGGATCAGGGCCGGTTGCTGCGTTTCGAGATCGAGGCCACCTCCTTCTGTCACCAGATGGTGCGCTCGCTGGTCGCCACCCTGGTGGCGGCGGGCCGCGGCCAGGGCAACATCGCCTCGGTCATGGCCCGGCTGCGGTCGGGCACCCGGTCGGGCGCCCCGCGGCCGGCGCCGGCCCACGGCCTGTGCCTCGAATCCGTGCGCTACCGCTGACACCGTTCCTACGGGGGCACCCGTCCCGGGGATCCACTCGGTCACCGGGCGCGGGGCGCTAGACAGGAACGGTGCGTCGGCCCAAGCTTGCCGTGCCGACGGTCCTGTTCCTGATGGTCGGCTGGGGCGGTCTGTCCGGTGCCTGGTTGTCCGGCTCCGCCGCCGCCGCGGCCCCCGCCGCCGCGGCCCCCACCGCCGCGGCCCCCACCGCCGCTTCGGCCCTCCACCCGTCGACGACCGCCGCCACCGGGGCCTCGGCCGACTGGACCGTGTACCACGGGGACCCGGCCGGCAGCGGTCTCGACTCCTCGGGGGTGGCCTTCCCGGTCGGCGGCACCGCCCAGGCGTGGACGTCGCCCACCCTCGACGGCGAGGTCTACGGCGAGCCGCTCGAGGCCACCGGTCGGGTCTTCGCGGCCACCGAGAACGACACCGTCTACGCCCTGGCGGCGGATACCGGCTCGGTGCTGTGGTCGACCCACCTGGCCACCCCGGTGCCCTCGGGGGACCTCCCCTGCGGCAACATCGGGCCCACGGTGGGCATCACCGGCACACCGGTGATCGACACCGCCCGTGATGAGATCTTCGTGGTGGCCGACGAGCTGGCCGGTGGCGCCCCCTCCCACCATCTCGTCGGCCTCGACCTCTACACCGGGGCGGTGCTGCTCGACCAGGTGGTGGACCCGCCCGGCGCCTACACCCCGGCCATCCTGCAGCGCACCGGCCTGGCCCTCGACGACGGCAGCGTGGTGTTCGGCTACGGCGGTAACTACGGCGACTGCTCCACCTACCACGGCTGGGTGATGAGCGTGCCCGAGGCCGGGGGCACCCCCGGCGCCTACGAGATCGACTCGGCGGTCGGGGGCGCCATGGGGGCAGTGTGGATGGGCGGGGCCGCCCCGGAGGTGGACGGGGCCGGCAACATCTGGGTGGCCACCGGCAACGGGTCCAACGCCCCCGGCGTCCCCGACGGCACCGACTCGGTCCTCGAGCTCTCGCCCGGCCTGGGGCTCGAGCAGTCCTTCACCCCGTCGAGCTGGCAGAGCGACAACTCGGGCGACGTCGACCTGGGTTCGACCGCCCCGGCCCTCCTCGGTGACGGGACGGCGCTGCAGGTCGGCAAGTCACAGACCGCCTACCTGCTGGGCCAGTCGGCGCTCGGCGGGGTCGGGGGCCAGCTGGCCAGCACTTCCGCCTGCGGGGGCGATGCCGACGGCGGCGACGCCGTGTCGGGGACCACCGTCTACGTCCCCTGCCAGGGGGGCGTCGAGGCCCTGAGCACCGGCGCTTCCCCTCCCACGGTGAGCGAGATGTGGCAGGCGGCGAGCGGGGCATCGGGGCCCCCCGTCGTGGCCGGCGGCGAAGTGTGGTCGATCCGCGGCGGCACGCTCTACGGGATCGATCCGGGGAGTGGGCGGACCGATCAGCAGTTCGACCTGGG
Source organism: Acidimicrobiaceae bacterium (assembly GCA_027315445.1). Lineage (GTDB taxonomy): Bacteria > Actinomycetota > Acidimicrobiia > Acidimicrobiales > RAAP-2 > DAHUYA01. Next base: position 406 of record DAHUYA010000115.1, on the reverse strand, counting down.
CGGCGAGGCCAACCACTTCCCCACGCCCTCGGTGGGCGACGGCCTGCTGCTCGCCCCCGCCACCGACCACGTGCTGGCCTTCAGTGGTTCGGCCGGCCTCCCCGGTCCCCCGTCCCCGGCCCCGCCGGCGCCGCCCCGGTCCTCCTACTGGATGGTCGCCACCGACGGCGGCATCTTCAGCTTCGGCAACGCCCAGTTCTACGGCTCGATGGGCGGCCAGCACCTCAACCGGCCGGTGGTGGCCATGGCGGCCACCCCGGACCGCGCCGGGTACTGGGAGGTCGCCTCCGACGGCGGCATCTTCGCCTTCGGCGACGCCCAGTTCCACGGCTCGATGGGCGGCAAGCCGCTGGTCGCCCCCATCGTCGGCCTCGCGGCCACCGGCGACGGCGGCGGGTACTGGCTG
>DAHUYA010000092.1 GCA_027315445.1 Acidimicrobiaceae bacterium | reverse complement strand
ACTACGACAACCTGGTGGCCAAGCTGGTCGTCTGGGCGGAGGACCGCGACCTGGCCCGGCGGCGGATGCTGCGGGCGCTCGAGGAGACCCGGATCGAGGGGGTGGCGACCACCATCCCGGCCGACGTGGCGATCCTCTCCCATCCGGACTTCGCCGCCGCCGAGCACTCGACCAAATGGGTGGAGGACCGCCTCGACCTCTCGTCGCTGCCCGCCGACGGGACCGACGGGGCCGGCGACGCGACGGCCGAGGGGGGCGAGCCCAAGGTGCTGCGCGAGGTGACGGCCGAGGTGGACGGGCGCCGCTACCAGCTGAAGCTCTGGGTGCCCGAGGTGGCCGGGGCGGTGGCGGTCGCCGGTGGCCCAGGGACGGCCGGTGGCAAGGCGACCCGCCGGCGGCCGGGCGGCGGGCTGTCCTCGGGGACCGGCTCGGGCTCGGTGACCGTGCCGATGCAGGGCACGATCGTGAAGGTCCTGGTGGCGGTCGGCGACACGGTCGAGGTCGGCCAGACCGTCTGCGTGCTCGAGGCGATGAAGATGGAGAACGCCATCGCCACCGAGCTGGCGGGGGTTGTGAAGGAGGTCCGGGTCTCGGCCGGCGACTCGGTCGGGGGCGGCGACGTGGTCGTCGTCGTCGAGTAGCCCGCCGTGGCCGGCGCCACTCGCATCGAGACGCCGTGACGGCGGCCGGTGCCGCCGCCAAGGAGGCCGCCCGACAGGTCGTCGAGTCGCGCCTGGCCGACCTGCTCGAGCTGAGCCGCGCCGTCCACGACCATCCGGAGACGTGCTTCGAGGAGACGCAGGCCGCCCGCTGGACGGCCAACCGGCTGGCCGACGCCGGCTTCGACGTCGAGGAGGGGGCGTGCGACCTGCCGACCGCCTTCGTGGCGACCGCCGGCCGCGGGCCGCTCGTCGTCGCCATCTGCGCCGAGTACGACGCCCTGCCCGGGATCGGCCACGCATGCGGTCACAACATCATCGACGCCAGCTCGGTCGGGGCCGGGCTGGCCCTGGCGGCCGTGGCCGACGAGATCGGCGTGACCGTCCGGGTGGTCGGCACACCGGCCGAGGAGGGGGGCGGTGGCAAGGTGCTGCTGCTCGAGCGGGGCGCCTTCGACGGGGCCCACGCCGCCCTGATGGTGCACCCGTGGCCGTCGGAGCGACTCGAGGCAAGCTGCCTGGCGGTGTCGCACTTCGACGTCCACTACCACGGCCGCACCGCACACGCGTCGGCGGCACCGTGGGAGGGGATCAATGCCGGCGACGCGATGACGGTGGCCCAGGTCGCCATCGGGCTCCTCCGACAGCAGCTCCGGCCCGGCGACCAGGTCCACGGCGTCGTCCGCGACGGCGGCCAGGCGGCCAACGTCATCCCGGCCGAGGTCACCGGGCGCTTCATGTGCCGGTCGCGCACCCTGGCCGGCCTCGAGGCGCTCGAGCCGAGGGTGCGGGCGTGCTTCGAGGCGGGGGCGCTGGCCACCGGCGCCGCGGTCGAGCGCCAGGAGCTCTCCCCGGTCTACTCGCACATGGAGAGTGACGGGGGCCTCCTCGCCGCCTACCGCGCCAACGCCGAGTCGCTCGGAAGGCGCTTCGACGACGACGACCGGGGCCTGCCGCTGCCGACGCTCTCGACCGACATGGCCAACGTCTCGTTGGCCGTGCCCGCGATCCACCCGCTGATCCGGGTCGAGTCGAACGGGGCGGTGAACCACCAGCCGGAGTTCGCCGCCGCCTGCCTCGGCCCATCGGCCGACGCCGCCGTGCACGACGGGGCCCTGGCCCTGGCCTTCACCGGGATCGACGCGGCCACCGACCCGGCGCTCCGCGACCGGCTGCTCGCCGGCCGCCCGGCCCGGTAGGGCGGGCCGTGGCGACCCCTTCCATCGAGCCCTCGGTCCTCCGGGTCGACGACGACGGCCGGGTGACCCTGCTCGGGGGGTGGTCGGCCACGAGCCGCCTGCGCCACTTCCCGCGCTCGCCGGTGTGCCCGTTCACCGGTGCCGACGACGTGGCCCCGCTCGACCTGCCCCGCTCGGGCACGGTCTGGCTGCACACCACGGTGCAGGCGCCGCCCCCCGGCTACACCGGCCCCACGCCCTACGGGTTGGGGGTGGTCGAGCTCGACGGGGAGCCGCTGCTCCGAGTGGTCACCCGACTGCCGGCCGAGGGGGTGGCCCGGGGAGACCGGGTCCACCTCCACGGCGAGGAGGTCCCCGGCCCCGAGGGCGAGCCGGTCCTCACCTGGGTGTTCCGGTCGTGAGCGGCGTCGCGATCACCGGGGTCGGCATGCACCCGTTCGGGCGCTTCGAGGGCACGACCGCCACCGAGATGGGGGTGACGGCGGTACGGGCGGCCCTGGCCGAGGCCGGGATCGGCCCCCGCGACGTCGAGGCCGCCTACTGCGGGACCGCCTACGGCGGGGTGGCCTCCGGTCACCGCGTGCTCTCCGCCCTGGCCGGCACCGGCATCCCGATCTACGACGTGGAGGCCGGGTGCGCCTCGGGCGGCGCCGCCCTGCAGCTGGGGGCGGCCGCCATCGCCGCCGGCCGCCACGACCGCGTGCTGGTCTTCGGGATCGAGAAGATGCCCAAGGGGGTGATCCGGTCATCGTTCTTCGCCCCGTGGCAGGAGTCGGCCGGGCTCAACCCCGCCCCCGCCTACTTCGCCCTGCGGGCCCAGCGCCTGCTGGCCGAGACCGGGCTGACCGAGGACCACCTGGCGGCGGTGGTGGTGAAGAACCGCCGCCACGGGGTGGCCAACCCCGACGCCATGTTCCGCAAGGAGGTGACCGCCGAGGAGGTCCGCTCGTCGCGGAGGGTGTGCCCGCCGCTCACCCTGTTCATGCTGTGCTCGCCCAACGAGGGCGCGGCCGCCGTGGTGCTGAGCCGCCACGGCGACGGGGTGCGGGTTGCCGGTGTCTCGCTCCGATCGCACCTACCGGGCAACGTGCTCGGCGAGGAGTCGCCGCTCTGCGGGACCGACGACACCGGGGTGACCCCGCCGACCACCCTGGCCGCCCAGGACGCCTACGCCCAGGCCGGAGTGGGCCCCGAGGACCTCGACGTCGTCGAGTGCCAGGACACCGACGCCGCCCGCGAGCTCCTGGCGTGGCCGGAGCTCGGGCTGTGCGAGAAGGGTGGCCAGGCCCGCCTGCTGGCCGACGGCGACGTGGTGGTTGGCGGGCGCCTGCCGGTCAACCCCTCCGGCGGCCTGCTCTCGAAGGGGGAGCCGCTCGGTGCGTCGGCCCTGGGTCAGGTGGTCGAGCTGGTGCGCCAACTGCGCGGCGAGGCCGGTGCGCGCCAGGTGGACGGCGCCCGGATCGGCCTGGCCCACGTGATCGGCCGCGGCGCCAACGCCTGCGTCACCATCCTCACCCGCTGACCGGTCCTCACCCGCTGACCGGTCCCCGCCCCCGACCGGTCCTCACCCGCTGACCGGTCCTCACCCGCTGACCGGGTGTCACCCGCTGACCGGGTGTCAACCGGGCTGGTAGACGCCGAAGACCTCGCGCAGCGCGTCGGACACCTCGCCCAGGGTGGCCATCCGGCGAAGCGCCTCCTTCATCGGGGGCAGCACGTTCTGGGTCCCACGGGCGGCCGCTGCCACGTCGTCGAGGGCGGCGTCCACGGCCGCCTGGTCTCGCCGGGCCCGGACCTCGCCCACCCGGGCCACCTGGGCCCGCTGGAGCTCCTCGTCGATCGGGAAGACCTCCTGGGGCTCGGTCGCCTCGTCGACGAATCGGTTGACCCCCACCACGACCTTCTCGCCGTCGTCGATCGCCTTGGCGTAGGCGTAGGCGGCCGCATCGATCTCGTCCTGCATGTAGCGCTGCTCGATGGCGGCCACCGCGCCACCGAGGTCATCGATCCGCTCGAGGTAGGCCTGCGCACCCCGCTCCACCTCGTCGGTCAGGGACTCGACGAAGTACGAGCCGGCCAGCGGGTCGACCGTGTCGGCGACCCCCGACTCGTAGCCGACGATCTGCTGGGTCCGGAGGGCGATCTTGGCGGCCCTGGTCGTGGGGAGGCCGAGGGCCTCGTCGAAGCCGTTGGTGTGGAGGCTCTGGGTGCCCCCGAGGGTGGCCGCCAGGGCTTGGACGGTGACCCGCACGATGTTGTTCTCGGGCTGCTGGGCGGTGAGGGTGGAGCCACCGGTCTGGGTGTGGAAGCGCAGGACCTTCGAGCGCTCCTCCTTGGCGCCGAACCGCTCGGTCATGATGCGGGCCCACATCCTTCGTGCGGCCCGGAACTTGGCCACTTCCTCGAACAGGTTGTTGTGGGAGTTGAAGAAGAAGGACAACCGGGGGGCGAAGTCGTCGACCGCCAGGCCGGCCGCGATGGCCGCCTCCACGTAGGCGATGCCGTCGGCCAGGGTGAAGGCGATCTCCTGCACCGCCGTCGAGCCCGCTTCCCGGATGTGGTAGCCGGAGATGGAGATGGTGTTCCAGTTCGGCAGGTGCTCGGCGCAGTAAGAGAAGGTGTCGACGATGAGGCGCATCGAGGGCCGGGGTGGGTAGACGTAGGTGCCCCGGGCCACGTACTCCTTCAGGATGTCGTTCTGGATGGTGCCGCCCAGCTTGGTGCCGGGCACACCCTGCTCCTCCGCCACCAGCTGGTAGAGGAGGAGCAGGATCGCCGCGGTGGCGTTGATGGTCATCGAGGTGGTGACCGTGTCGAGCGGCAGGCCGTCGAGCAGCAGCCGCATGTCGGTCAGCGAGTCGATGGCCACCCCCACCTTCCCGACCTCGCCCTCGGCCCGTGGGTGGTCGGAGTCGTAGCCCATCTGGGTGGGCAGGTCGAAGGCGCACGAGAGCCCCGTCTGCCCGGCGGCCAGCAGGAACTTGAAGCGCTCGTTGGTCGCCTCGGCGGTGCCGAACCCGGCGTACTGGCGCATGGTCCACAGGCGACGCCGGTACATCTCGGCATGGACGCCCCGGGTGTAGGGGAAGGACCCCGGCGCCCCGAGCTCGACGGCCGGGTCCCACCCCACCAGGTCGTCTGCGGTGTACAGCGGGCGCACCTCGATGCCGGAGTCCGTCCGGCGCTCGACCGGCGCCCGCCCGTTCCTGCTTCCGTTGTCCGCTGCCACGGGGTCAAGGTTACGGGAGTGCGGGGCCGGCGGCGAAAGCCGGCGGGTCGAGGCGGCGAAAGCCGGCGGGTCGAGGCGGCGAAAGCCGGCGGGTCGAGGCGGGGGCCGCGGCCGAGGCGGGGAGCATGGCGGGATGGCAGCATTGGCGGGTGCCCGACCAGTTCTCCCACTTCGGGATCTGCGTCTCCGACGTGGACCGCTCGCTCCGCTTCTATTGCGAGGGTCTCGGCTTCGAGGCCGACCCTCCGCTCCCGGTGGGCGACGAGTACGCCGCC
>DAHUYA010000091.1 GCA_027315445.1 Acidimicrobiaceae bacterium | reverse complement strand
GGTGGTGATCGCCACCAAGTTCGGGAACCCGCGCCAGCGGGAGGCCGCCGACCCGGCCCCTGCGTCGCGCAGCAACATCGTGCGGTCCTGCGAGACCAGCCTGCGGCGCCTCGGCACCGACCGCATCGACCTCTACTACCTGCACTTCCCGGACCCGACCACCCCGCTCGAGGAGACGCTGGCCGCGATGGACGACCTGGTCCACCAGGGCAAGGCGCGTTACGTGGCCACGTCGAACATGACCGGTTGGCAGGTGGTCGAGGCCCAGCACCTGGCCCGCCACGGACGGCTGGCGCGCCCGGTCGCCTGCCAGGTGGAGTGGAGCTTGCTCGTGCGCGACGTCGAGCGCGAGCTGGTCCCCGCCTGCCGTCGCTACGGCGTGGGGGTCGTCCCCTACTTCCCGCTGAGCTCCGGCCTGCTGACCGGCAAGTACCGCCGGGACGAGGAGTTCCCGCCCGGGTCCCGTCTGGCCTCGGGCCCCTACTGGGCGGCCGTGGCGACCGACGCGCGGTTCGCCCGGGTGGAGGAGCTGCGGGCCGTGGCCGACGACCACGGGTGCAGCCTGCTCGAGCTGGCCCTGGGGTGGTTGCTCGCCCAGGACGGCGTCCCCACCGTCCTCACCGGCGCGACCTCCCCCGCGCAGGTGGCGGCGAACGTGGGGGCGATCGAGCGGGCGCTGGGGACCGAGGTGATGGGCCGGCTCGCCGAGGTCCTCGACCCCATGCCGGGCTGAACGGGCGGCCGGTCGCAGGCCGCCCCCGGCGCCGGTGGCGAGGTCGGATCGTTCAGACGTCCTGCAGCCGGTCGATCTCGGTCGCCAGGTCGAGGTCCTTGGCGGTCAGCCCGCCGGCGGAGTGGGTGGAGAGCCGCAGGGTGACCGTGTTCCACCTGATGTCGATGTCGGGGTGGTGGTCGGCCGCCTCGGCCAGGGCGCCCACCGCGTCGACATAGGCCAGGGCGCCGGCGAACCCCTGGCGGGTCACCACCTTCACCAGCTGGTCGTCGTGGCGCTCCCAGGCCAGTGACCGCTCGGCCAGGGCCTGGTCGACGGCCGTCGGGTCGAGCACCTCGGGCATCGTCGCCTCCTCTCCGTCACCGCCGGGCCGGCGGGTCGCGTGGCCCGGCACCGGACCCCTCGGGGGTGGGCTCAGGGATGGGTCATCTCGTCGGGCCGCACCGCCTGGTCGAACTGCTCGCCGGTCAGGTAGCCCAGGGCGAGCGCCGCCTCCCGCAGGGTGGTGCCCTCGGCATGGGCCTTCTTGGCCACGTCGGCCGCCCTGTCGTAGCCGATGATCGGGTTGAGCGCGGTCACCAGCATGAGCGAGCTCTCGAGGTGGTGGGCGATCCGGTCACGGTCGGGCTCGAGCCCTTCCACGCAGAACTCCCGGAAGGTCCCACAGGCGTCCGACAGCAGGGCCACCGAGTGCAGCACGTTGTGGATGATCACGGGCTTGCAGACGTTGAGCTCGAGGTTGCCCCGGGACCCGGCCACGGCCACCGCCACGTCGTTCCCCATCACCTGGATGCAGACCATGATCATCGCCTCGGACTGAGTCGGGTTCACCTTGCCCGGCATGATCGACGAACCCGGCTCGTTGGCCGGCAGCACCAACTCGCCCAGACCACAGCGGGGCCCCGAGCCCAGCCACCGCAGGTCGTCGGCGATCTTGGTCAGCGACACCGCCAGGGTGCGCAGGGCGCCGCTGGCCGCGACCAGGGCGTCGTGGGCGGCCAGGGCAGCGAACTTGTTGGCGGCGGTGACGAAGGGAAGGCCGGTGAGCCCTGCGATGGCGGCGGCCGCCCGCTCCCCGAACTCCGGATGGGTGTTCAGCCCGGTCCCCACGGCCGTCCCGCCGGCCGCCAGCTCGTGGAGGCCGCCCAGGCTGGCCTCGATCCGCTCGAGGTCGGCGTCGAGCTGGGCCACGTAGGCGGAGAATTCCTGGCCCAAGGTCAGGGGCACGGCGTCCATCAGGTGGGTGCGGCCGATCTTGGTGATCCCGGTGAAGGCGGCGACCTTCTCGGCCAGGGCGTTGCGCAGGGCGCGCACCGAGGGCAGCAGCCGGTGGTGGATCTCCTCGGCGGCAGCGATGTGCATCGCCGTCGGGAAGGTGTCGTTGGACGACTGGGACATGTTGACGTGGTCGTTGGGGTGGACCGGCTCCTTGGAGCCCAGCACCCCGCCGGCGAGCTCGATGGCCCGGTTGGCGATCACCTCGTTGGCGTTCATGTTGGTCTGGGTGCCGCTGCCGGTCTGCCAGATCCGCAGCGGGAAGTGGTCGTCGAGCCGCCCCTCGGCCACTTCGTGGGCCGCGGTGGCGATCAGGTCGGCCAGGTGCGGGTCGAGCTTCCCGAGGTCGGCGTTCACCCGGGCCGACGCCTCCTTCAGGATCCCGATCGCCCGGATGAGCGGCGGCGGCATCGTGTCGTGCCCGATCGGGAAGTGATGGAGCGACCGGGCCGTCTGGGCACCCCAGTAGCGGTCGGCGGGCACCTGCACGGCGCCCATGCTGTCGGTCTCTGTGCGCATGGTGCTCACGGCTGCTCCTCTCGTGCGGCGCCAGCATGCGACGGTCCGGTGCGGCGGTGCAACACCGTCATCCCCGCGGCGGCCCCGGAGGGCGGCCCCGGGGTGGCTCGCCCTGCGGCTCGCCCTCTCGGCGGCCGGCTCGGCCGAGGCGGAGCGCCCGGCGGGCCGTCGCCAGGTCCTCCGCCCGGGGCCCGGCGCCCTCGCCCGGCACCTCGAGGATCGCGGCCCCCGCCCCCAGCGCGGGGTGGCCCAGCAGGGCCCCCAGCCGGCGCAGCCCGATCGTCCCCTCCCCCAGGTTCTCGTGGCGGTCGCGGTTGGCGCCCAGGGGGACCTTGGAGTCGTTGAGGTGGATGCAACCGAGCCGTTCGATCCCGACGGTGGCCTCCAAGTGGGCCACGACCCGGTCGGCCGACGCCGCGTCGCCGAAGTCGACCCCGGAGGCCCACAGGTGCTGGGTGTCGAGACAGACGCCGAGCCGTGGGTGGTCGCCGGCGGCGGCCAGGACGGCCGCCAGCTCCTCGAAGCTCCGTCCCACCGTCCCGCCGGCCCCGGCGGTGTTCTCGAGCAGGATCGGGCAGTGGCCGCCGGCGCCCTCGAGGGCGTCCAGCAGCGCCCGGGCGATCCGTGCCAGGCAGCCCTCCAGACCGGCGCCGCGATGGCTGCCGACGTGCAGGACGAGCCCGGACGCGCCCAGGCCCTCGGCCACGGCCAGGTTGGCGGCCAGGCAGGCGACGGAGCGCTCGAAGAGGTCGCGGTCGTCGGTCGCCAGGTTGATCAGGTAGGTGGCGTGGCAGTAGGTGGCGCGCACGGTGGGGTGGGCCGCCTGCGCCCGGCGGTAGGCGTCGAGCACATCGGGGGCGTACTGGGTCGGCTTCCAGGCCCGAGAGCTCTGGGTGAACACCTGGACCACCTCGGCTCCCATCGCCCCGCCGCGCTCGAGGGCCTTTCGCAGCCCCCCGGCCGCCCGGACCTGGGCGCCGATCAGCACCCGGCCGCTCCGTGCCCGCTCACCCCGGGGGGTGGTCGTCCGGGCAGGAGCCCGGCGGCGTGTTGTAGCGCGGATCGCCCACCCAGCTCTGTCCCCACCACCCTGCACGCGCCGGCGCGAGGTGGTACAGGTCGGTCAGGTCGGCCAGCACGGCGTCGGCGTAACGGACCACCCCCGCAGGGCAGAGGTGGACGTTGTCCACCATCCGCACCCGGACCCAGATCGACCGGGGGGCGTGCGGGCGCCCCTGGGGCGGCAACCACGGGTAGTAGCGCCCGTCGAGCAGGATCGAGCCGCCGACCGGCAGGTACATCACCCGGCCCGGGAAGACCTGGGGCAGCGACTCGACGACCCGGTTCCAGGCCCGCTGGCCGGCCACCCGCTGGGCGTCGAGCCGGCGGTCGCTCGCCGTCAGCTGCGTGCCGTAGGGGACCACGGGGCCGCTCGGCGGGAACTGCAGGAAGATCACCCCCCGGGCGCCGGTGACCCCGCCCCCCGGGTCGAGCAGCGTCCGAACGGCCCGCTCGAGGGTGGCCGTGTACTGGGCCGGCTTGGTGAGCGCCCAGTCGTCGTCCCAGCTCCAGGTGGCCAGCACCAACTGGGGCCGCTGCGCCCGCAGCATGGCCGGGAACTCGGTCGGCCACACCGTGGCCGTGGACAGGCCGAAGCCAGGGATCGAGTTGTTGGTCACGGTCGCCTCGCCGGTGGCGCCCAGGGCGGCGGCGATGCCCGGCTCGGCCACGTACATGACCGAGTCCCCGAGGGCGGTCACCCGAAGCGGGTCGGCGCGGCTGAAGGAGCCCGGCGGCAGGACGATCGGCCGCTGGCCGGCGAAGCCGCCGGCGCCGGCCACCGCCGTCCCCCGGCCGACGGGTGCCGCGGCCACCACCGGCGCCCGGCTCGTCGGGGCGGCCACCGCCGGCACAGTCGAGACCACGACCACCGCGGCCGTGACCGCCGCACCGAGGGGAGCCAGGCTCCGGCCGGCCCAGCCCCGGTACCGGCGGCGGCGCAGCGGCCGTTCCACCAGGTAGAAGCTGGCGGTGGCCATCGCCAGGGTCACCGCCACCCGGGCCAGGTCGAGCTGCCACCCGACCAGACCGGTGCGGGCGGTGCTCAGGTAGACCAGCACGGGCCAGTGCCACAGGTAGATGCCGTAGGAGATGGTGCCCAGCCAGCGCAGGGGCCGGAGGGAGAGGACGGCGCCGAGGGGCCCCTGCTGGAGGAGCCGGGCGTCGGCCACGACCACCGTCGCCAGGGCGGCGCAGGCGAGGAAGCCGCCTTCGAACATCCAGCTCCGGGGGAGCCCGGCCGCCGCGCCGGCCGGCGTGCCGGCGACCACCCAGAAAACGCCGAGCCCGGCCGCGGCGGGCAGGGCGGCGGTGTGCAGCAGCCGGCGGGCCCGTGGCCCGGGCTGGGCGCGGGCGGCGGCCAGCATGGCGATCGCCGCTCCGGCGAGCAGGTCGAAGGCCCGGGTGTCGGTGCCGAAGTACACCCGGGTCGGGTCGCCACCGGGGTGGTAGAGGGCGGCCATCAGGGCGGCCGAGGCGAGGACGCCGCCTAGGCACAGCGCGAGGCCGATCCGCCGCCAATGCCGACCGGCCCAGGCCAGCAGGGTCAGGAGCACGATCGGCCAGACCACGTAGAACTGCTCCTCTATCGCCAGCGACCAGGTGTGCTGCAACGGCGAGGGGGCGGAGAACTGGGCGAAGTAGGACTGGTGGGCGAGGATGGCGTGCCAGTTGGCCACGTAGAGCAGGGTGGCGAAGCCGTCGCCCCGCAGCCCGCTCAGGTCCACCTGGGCGGTCGAGCCCGGCGGCCCGAAGCGACCGTTGAGCACGACATAGGCGCCGATGGCCACCAGCACCAGGAAGAGAGCCGGCAGGAGGCGGCGGGCCCGGCGGGCCCAGAAGGCGGACAGGTTGATGCGGCCGGCGCCCGTCCACTCCTCGAGCAGGAGGCCGGTGATCAGGAAGCCCGAGAGCACGAAGAAGAGGTCGACCCCGAGGTAACCGCCCGAGGCCCAACCGAACCCCAGGTGGTAGGCGACCACTCCGGCCACCGCCACCGCCCTCAACCCGTCGAGCGCCGGCAGGTGCAGGCCGGTCACCGCCCTCGGGGCGGTGGTCCCCGCCGCTGCCGGGTCGGGGCGGCGGGCGTGGCGCGGCCCACCGGGCGTCGACCGACCGGCGGGCTCGCGGACCGGGTCGGCGGGGGGCTCGCGAGAATCGCTCACCGCACCGGGCGCCCGATCGCCGGCCGGAGGGCATCGGCCACCGCCGACGCCCAGCCCCCGGCCGGCACCCGGCCGGAAGGCCGGACGAGCAGTCCCTCGGCCCCGGCCTCCCGCAGGCTGTCGACCAGGGCGGGGTCGCCGGGCGCCAGGGTCCCCCACCACAGCACCGCGGCGCCGGGGACCGGGCCCAGGACGGCGGCCACTGCGGCCACCCGTTCGGGGTCGCCACCCACCGCCACCGCGTCCACCGTCGCCGCCAGCTCGCCCAACCGGTGGGCGGTGCCCGGGTCCGGCAGCTCGTCGGGCAGCGCGACCACGAGGGCCGGTCGCGAAGCGAGGGGGAACGGCGGCCGGTCGGGACCGCCTGCGAGGGTGAAGTGCTCCCCGCTGATCGCCGGCAGGTCCCCCGAGAAGACGGCCCTGCAGATGGCGGCGGCCTCGAGCAGCCGGCCCAGGGGGTCGGCACCGGGTCGCCCCCGCACCCCCGGGAGGCAGAGCAGCAGGGCCGCCCGGCCGCCGGACAGGAGGTGGACGGCGGTGACGTCACGGGCGAGGATCGCCGGCACCCGCCCCTCCAGTCGGTCGACCACCCCGAGCAGCACCCGCGAGGTCATGGTGGCCATCGCCCCGGCCAGCACGCAGGGGTCGGGCGTGGGATCGAGCGGGTCACCGGCGTCGATCCAGAGGGAGCCGGCTCCCGATGCCTCGACCGTCCGGCCGCAGGCGCGCAGCGCCGTCAGCACCTCCCCTTCCTCCCCGGAGGGCCCGGCGGGGACAGTGGGGAGCTCCACTCCGAGGCGCAGGGCGTCGATCACCGCAGCCGTCCACGGTAGTGCCGAGCCCGCCCCGCCCCCTGGTCGGCACCTTCCGCCCTCGGGTCCCCCGTGCCTCGTCGTCAGGCGTCCCGGCCCCTCAGCACCCGGCGGAAGGTGCCGGCGCCGATCACCCTGACGCCGACGCCCTCCACTCGGCGGCGCAGGGCGGCGTCCGAGGTGACGACGGTGGCAGTGGTCGGATCGGCCAGTGCGGCCGCCAGGGTCGCGATGACGTCGTCCGCCGCACCTGGCCCGCCGCCGGCGAACCGCACCTCGAGCCCGTGGGCGGCCCCCTCCTCCACCTCGCCGGCCTGGGGCCGGCCGTCGAAGACCACCACCACCGGCGACCCGGTGCGCCGCTGCAGCGCCGCCAGCTCGGCCACCAGCCGGCGCCGGGCCGCCGCCCGGTCGCGCCACCAGCCGTCCGGCCGCGAGGCGAGCACGTTCATCCCGTCGACGAGCCACCGGACCGGGCCCGGTGGCGGGGTGCCGGGGGCCTTCACGCAGGCCTCGCCGCCGGGTAGCCTCGGGGCATGCCGGTCGAGGAGCCGCCCCGCTGGCGGGGGGTCAACCACCTGGCCCTCGTGACCAACGACATGGACGCCACGGTCCGCTTCTACCACGG
>DAHUYA010000003.1 GCA_027315445.1 Acidimicrobiaceae bacterium | reverse complement strand
ACGGCCTGGCGCCCTCCGGCGGGACCCCCTCGCTCAGCGCCGACCAGGTGGGGGCGATCGCCGCCCGCTTCCTGGCGCGAGCTCTCGGCGGCTGAGCCCCCGGCTCCGACGCCACCCGCCGGGTCGCGTGCGCCGGTGGCTGCCGACGGGCGGGTTCCCCGGACCGACCTGACCGGTGCCCGGCGGCTCGGGGAGGGGGCGGTGGCCGTGGTCACCGGGGCCGGCAGCGGCCTGGGCGCCGGGTTCGCCGAGGTGGCCGCCTCCCTGGGCATGCGGGTGGTGCTGGCCGACGCCGACGCCCCGCGCCTCGAGGCGGTGGAGGACCGGATCGGCGCGGCCGGGGGGGCGGCCCGGCGCATGGTGACCGACGTCCGCCGCTACGAGGAGGTGCAGGCGCTCGCCGACTGGGTGCTCGCCGAGGGCGAGCACGTGGGTCTGCTGGTCAACGACGCCGGGGTCGAGCACGTGGGGCCGGTCTGGGAGGTGGCGCCCGAGGACTGGCACCGGGTGGTCGGCGTCAACCTTCACGGCGTGTACCACGGGGTGCGGGCCTTCGTCCCCGCCATGATGGCGGCCGGCCGCCGCAGCGTGGTGCTCAACGTCGCCTCGGTCGGGGCGCTGACCGCCGGCGCCCACCACGGCACCTACGAGGTGACCAAGCACGGGGTGCTCGTCCTGAGCGAGGCGCTGGCCGACGGCCTGTCCGCCGCCGGCGCCCCGGTGCAGGTCTCGGTGGCTCTGCCCGGGCCGGTGCGCACCCGCATCTACGAGGACGCCAACCCGGCGGTCGCTGCCGGTGCCACCGGCGACCGGGTCGCGGCCATGCGCCGGCTGCTGGCCGACGAGGGGATGGCGCCGCTCCATGCCGCCCGGACCATGCTCGCCCAGGCCGCGGCCGGCGCTTTCTGGGTCACCACCCACCCCGACATGCTGCGGGCGCTGGCGGCGCGCCGGGCCGAGCGACTTTCCGACCTGGCACGGACTGTGACATTGCTATGATTGAAAGGTCGGGCACCGGGTAGCCCGCTCGCCGGTTGGCCGACGCCGGCGCCGGCGTCCCGGAGACCGCCCGACCCGGGAGCGGGGAGGGGTGTCATGCTCAGGCCGGAGGTCCAGCTGATCTCGGTGGACGACCACGTGGTGGAACCGCCCCACACCTTCGCCGACCACATCGACCCGAAGTACCGCGACCCGGCCCCCAGGGTGGTGCAGAAGGGCCCCCGGGTCCAGGGCTGGGAGTGGGAGGGCCGGTTCTATCCCCTGCAGTTCCAGGGCAACGCCGCCACCCGGCGGTTCCGGCAGGGCGAGGAGGGACACGGCGAGGACCTGTACGCCCGCTGCTACGAGGACATGGTGCCGGCCGCGTACGACGCCGACGCCCGGGTGAAGGCGATGGACGAGGACGGGGTCCACGCCGAGCTCGTCTTCCCGCAGTTCCCGCGGTTCGGGGGCACCCAGTTCCTCGAGGCGAAGGACTGGGGCCTGGCCCTCGCCTGCGTGCGGGCGTGGAACGACTGGATGCTCGACGAGTGGGCGGCCTCCCACCCGGACCGGTTCATCCCCCAGACCCTGGTGCCACTGTGGGACCCGCAGCTGGCGGCGGCCGAGATCGAGCGCTGCGCGGCCAAGGGGTCGCGAGCCGTCCTCTTCGTGGAGAACCCCCACCCCCTTGGCCTGCCGTCCTTCCCGACCGGCCACTGGGACCCCGTGTTCGCCGCCTGCGCCGACACGGGGCTGCCGCTGTCGATGCACATCGGCACGTCCTCGGGACTCCTGGTGAAGCCCTCGCCCGAGACCACCCCGTCGGTGGGCATCGCCCTTTGCGGGGTGAACTCGATGAGCGCCCTGGGCGACCTCATCTACTCGGGCGTGCTGAACGACCACCCGAACTGCCGGATCGCCCTGTCCGAGGGGGGCGCCGGGTGGGTGCCCTACGTGCTCGAGCGGCTCGACTACACCTGGGAGCGCAGCCGCTACGAGGACCTCAACTGCAACGAGCTGCCCTCGGAGGTGTTCCGGCGGCACTTCTGGGTGTGCATGATCGTCGACCGTTACGCCATCGCCAACCGGCACCTGATCGGGATCGACAAGCTCATGTGGGAGGCGGACTTCCCCCACAACGACTCGAACTGGCCGAACAGCCGCAAGCTGCTGGAGGAGGCGCTGACCGACGTGCCGGACGACGAGGCGCACCGGATCGCCGAGCTGAACGCCCGCCAGCTCTACAACTTCCACTGATCCTCCCCTGGGCACCACCTCCACCCCGGCCCTGACGGGCATGCTGGTGGCCGACCTCTCGAGCGGGGTGGCCGGCGGCTACTGCACCAAGGCGCTGGCCGACGGCGGCGCCGACGTGGTGAAGCTCGAGCCGCCGGAGGGCGATCCCCTCCGGGCCTGGGCCATTGGCGGCACCCCGGACCCGGCGGCCGGCGGGCCGCTGTTCCAGTTCCTGGCCTGCTCCAAGCAGAGCGTGGTGGTCGACCCCGACGACGACGCCGACCTGGCCGGGGCCCGACGGTTGCTCGAAGCGGCCGACGTGGTGGTCTGGACGCCGGGCAGCTCGCTGACCGCCCGGGCCGACCTGTCCCCCCAGGCCCTGCGGGCGGCCTGTCCCCGCGCGGTGGTGGCCGCCGTCACCCCGTTCGGCCTCGACGGCCCGTGGGCCGACCGGCCGGCGAGCGACCTCACCCTGCAGGCCTGGGCCGGCTCGGTGTTCTCGAGGGGGGCGCCGCAACGCCCGCCGGCCCAGATCGGCGGCCGGGTGGCCGACTGGCTGGGGGGGCTCTTCGCGGCCGTGGGCGTGCTCGCCGCCTGGCAACGCGCCGTGCGGCGGGGCGAGGGCGAGCTCCTCGACGTCTCGGTGCTCGAGGCGCTGGTGCTCACCGGCCAGATGTACGGCGCCACCAAGCACTCGACGGTCCCCCCGGGCGCCAGCCGGGCGCCCGAGCGGCAGCCGGCCCGCTCGGTGATGATCCCCTCGGTCGAGCGGGCCTCGGACGACTGGGTCGGCTTCATGGTGGCCACCGCCACCATGTGGGAGTCGTTCTGCCTGCTGGTCGAGCATCCCGAGTGGACCCGGGACGACCGCCTCTACGCCTACGCCGGGCGGGCCCTGCGGCGGGACGAGCTCGAGGCCGCCATCTCGGACTGGGCGGGCCGCCGTACGGCCGGCGAGGTCCTGGCGGCGGCCGACCTGCTCCGGGTGCCGGCGGCCCCGATCGGCAACGGCGCCCGGGTGACCGGCTTCGACCACTTCGCCGAGCGGCACTTCTACGTCCGGAACCCGGGGAACGGGCTGCTGCAACCCGACGTCCCCTACACCCTCGCCCCGAGCGCCGCCCGCCGGCCGCCCGAGCCGGCGCCCATCCTCGGGGCGCAGGGGAGGGGCACCGGACTGGCGGCCCGGCCGCACCGCCCGCCCCCGACGGAGCCGGCGCCGGCCGGGCGCCTGCCGCTCGAGGGGATCCGGGTGGCCGACTTCACCGCCTTCTGGGCGGGGCCGATCGTCGGCCACTTCCTGGCGATGCTGGGGGCCGACGTCATCCACGTCGAGTCGGTCCGACGGCCCGACGGCATCCGCGGGCACACCGTCGTCAGCACCGCCGACGACCGGTGGTGGGAGTGGACCCCCCAGTTCCACGGTCCCAACACCAACAAGCGCGACGTCACCCTCGACATGAGCCGCCCCGAGGGGCGCGCGCTGGCCCGTCGCCTGATCGCCGCCTGCGACGTGATGACCGAGAACTACGCCCCCCGGGTGATGGACCACTGGGGCCTCACCTGGGAGGAGGTGCGCAAGGTGCGGCCCGACCTCATCTTCCTGCGCATGCCGGCGTTCGGCCTCGACGGCCCCTGGCGGGACCGGACCGGCTACGCCCAGAACATGGAGCAGTCCTCGGGGATGGCCTGGATGACCGGCTTCCCCGGCGGGCCGCCGCACGTGCCCAACGGGATGTGCGACCCGCTGGCCGGCACCCACGCCACCCTGGCCCTGCTGCTGGCGATCGAGCACCGGCGCCGGACCGGCGAGGGGATGCAGGTCGAGGTGCCGATGGTCGGCGGCGCCCTCAACGTGACCGCCGAGCAGGTGCTCGAGTACCAAGCCTTCGGCCACCTCATGGTGCGCGACGGCAACCGGGGACCGACCGCCGCCCCCCAGAACCTGTACCGCTGCGCCGACGTGACCGGCGACGGCCCGTCGGAGGACTGGGTGGCGGTGGCGGTGGAGGACGACGAGCAGTGGGCGGCCCTGTGCAAGGTGGTCGGCGAGCCCCCCGAGCCGGACCGGTGGCGCGCTGCGGCCGGGCGCCGGGCGGACCACGACGAGATCGACCGGTGGCTGGGGGCGTGGTGCCGGGTGCGGCCGGCCGCCGAGGTGGTCGGCGCCCTGTGGCCGGCCGGGGTGCCGGTGGCCCCGGTGCTGGCCCCCGCCCAGGTGCAGCACCTCGAGCAGCTCCACGCCCGCGGCTTCCTCGAGACCGTGACCCATCCGGTCGCCGGCGACCAGCTCCACTACGGGTACCCGGTCCGCTTCGGGGCCGGGCCGGGCCGGCTGCACCGCTCGCCCGCCCCGACCCTCGGCCAGCACAACCACGAGATCCTCGTCGACCTCCTCGGGGTGAGCGAGGAGGAGTACCGCCGGCTCGAAGAGGCCGAGGTCATCGGGACCCGGCTGCTCGGGGAGCACCGCACCCGGTGACAGAGGGCGGCGGAGAGGCGGGGGGCGCCGAGGAGGATCCGCCGGAGGACGAGTTCGCCCTCCTGAGGGAGACGGCGACCCGGGCCGGGCTTCCCTGGCGGGGCCGACCGGTGGTCGAGCGGCGGTTCGTGGCGGTGGGCGGCGGACGCCGCCTCGGCGCGGTGGTCTGGGGGGACCCGGGCGCGGCCGAGCTGGTGCTGCTCCACGGCGGGATGCAGAGCGCCCACACTTGGGACGCCCTGTCCCTGTCCCTCGGCCGGCCGGCGGTGGCGGTCGACCTGGCGGGCCATGGCCGGTCGGACCCGGTCGACTGGCTGTTCGACCCCCACGCCCACGCCGACGACCTGGCGGTGGCCATCGGGACCCTGGCTCCGGCCGTCCGGCTGGTGGCCGGGATGTCACTCGGCGGGCTGAGCGCCGTGTGCCTGGCCGCCCGCCGGCCGCACCTGGTGCCCGAGCTGGTGCTGGTCGACATCACCCCCGGGGTCGTCCCCGGGCGGCGCCGGAACCCGGCCATGGAGGAGCTGATGCGGGTGGCGAGCTTCGGGACCTTCGCCGAGGCCCTCGACCGGGTGGCCGCCGCCAACCCGTCCCGTTCCCGCCGGGCGCTGCGGCTGGGCCTGGCCCACAACCTGCGCCGCCGGGAGGACGGGCGGTGGGAGTGGCGGGCCGGCCACCGGGCGGCGCCGGCCCCGGGGGTCGGGGACCGGCGCCCCTACGCGGCCGTCTGGGAGGATCTCGGCCGCCTGGTCTGCCCGCTCACCCTGGTGCGGGGAGGCCGCTCGGGGGTGGTGACCGAGGCCGACCTGGCCGAGCTGCGCCGCCGCCAGCCGGCCGCGCGGGTCGAGGTGGTGGAGGGGGCCGGGCACAGCGTGCAGGGGACGCGCCCGGTGGCTCTGGCCGCCCTGCTCGCCGAGCTGCTCGACCCAACACTCGACCCAACAAGTGACAGCGCCCGAGGTGGCGCAGGAAGGAGAGCGGAGAGCTGATGGAGCGCACGACCTTCGAGACCATCCTCTACGAGAAGGACGGCCCGATCGCCCGGTTGGTGCTCAACATGCCGGAGAAGGCCAACATCCAGACGGCCCAGCAGGTCTGGGACTTCGAGGAGGCCCTGCGGATGGCCGACCGAGACGAGGAGGTGAAGGTCCTCGTCGTCAAGGCCAACGGCAACGGGTTCTGCGCCGGCCACGCCATCGTCGAACCCGAGGAGATGCCCGCGGTCTACCCGACCACGGGGCCGACGCCCGAGCGGACCTGGAAGGAGCACAACTACGGGCTCTTCCTCTGGCCGCCGCTCAACCTGTGGGAGTTCCCCAAGGCCACCATCGCCCAGGTCCACGGCTACTGCGTCGGCGGCGGCACCGTCTACGGGTACCTGTGCGACCTCACCATCGCCTCGGACGACGCCTACTTCCAGATGCCCCTGCCCCAGGGCTTCGGCCTGCCGGGCGCCCAGACGCTGATCGAGCCGTGGACGATCATGAACTTCAAGCGGGCCTACGAGTACCTCTACCTGGCGCCCACCCTCAGCGCCGAGCAGGCCCGCGAGTGGGGGCTGGTGAACCGGGTGGTGCCCCGGGCCGACCTCGAGGCCACGGTGGAGGAGACCGCCCGCACCATCGCCCAGATGCCGCTCACCACCATCCTGACCGTCAAGGCCGGGGTGAAGCGGGCCTGGGAGGGCATGGGCATGAGGGTGCACCTGCAGAACACCGCCGACTTCACGACCATCGCCACCATGGCGAGCGACGTGCGGGCCTTCATGGCCAGCCGGGCCGGCAAGCGGCCCCGCCAGATGGCGGCCAGCCAGGCCGAGGAGGCCAAGGAGCACGGGGGTGAGGAGGGCTGAGCGGGCCGCCGTCAGGTTCCGGTCACCGTGCCGCCACCACCAGGTGGGCGTGGTCGTTGTAGCGCCGCAGCCGCCATGGGCCGTCGGGCTCGTCGGCCGGCGAGCGCAGCCACTCGGTGATCGAGGCGTTGGCCGGCGCCGCCCAGCGGGGCTGGGCGAGGCCGCCGGGGATCCCCATCAGCTGGTCGGCCGCCGCCATGATGACCCCGCCGTGGCAGAACACCCAGGTGGTGGCGCCCCGGCCGGTCACGGCCAGGTCGGCCACGGCCGCCTCCACCCGGGCTGCGAACTCGACCTCGCTCTCCCCGCCGGGGGAGAGAGGGAGGCGCCAGTCGTGCCAGGGCCGGTGGCCGTAGTGCTCCGTGTACTGGTCGACGGTCATCCCCTCGCACTCGCCGGGGGTGCGCTCGATCAGCCGGTCGAGCGCCTCGACGGTCACCCCCAGCCCGTCGGTGGCGATCGCCGCCGTCTCGGCTGAACGGGGCATCGAGCTGGTGACCACCCGGTCGGGCCGCAGTCCCGGGTCGGCCCGCAGGGCGGTGCCGAGGAGTGCTGCCTCGCGGGAGCCCCGCTCGGTCAGCCCCTTGCAGGTGGCGGTCCCCGACAGCCAGAACTCGGCGTTGGAGCGGGACTCGCCGTGGCGGAGCATCACCAGGCGGGTGGGGCGCGGGTCCATCGGCTCATGATGGCAGCGCCGGCCGGGTCCCCGACAACGCGGGTGCCGCGCAGCCGAGCCGCCAGCGCGGCTGTCCGGCGTTCAGGGCGATATCGGGGCCCCGAGCGAGGCGCGTCGACAGGGGGCGCGTCCGTCGTCAGCGGGAGATCTGGCGCAGTGCAGCCCGAAGGAGCCGATTGTCGTTCCCTCGAGCCGTCACAACGCGTGCATGAAGGACGCTGGCCGCCGCCAGTGCCTCCCGGGAAAGCAGGTTGAGCCCTCGACCGGGGCCGTCGAGCTGGGTGGCCATCACCGGCGCCACGACGCGCCAGTTGAGGAGCTGGACCGCGTCGGGAAGCTCCAGGACCGAACGCAGTGCCCGCTCCCGTCGGGTGGTCGGCAGCGAGAGCAGTGGACCTGACAGCGCCCCTCCTGCTCCTCGCACGACGGCCTGGCAGAGTCGCAGGTACCAGCACCCGGTGGTGAAGACCTCGTCATCGGGCCAGGGCTCGTCCCCGCGCAGCAGGGCGGAAAGGGTTTGGTCGTCGACGAGGGCGGTCAGTTCTTCACCCGGCTACTGGTCGGCGAGCTCGGGATCTCCGAAACCGCCACTTGCCGCCTCCCAGTCCGCGGCGACAAGGAGCTCCCGGCGAAGTTCTTGGATCCCGTCGGGCACGATCAACAGTGCGTCGCCGAGATCGATCCAGCCGATCGTCCCTCCGTCATCGAGACCCCAGCGATGCCGAGCTTGGGCGGGCAGGGCCATCTGGCCCCGCTCGCTCACCTTCGCTTCTCCGGTCTGAGCCATCCAACCTCACAATGCAGAACGTCCGCCTGCATTGTACCTTCCCGAAGGCAATCGACCGAGCCCGGCGAGCCGCCGGGGACCGGCGCCAAGGAGCGGCTTCAGCTCGGCGGATCGGTGAACAGCGCCCGCAGCTGCGCCCGGGACACCTTGCCGAAGTCGTTGTAAGGGACCTCGTCGACGAAGGCGAACCGCTCCGGGAGCTTGAAATTGGCGATGCGCCCCCGGCAGAAGTCGCGCAGCTCCTCACCGGTGACCGGCTCCCGGGCCACCACCGCCGCCCCCACCCTGCTGCCCATCTCGGGGTCCGGCACCCCGGTCACCGCCACGTCGCCCACCGCCGGGTGCTGGCGCAGGATCGTCTCGATCTCGGCCGGGGCGAACTTCTCGCCGCCCCGGTTGATGGTGTCCGAGAGCCTCCCGGCCGGCCAGAGGTAGCCCTCCTCGTCGATCGACACCATGTCGCCGGTGCGCAGCCAGCCCGCGGGCAGGTCCGGGTCGTCGCGCTGGGCGTCCGGGATGACGCTGGCCTCGGTCCGGACCCACAGCTCGCCGACCTGGCCCGTCGGGAGCTCCTCGGCGGTGACCGGGTCGACCACCCGAACCTCGACCCCGGGGAGGGGGCGGCCGACCGAGGCCATCTTGTCGGTCCCGTAGTCACCGGGCAGCAGGGCGGTGATCGACCCCATGGTCTCGGTCTGGCCGAAGGTGTTGGAGAACGTGACGTGGGGGAGGGAGGCGAGGGCACGCCGCACCAGGTCGACCGGGGCCGGGGCGGCCCCGTAGGAGATGGAGGTGAGCGACGACAGGTCCCGCCGGGGGAAGTCGGGGTGCTCGAGGATGCGGTGGAGCATGGTCGGCACCAGGAAGCACGTCTGCACCCGGTGGCGCTCCACCAGCTCGAGCCAGCGTCCGGCGTCGAAGCGGGTGAGCACGACCGAGGTTGCCCCCTTGCCCAGCTGCACCATCAGTCCGAGCATGCCGCCGACGTGGACCAGGGGCACGGACATCAGGGCGACCGCCGGCCGGAGGTCGACGGTGGGGGAGAAGGCGGCGATCCGAGGCCCCATCAGGCCGTGGGTGAACGGCACCGCCTTGGGGGTCCCGGTGGTGCCGCTGGTGAAGAGCACCACCGCCTCGGCCTGGGCCTCGGGGTCGGCCTGGGCCTCGGGGTCGGCCTGGGCCTCGGGGCCGCAGTCGGGGTCGCCGTCCTCCCCCCCGCCGTTCCCGACGTGCCCGCCAGCCGGTCCGAGCAGCGACTCCTCCCCGAGCACCTCGATGTCCCCGGCCTGCCGCAGCGTGCCGGCATAGGCGGCGCTCGCCACCCCCACCGGCGCGGCCCCGGCCACGGCGACCAGCTCGGCCATCTCGCCGGCGGTGAGGCGGGGGTTCATCAGGGCGCAGGCGGCGCCCAGGCGGGTGGCGCCGAGCAGGGTGGCGACCGAGAGGAGGCTGGCGTCGTCCACCAGGGCGATGCGCCAACCGGGCCCCACCCCGCGGGACCGCAGACCGGCCGCCGCCCGGCGGACCGCCGACTCGAGCTCCCCGTAGGTGGTGGTCGCCCCTCCCACCACCAGCGCCGGTCGGTCCGGATCGATCGCCACCACCGGATCGAGCACCCGGGGCATCGACCGGGACTGCGGTGAGCCGGCCGTCATCGCCGCCGCCTCACGTCAGTACAGCGGGGACCAGCCGGTGGTCCGCAGCAGCCGGCTCTCCCACTGGTCGCGCAGTTGCAGCGCGTCGTGCATCCAGGTGCCCGGACCGGAGATCTCGGGCGGCGTCTCGTTCACCAGCAACCGCAGCAGCGCCTGGTGGTCGACCACCCTCTGCCAGAGCACCACCTCGTTGGTGCCGTGAGTCCCGAACAGCGGCTCGAAGGCGGCCTCCATCTCGATGATGCTCCGCCCTGCCTCCTTGGACCGGCCGAGCGTCTGTCGGTGGTAGAGGGTGCCGGCGGTCGCCACGTAGTCGGGGTGTCGGCCCGGGAACGGCCACGCCGTGTCCTCCATGTAGACGGTGAGCGGGTGCTCCTCGCCCGAGGTGGGGACCGAGGCCAGCGAGATCTCCTGCAGCGGGGACCACGGGAGCGGTACCAGGATCTTGGCGGTCGAGCGGTGCCGCAGGGCGTCCATGCCGGCCTGCCAGTCCGACAGGTCGCCCGCCCGCAGCCTCTCGGCCAAGTCGTGCCAGGCCGAGGGGCCGCTCACCCCGGTGACCGTCACCACCACGTAGGCGCCGCCGCTGCCGTGGGCCAGTCGCAGGTACCACAGCAGGCGGGCGTCGTCGGTCCGGGCCAATGCCGGCATCCACCCCTCGCGCCAGGCGGCGTCGAACTCCGCCTCGCGGGCCCCGGCCACCCAGTGCACCTCGTGCAGGAACAGCACATCCCCTCCCGGAGCGGACCGGGCGGACGCCCCCGTCCGCAGGTCTCGGCGCCGCCACTGTAGGCGACCCCGTCCGGGGGCGTCGCCTGTCCTCTAGATGTTAGAGAGGTTGCCGGTCGGAGGGTCGGGGACCGATCGCTCCTCGGGCTCCCACCCCAGCACTTCGGCGGCGAAGCGGGCCATCGCCTCCTCGAACCGTTCGGGCGTGATGTCGGGCGCCCCGCCCCAGAAGCGCAGCACCAGCTGCTCGACCCCGACCTCGGCCAGGCCGGCCAGGTCGGACCGCAGCTGGTCGGGGTCACCCTGCAGGAGGCGCCGGCCGTCCCCGGCCGTGGGCGGCGGGGGCACGTAGGAGAACTCGGGGGGCACCGCCGCCCCGCCGTAGGGGACGTGGCGCACCGGGGCCGGCCCGCCGTCGGTCACCCGGGTCTCCGGGCACGAGTAGGAGAACGTGAAGGGCCCCGTCCGGCCCAGCTCGGCCCGGCGGCGGGTGATGAACGCCCGGGCCGCCCGGTAGCCGTCGGGCGACGGCCACAACGGGTGCCAGCCGTCGCCCAGGGCAGCCGCACGTTCGAGGGCTCGCCGGTGGTTGCCACCCAGCAGGATCGGGATGGGTCCGGCCGGCTTGGGGAAGGCGTCGATCTCCCGGTAGTCGGTGTAGCGGCCTTCGAAGCTCGACGGGCCGTCGCCGGACCACAGGTCGCGCAGCACGGCCACGTGCTCCTCGGTCACCGCCGCCCGCTCCTCGTAAGGGGGCGCGCCGAGCGCCTCGAACTCGCGGCGCAAGAACCCGATGCCGACCGCGACGGTCACCCGACCGCCGGACAGGAGGTCCACCGTGGCCAGCTGCTTGGCCAGCTGCACCGGCGGGCGGTAGGGCAGCACCAGCACGTCGAAGCCGAAGCGGAGCCGGGTGGTGAGCCCGGCGCCGACCGCCGCGCAGGTGACCGCCTCGAGCCACTCCCGCCGCGACAGCTCCGCCGTCTCGTGGGGCACGACCACGTGGTCGCCGAACCAGGCGTGGCCGTAGCCGAGCGACTCCGCCCGGCGAACCAGCCGGGTGAAGATGGCCGGCTCGGCGTACGGGCCCTGCGTGGGGACGACCACCCCGATGTCCACCCTCTCCCCCTTCCGTCGGCCGGCCAACGTAGCCGTGACAGGATGCGTCGATGGACGGGGATCGACGGGGGCGGGCACTGGTGACCGGCGCCAGCCGGGGCATCGGGCGGGCGGTGGCGGTCGCCCTGGGGGAAGCCGGCTTCGACGTCGCAGTCAGCGCCCGCACCGAGCAGGAGGGCGAACGGCGCGAGCACTCCTCCACTGTGCGGGCGAGCGACACCAGCCCGCTGCCGGGCTCGCTGGCCACGACCGCCGCCCAGGTCGAGGCGGCGGGGCGGCAGGCGCTGGTGGTGCCGGCAGACCTGCTCGACCTGGCATCGGTCGAGGCGGCGGTCGACCGGGTGCTCGAGGACTGGGGTGGGGTGGACGTGGTGGTCAACAACGGCCGCTACGTGGGCCCGGGTCACATGGACCGGTTCCTCGACACGCCGTTGCCGGTGGTCGAGCAGCACCTGGTGGCCAACGCGCTGGCGCCGCTGCACATCCTGCAGCGGGTGCTGCCCGGGATGCTCGAGCGCGGGTACGGCACGGTGATCACCATGACCTCGCGGGCGGGGGTGGCCGACCCGCCGTCAGCGGCCGGCGACGGCGGGTGGGGCATGGGCTACGCCGTCAGCAAGGCAGCGGTGCACCGGGTCCTGGGGGTGCTGGCGGTCGAGCACGCCGGCCGCGGGCTGCGGTTCTTCAACCTGAGCCCGGGCGGGGTGGCGACTGAGCGCCTCCGGGCCGACATGGGGCCGTTCGGTTTCGACGGCGCCGGGTGGGCGCCGCCCGAGCTGGTGGGGGCGGTGGTGGCGTGGCTGGCGACGGCCGAGGAGGCGTCCGGCCTGCCGCTCGAGCTGGCGGCCCAGGAGCTGTCCCGTGAGCACGGCCTCTACCCGGCCTGGACGGGAACCCGGAGCTGAGAGCCGTCAGTCAGCCAGCCGGTCAGCCAGCCGGCCCGGTCAGCTGGCCGACACCCCCGACGCGTCGGCCCCGCTCGCCCACCACTGCTCGAGCACGGGGGCGAGGCTCCGCCTCACCAACTCGATCCGGGGACCCGATGGGCCGCGGTGATAGGCCCACAGCACCGTGCCGTCGGGCGCCAGTCCGCTGGCCTCGAGGGTCATGCCCCGGCGGGCGAGCGCCGCCGAGTCGGCGTCGACGTCCTCGGACCAATAACCGAGATGGTGGATCCCCGAACCCTCCACCGGCTCCCACACCGTGCCCGGCACCGTCTGGATGATCTCGAGCCGAGGGGTGCTGACCGAGTAGGTGAACCGCAGGCCCAGCGTGGTCTCGCCACCGGGCAGCCGCACCGGCACCTCGGCGCGGAACTCCTCGCACCACCGGTAGCCGAAGAGCGAGGTCAGCTCGCCGAGGGCACCCTCGAAATCGTCGACCACGATCCCGGCGTGGTACTGGTCCTCCGCCTTCATGGTCGAGGAGCTCGGCCCTAGTCGACGATGGTGATCGCGGCCTTGGGGCAGGCCCGGGCGGCTGCCTCGACCTTCGGCCGGAGCGAATCCGGCGGCTCCTCCTGCAGCACGTAGAGGAAGTCGTCGTCGCGCACCTCGAACACCTCGGGGGCGTTGGCCATGCACAGCGCGTTGGACTCGCAGAGGTCGAAGTCGACGATCACCCGCATGGGCCGCAGTGTACGCGGCCGGGGTGGGTGGTGCCCCTCGACGAGGCGGGCGCACCCCGGGAGCACACCGGGAGCACCAGGGAGCACCCGGAAGCGTCCGGTGACCGCCGGCCGCGGTCGGGCCCGCCCCGACTACCGTGTCGAGGCCGGCGACGAGGGGAGGACGGGATGGTGCTCGAACGGGAGCGGCAGGGCAGGGTCGAGGTGCTCACCCTCAACCGGCCGGATTCGGCCAACGCCATGGACGGCGAGTTGCTGGCCGCGCTGGGCGACGCCCTCGACGAGCTCGAGGAGGACGACGGCGCCTGGGTGGTGGTGCTCACCGGCGCCGGCCGCCATTTCTGCGGGGGGATGGACCTGAGGGCCTTCAGCGAGCAGGAGGGCTCGGCGGGCGAGGAGGCACCGGAGCGTCGCCCGAGCGCCCGCCGGGGTATCGGGATGTTCACGACCCCCTTCACCAAGCCGCTGATCGCCGCGGTCAACGGGGCGGCGGTCGGCGGTGGCTTCGAGCTGGTGATGCTCTGCGACCTCGTGGTGGCGGCCGACG
>DAHUYA010000002.1 GCA_027315445.1 Acidimicrobiaceae bacterium | reverse complement strand
GGACTTCCGGCGCGTCGGGCTGGTCGAGTTGGCGGGACGGGTGCGGCACGGCGAGCTGTCGGCCAGGGAGGTCACCGCCCACGCCCTCGAGCGCATCGAGACCCTCAACCCGTGGTGCAACGCCTTCGTGGCGGTCGACGGCGACCGGGCCCTCGAGCAGGCGGCCGCGGTGGACCAGATGGTGGCGGCCGGAGCCGACCCCGGCGCGCTGGCCGGCGGCCCGATCGGCGTGAAGGACAACGAGGACGCCGCCGGCTACCGCACCACCCACGGCTCGGTGCTCCTGGCCGACGCCCCGGTGGCGGTGCACGACTCCCCGCACGTGGCCCGCCTGCGCGCCGCCGGCTGCGTGGTCGTCGGCAAGACCAACCTCCCGGAGTTCGCCTACTCGGCCAACACCACCAACGCCCTCTTCGGGCCGACCCGCAACCCCTGGGACCCCGCACGCAGCGCCGGAGGCTCGTCGGGCGGGTCGGCGGCCGCCCTGGCCGCCGGGATGGTACCGCTGGCCACGGGTTCGGACGGTGGGGGGTCGATCCGCATCCCGTCCGCCTGTTGCGGTCTCTCGGGGATGAAACCGTCGCTCGGTCGGGTGCCGGCGGGTGGCATCGAGGGCCCGGGCTGGCTCGACCTCTCGAGCAAGGGCCCGATGGCCCGGCGGATGGCCGACGTGATCGCCGCCCTCGACGTCGTCGTCGGGCCCGAGCCCACCGACCTCCGCTCGCTCCCCCGGCCCGAGGCCTCGTGGCCGGCGGTCCTCGACGAGCCCCACGTTCCGGCGCACGTCGGCTGGGCCCCCACCCTCGGCTATGCCGCCGTCGACCGCGAGGTGCTCGCCATCTGCGAACGGGCGCTGGTCGTGCTCGAGGCCCTCGGGGCCGAGGTGGTCGAGGTCGACCCGGTGTTCGACGAGGACCCGGTCGGCTCGTGGCTCACCATGGTGGGCGCCTGCACGGCCCGGACGGTGGGGCCGCTGCTCGAGGGCCATCCCGACCGCGACCGGGTGGACCCGCTGCTGGCCGGGATCGCCGAGCATGCCCTGCGGACCAGCGCGGTGGATCTGGTCCGGGTGTTCGACGTCGCCCATCAGATGAACCTCCGCCTCGTCTCCCTCTTCCACGGCGTCCGGCTGCTGGTGACCCCCACCACCGCGGCCGCCGCACCACCCCTCGAGCTGAACGGGGCCGGCCTGGTGAACGGGGAGCCCGACGTGAACTGGGTGCGCTTCTCCTATCCCTTCAACATGACCCGCTCCCCCGCCGCCACCGTCTGCGCCGGGTTCACCTCGGCCGGGGTGCCGGTCGGCCTGCAGCTGGTCGGGCCCCAGCACGCCGACCTGGTGGTCCTGCGCTCTGCCGCCGCGCTCGAGCAGGGCCTCGCGATGGACCGGCTGGCACCCCTGCCCGGCGGGGGCGCAGAGCGCTGAGGACGCCGGGCGGGGCCCGCTGGCATACTTGGCCCCCATGGCCCTCACCGCACCGCAGGACATCGTCCGCCACGTCGGCGAGTCGGACTCGCCCTGGGTCGACACCGGGACGGGGGTCGACCTGAGGGTCGTCAGGTTCGACCCCCTCCGGGGGACCTGGGTGATCCTCAACCGGTTCCGCCCCGGGGTGCGCCTCCAGACCCACCGCCACACCGGGCCGGTCGACGGCTTCACCCTGCGCGGCCGCTGGCACTACCTCGAGTACGACTTCTACTCCACGGCCGGCTCCTACATCTACGAGCCCGCCAACTCGGTGCACACCCTCGACGTGCCCGAGGACAACCGGGAGGAGACCGAGGTGCTCTTCGTCATCGAGGGCGCGCTGCTCAATCTCGACGCCGAAGGGAACGTCGAGTCGGTGACCGACGGTCCCGGCATGCTCGAGGCGTACTACGCCATGCTGGAGGCGGCCGGTCAGCCCCGACCCAACGGCATCGTCCATTGAGGGAACGGCCGAGGGCGCGGTGACCCTCACCGCCCGGCCCGGGGAGCACCTCACGGCGGCGCTCACCGACCCGGCGCTCTACGCCGGCGACCCTTTCCCGCTCTACCGGCGGTTGCGGGAGGAGGCCCCGGTGGCCTGGCACCCCGGGGCCGGCTTCTGGGCGGTCAGCACCCAGCCCGAGGTGATGCGGATCGGGGCAGACCCGGGCACCTTCTGCTCGGGCAGGGGCATTCTCGTCCAGGAGATCGGCGTCTCGTACCCTTCGCCGCCGACCATGATGCACACCGACCCCCCGGTCCACACCCGATACCGCCGGCTCGTGCAGCCGGGCTTCAAGCCGACGGTCGTCCGGGCCCTCGAGCGGTCCGTGCGGGAGGGGGCGGCGGCGCTGGTCGACGCCCTGCCGGCCGGCTCGCCGGTCGACCTGGTGCCCGCACTGTCGGTCCCGTTCCCCCTGCAGGTCATCTGCAGGCTGCTCGGGGTGGACGCCAACCAGTGGCCTCGCTTCTACGAGTGGTCCGAGGCGGCCATCCCCGGCGCCACCGACTGGCCGCCGGAGCGGATCGAGGAACTGCAGCTCGAGATGTGGACCTACCTGGTCGGAGTGGCCACCGAGCGACGGGCCGACCCCCGCGAAGACCTCATCTCGGCCATCGCCACCGCCGCTCCCGAGGGCGACCGGCTGACCGACGACGAGCTGGCCATGTTCCTAGTGCAGCTGCTGGTGGCCGGCAACGAGACCACCCGGAACCTCCTGTCGGGCGGGCTGGCGGCCCTGGCCGAGCGGCCCGACGAATGGGATCGGCTCCGGGGCGACCGATCGCTGGTCCCCACGGCCGTCGAGGAGCTGCTCCGCTGGACCACCCCGGTGATCTCGTTCCTGCGCACCGCCACCTGCGACGCCGAGCTGGCCGGCCAGCTGATCGCCGCCGGGGAGCCGGTGCTCCTCCTCTACGCCTCCGCCAACCGCGACGAGTCGGTGTTCGGGCCCGACGCCGGCCGCCTCGACATCGGCCGCGATCCCAACCCCCACGTGAGCTTCGGCTTCGGGCCGCACTTCTGCCTGGGGGCGGCCCTGGCGCGCCTCGAGGCCCGGGTGGTCCTCGAGCAGCTGCTCGACCGGTTCGCCACCGTCGAGCCGTCCGGCCCCGTCGTGCGGGCGGCCAGCCCGGTCATCGCCGGGGTCAAGGCGGCCCCGGTGACCTTCACCGAGGCCGCCGGCACCTGACCGCCGTCTCGAGATCCTGTTGCCCGAGCTCCCCGAGATGCAGGCCCTGGCCGAGCGGGTGCACCGGCAGCTGGCCGGTCGACCGCTCGAGGGTGCAGTGGTCCTCGGGTTCAGCGGGCTCAAGACGGCGGTGCCCGCGCCCGACCATCTGGTCGGGCGGACGGTGTCCGGCGTGACGAGGCGGGGCAAGTACCTCGTGCTCTCGTTCGAGGCCGGGCGCCGCATCGCCGTCCACCTGAGCCAGGCCGGACGGCTCGACGTGGAGTCGCCGCCCAAGGACACCCGGCCACGCGGCTCGGTGGTTCGCCTGATCTTCGGGCCGGTGCTCGGCCGCGCCGGCGGCGGGGACGGCGCGGGCCCCCACGGCGCGGGCCGCGCGCCCGGCGGGGGCGTCGGGGAGGCCGAGCCGAACCAACCGATGGCCCTGCTGGTGCGCGAGCACGGCACCCAGCGCAAGGCCGGGTGGTGGGTGCTCGAGGCGGGGGACGACGGCCCGACGGCCTCCCTGGGACCGGAGCCCGACAGCGGGGAGTTCGAGGCGCTCGTGCTCGAGGGGACGGACAACCGCCACCTCCACACCATGCTCCGCGACCAGCGGGTGGTGGCCGGGATCGGACGGGGCTACGCCGACGACGCCCTCAACCGGGCGAAGCTCTCGCCGTTCGCCTCCCTGCGCTCCCTCGACCCGCCGGCACGCCGGCGGCTGCTCGACGCCGTCCGCTCGGTGCTCGACGAGGCCCTCGAGTCCGAGCGCGCTCGCTCCGGCGGGCTCTCGGAGCCGAAGCTGGGCGATCGCTTCCTCGTGCACAACCGGACCGGGCAGCCGTGCCCGAACTGCGGCCAGCCGCTGCGGCGGGTCTCCTTCGAGTCCCACGAGATCGCCTACTGCCCCCACTGCCAGACGGGCGGCCGGGTGCTGGCCGACCGGCGGCTCTCGCGCCTGTTGCGCTGAGCGATGTCGCCGGGCGGCCCGCGGTCGCCCCCGCCGGTGACCGCCCCGCCGGTGACCGCCCCGCCGGCGACCGCCCCGCCGGCGACCTTGTGCCGGTGACCGCCGCCGGCGACCTTGCGCCGGTGACCTTGGACCCTGGGCGGCGGCCGGCTCCGGCCATAGCACGGAGGCCATGAGGTTGCGTCCGCTCGCCGTCATGGTCCTGGCCGGCGCCCTGCTGTCGGCTCCGGCCCGGTCGGCCTCCCCGACCTCGGCGGCCAACCGCCGGGCGCCCACCCTGACCGTGCTGACCCGCAACATGGACGAGGGCACCGATTTCGGGCCGCTGGTCGGCGCCAAGACCACCGCGGCGTTCCTCTCGGCGGCCGCCACCGCCTGGGACGAGGTGCAGGCCAGCGACATCCCGCAGCGGGCGGCGGCGCTCGCCGCCGAGATCGCCGCCGAGCGACCCGACCTGGTGTCGATCGAGGAGGCCTCGATCTGGAGGACGGGCCCGCTGCTGAAGCCGCCCGCCACCACCCTGGTGTACGACGCCCTGGCCTCCCTGCGCCAGGCGCTGGCGGCCGACCACGCCCCCTACAGACTGGCCGTGGTCGAGAACGAGCTCGACCTCGAGGGGCCGACCTCCCTCGGCTACGACGTCCGGGTCAGCGACCAGGACGCCATCCTGGCCCGGACCGGCGTGCGCATCTCCCGTGCCCGCGGCGGGCACTTCCAGACGGTGCTCACCCTCACCCCGGTCGGGGTGAAGGAGCGGATCCTGCGGGGGTGGACGTCGGTCGACGTGGCGGTCGGCGGGAAGACGGTCCGCTACGTCGAGACCCATCTCGAGTCGTTCTCCAACCCGACCCAGCTGGCCCAGGCCAAGGAGCTGCTGGCCGGGCCGGCGCACACCAAGCTCCCGGTGATCGTCGCCTGCGACTGCAACACCGGCCCCGGAGTGACCCCGACCTACCACTACCTGGTGACCAAGGGCCACCTGCGCGACGTCTGGCCGACCCTCCGCCCGCACGCCGCCGGCGACACCTGGCCGCTCCACGGGGAGGATCCGTACACCCCGACGGCCACGCCCCACGAGCGGATCGACCTGGTGCTCTACCGCGGCGCGCTGCGCCCCACCTCGGTCCGACTCGTGGGGAACACCCCCTCGTCCCTCACCGCGTCGGGCCTGTGGCCCTCGGACCACGCCGGGGTGCTGGCGACGCTCTCGGTGCGTTGAGCCGGCCGGTGGAGGGCGTCGGTCCCCGGGGCAGCGGGCGGATGCGGTAGAGGACACCTGCCGGGCTGACCGAGCCGGTGGTCTCGAGGACGAAGAGATCGCCCCCGGCCGCCGCCATCTGGGACTGACCCGGTCTCA
This sequence comes from Acidimicrobiaceae bacterium, assembly GCA_027315445.1. GTDB lineage: Bacteria > Actinomycetota > Acidimicrobiia > Acidimicrobiales > RAAP-2 > DAHUYA01. The sequence goes on along the minus strand of DAHUYA010000002.1, from coordinate 446 downwards.
GGGTGAGGCAGGGTTCGACCGGCGTCCTGAGCGTGGCCACCGCAGCGGACCGCCCGCCGGCCGGGTCGATCCGGTACAGGCGTTCCGGCCCCCGGCAGCCGGAGCCCATGCCCGTGCCCGTGCCCGTGCCCGTGCCGATGGTCCAGAGCGCGCCATCGAGGGCCACGGGCGGCACCTCGCCCAGTTGCTCGGCCGGGCTCTCGAGCACCCGGCCTCCGGCGCCGTCGAAGGCCACCAAGCGGGTCGAGGCGATCCGGCCGTCGTGCTCGTCGTAGGACACCACGTCCGCCCAGACCTTCCCTCCGGCCGCGGCGGTCCAGAGGACCGACGACGAGGCGGGCCCGGTGAGGACCGACCGCAAGCGCCGCGCTCGGGGCGCCAGTAGGGAGAGCGCCGAGCCGGGACCGACGCCGCCGGCCACCCAGAGGCCGCCCGGGCCCACCGCC
>DAHUYA010000206.1 GCA_027315445.1 Acidimicrobiaceae bacterium | reverse complement strand
CAGCAGGGTGGTCCCGTAGAAGGGGAAGCGGTTCAGGCTCCACAGGGCCATCAGGATGGACGGGATCACCGCCACCGCGGCCAGGAACAGGGCGCCGGGCAGGGTGATCCGGTTCAGGATGTGGGCGAAGTAGCGCTCGGTCGGGGGCCCCGGACGGATGCCCGGGACGAAGCCGCCCTGCTTGCGGATGATGTCGGCCTGCTGGTGCGGGTCGAAGGCAACGTAGACGTAGAAGAAGGTGAAGGCCAGGATGAGCAGGAAGTAGATCAGGATGTAGATCAGGCTGGTCGGTTGGATGTTGCTCCGGACGAACGACTGGAAGCTGTGCCAGGGGATCACGTTGGACAGCAGCACCGGGATGTAGAGGACCGAGCTGGCGAAGATGATCGGGATGACCCCGGACTGGTTCACCTTGAGCGGGATGTAGGTGCTCTGCCCGCCGTACATCCGGCGGCCGACCACCCGCTTGGCGAAGGTCACCGGGATGCGGCGCTGCCCCTGGTCCATGAAGACGATGACCACCAGCAGGATCAGGCTCACCACCACGATCACCCCGAACTTGAGCGCCCCACCCTCCTCGTAGACGCCCCGGCCCCCCGAGGGGATGCCGGCCACCACGTTGGCGAAGATCAGGATCGACATTCCCTGGCCCACCCCGCGCTGGGTGATCAGCTCGGCCAGCCACATGACGAAGGCGGTGCCGGCCGTCAGGCACAGCACCATGAAGGCGCCCAGCTGGATGGTGAACTTGGGGATCAGGTCGATGCTGGTGCCGAGCAGGGCGGAGTCGTGCCCGTGGAAGGCGTACACCAGGCCGGTCGACTGCATCAGCGCCAGGGCGACCGTCAGGTACCTCGTGACCTGGGTGATCTTCTTCTGCCCGACCGCCCCCTGGTCGCGCCACTCCTCGAGCTTGGGGATGACGGTGGTCAGCAGCTGGATGATGATCGAGCTGGTGATGTAGGGCATCACCCCGAGGCCGAACACCGCCAGGCGGACCAGGGCGCCGCCCGAGAACAGGTTGAGGAAGCCGAGCACCCCGGCCGAACCCGCCGTCGACTCGAGGCTCTGCAGCTTCGACCAGCTGACCCCCGGGACGGGCACGTTGGCCCCGATCTGGTACAGGGCGATCACGGTCAAGGTGAAGAGGACCTTGTTGCGCAGGTCTGGGACCCGGAAGATGTTGCCCAGTCGGGAGAGCATTGCCGTGAGCCTCGTTCAGCGATGCACGCCGGTGCCCGGCATTACCGGTTCATGAGGGCGTTGCCCCGCGACGGCGGCCGACCGTGCCCGAAGGGCAGGGGCAGCCGGGTGACGGTGCCCCCGGCGGCGGTGACAGCCGCCTCGGCCGAGGCCGAGAAGGCGTGGGCGGACACCCGGAGCGGACGGGACAGCTCCCCCCGCCCCAGGATCTTGACCAGCGCCTTGGGCCGAGCCAGCCCGGCCGCCACCAGCGTCTCGGGCGTCACCTCGTCCCCCTCGAGCGCCGCCAGGGCGTCGAGGTTGACCGGCGTGTACTCGACCCGGAACGGGTTGGTGAACCCCCGCAATTTGGGGATGCGCTGCATCAGGGGGAGCTGGCCGCCCTCGAACCCGGGCTTGATGGTGTCGCGGGCCCCCTGGCCCTTGGTGCCCCGGCCGGCGGTCTTGCCGCCCTTGCCCCCGATCCCCCGGCCGACCCGCCGGCGGGCACGGTTGGCGCCGGTCGGTGGCGACAGCTCGTGGAGCTTCATGACGAGACCTCCTCCACCCGCACCAGGTGCGGGACGCGGGCCAGCATGCCCCGGATCTCCGGGCGGTCCGGCAGCTGGTTGCTCTTCCCGATGCCGCGCAGGCCGAGGGCCCGCAGCGTGCCCCGGTGCTTGGGCTTGGTCCCGATCGACGAGCGCACCTGGGTCACCCGCAGAGCGACGGGAGCGACCGCTTTCGCCGCGGCCTTGGCCGCGGACGCCTTCTCAGCCGTCTTGGCCGCAGGCTTGGCGGCGACCTTCTCGGCGGCCTTCGCCGCAGGCTTGGCGGCGGCCTTCTCGGCGGCCATCGTCAGTGGGCCTCCGCCGTGAAGAGGTCGGTGGCGCGCCGGCGCTCACGGTAGGCGCGCAGGACTCCGGCAGGAGTCACCTCGTCGGGCTGCTTGCCCCGCAGGGCCGCCACCTCGTCCGGCCGGCGCAGGTTCTTGAGCCCGGCAATGGTGGCATGGGCCACGTTGATCCCGTTGGACGAGCCGAGGGACTTGGCCAGGATGTCGTGGATGCCGGCCATCTCGAGGATGTGCCGGGCGGCCCCTCCGGCGATCACCCCGGTACCGGGGGCGGCCGGCTTCAGCAGCACGCGACCGGCCCCGCTCTCCCCGATCACCGGGTGGGTGATGGTGGAGCCGGCCAGCGGCACCTCGAACACGTTCTTGCGCGCTTCTTCGATCCCCTTCTGGACGGCCAGGCCGGCTTCCTTGGCCTTGCCGTAGCCGAGGCCGACCCGCCCATTGCCGTCGCCGACCACCATCAGGGCGGCGAAGGAGAACCGCCGGCCACCCTTCACCACCTTGGCCACCCGGTTGACCCGGATGGTGCGCTCCTCGTACTGCACTTCGCTCATCGCCTCAGAACTCCAGTCCCTCGCTGCGGGCGGTGTCGGCCAGCTTGGCCACCCTGCCGTGGTACGCGAAGCCCCCCCGGTCGAACACCACCGCGGTGACACCGACCGCCTTCGCCCGAGTGGCCAGCAGGCGCCCGACCGCTTCGGCGCCCGAAACGTTACCCCCGCCTGCCGAGCCGAGACGTTCGCGCAGCTCGGGCTCGACCGAGGAGGCGGCGGCCACGGTGCGCCCGCCGACGTCGTCGATGAGCTGGGCGGAGATGTGCCGGTTCGACCGGTGGACGGCCAGGCGGGGCCGTTCCGGCGTGCCCGACACCTTCTTGCGCACGCGGCCGTGCCGCCGGATGCGCAGGGCCCGCTGACGGTCGGTGGTCCTGGCCATCACTTGGCCGCCTTCCCGGCCTTGCGCAGCACCCGCTCTCCGGCGTAGCGGACGCCCTTGCCCTTGTAGGGCTCGGGCTTGCGGATCTTGCGGATGTCGGCCGCCGTCTGGCCGACCTTCTCCTTGTCGATGCCGCGCACGACGACCCGGGTGGGGGTGGGCACCTCGAAGGTGATCCCCTCGGGGGCACGCACGTGGACCGGGTGGGAGAAGCCCAGCGCCAGCTCGATCTCGGCCGGCCCGTGGGCGTTGGCCCGGTAGCCGACGCCGACGATCTCGAGCTCCTTGCTGTAGCCCTGGGTGACCCCGGTCACCATGTTGGCCACCAGGGACCGGGTCAGGCCGTGCAGGGCGCGGTGCTGGCGCTCGTCGTCAGGGCGCGCCACCACCAGCACGTCGCCCTCCTGGCTGACGCTGATGCCCGACGGCAGGCGCCGGGCCAGGCTCCCCTGGGGACCCGTGACGGTCACCGACCCGTCCTCGAGCGCCACCGTCACCCCCGACGGTACGGGGATGGGGGCGCGTCCGACACGCGACATTCAGCTCACCTCCACCGGGCAGGCGCCGGCCGCGACGCGCTCACCAGACATAACAGAGCACCTCCCCGCCCAGCCGGCGCTTGCGCGCCTCGCGATCGGTCATGAGACCGTGGCTGGTGGAGACGACGGCGACCCCGATGCCACCCAGCACCCGCGGAATCTTGTCCGCCTGGGCGTAGATCCGCAGCCCCGGCTTGGACACCCGCTGGATGCCACCGATCGTCCGGGTGCGGTCGGCCGAGTACTTCATGGTGATCTCGAGCGTCGAGCCGGGCTGGCCGGGATCGCTCTCCACCGAGTAGCCGGCGATGAAACCCTCGCGCTCCAAGATGGCGGCCAGCGCCTCCTTGAGCTTGGAGCCGGGCATCTTCACCGTCTCGAACTGGGCCGAATTTGCGTTCCGGATGCGGGTGAGCATGTCGGCGATGGGGTCGGTCATGGTCATGGCCGCGCTCCCTACCAGCTCGCCTTCGTGACCCCGGGGATCTCCCCGGAGTGCACCATCGTCCGGAGGCAGATCCGGCACAGGCCGAACTTGCGGTACACCGCTCGCGGGCGTCCGCACCGGCGGCACCGGGTGTAGGCCCGCACCTTGTACTTGGGCGTGCGCTGCTGCTTCTGAATGAGTGCCTTCTTCGCCATGTGCCTATCGGGTCTCCTGTCGGAACGGGAAGCCGAACGCCCGCAACAAGGCGCGGCCCTCCTCGTCGGTGCGAGCGGTGGTGACGATGGTGATGTCCATCCCCCGGACGGTGTCGATGCGGTCGTAGTCGACCTCGGGGAAGATCAACTGCTCGGTGACTCCGAAGGTGTAGTTGCCGTTGCCGTCGAAGGACCGCGGCGACAGACCCCGGAAGTCCCGGATGCGGGGGATGGCCAGACTGATGAGGCGGTCGAGGAACTCCCACGCACGGTCGCCACGGAGCGTCACCTTCACCCCGATGGCATTCCCCTCGCGCAGCTTGAACCCGGCGATCGACTTCTTCGCCCGGGTGACCACGGGCTTCTGGCCGCTGATGACCTCGAGGTCGCGCTGGGCCCCCTCGATCAGCGACTGCTGCTGGGTGGCCCGGCCGACCCCGCAGTTGAGCACGATCTTCTCGAGCCGGGGAACCTCCATCACATTGGCCAGACCCAGCTCCTGCTTCAGCCGGCCGCGAACCTCGGAGAGATAGCGCTCCTTCAGGCGCGGCCGGGCAGTGGTGGCCGGGGCGCTCACAGCTCGGCCTCGCACTTGCGGCAGATCCGGACCTTCCGGCCCTCGCCGTCCGGCTTCATCCCGATCCGCGTCGGCTGGCCGCAGGAGCGGCAGAGGAGCGACACCGAGGACACCGGCATCGGCATGAACTTGTCGATGATGCCGCCCTGCATCGTGTTGCGGGTGGGCTTGGTGTGGCGCTTGGCGACGTTGACCCCTTCGAGCACCACCAGGCCCTCGGCCGGCATGGCGCGGACCACATCGGCCCGGTGGCCCTTGTACTTGCCGGACCGCACCACCACCCGGTCACCCTTGTGGATCCGCATCAGAGCACCTCCGGCGCGAGCGAGACGATCCGCATGAACCGCTTGTCGCGCAATTCGCGTCCGACAGGCCCGAAGATCCGGGTGCCTCGCGGCTGCTGCTGGTCGTTGATGAGGACGGCGGCGTTCTCGTCGAAGCGGATGTAGCTGCCGTCCGGGCGGCGCTTCTCCTTCTTGGTCCGCACGACCACGCACTTGACCACGTCGCCCTTCTTGACGGCGGCGCCGGGGATCGCGTCCTTCACCGTGGCCACGAAGACGTCGCCGATGCTGGCGTACCGACGCCGGGACCCGCCCAGCACCCTGATGCAGAGCACCTCCCGGGCGCCGGAGTTGTCGGCCACCCGCAGGCGCGACTCCTGCTGGATCATCGGGCACGCTCCACGACCTCGGCCAGCCGCCAGCGCTTGAGCTTGGACAACGGACGGGTCTCGACCACCCGGACGCGGTCACCCACCCGGGCGGTGCCCTCGGCGTCGTGGACGTACAGCCGCTTGGTGCGCTGCACCGTCTTTCGGTAGCGAGGGTGCCGGACCCGCTCGACCACCGCCACCACCACGGTGGCCTGCATGGCATCGGAGACCACCGTCCCCTCGCGCACCGTGCGACGGTTGACACGGGTCGCCGCCGCGGCCGGCGGAACCGGGGTGGCCTGCCGGGCCCCAGCCTGCTCGGCCGTCGGGGCCGTGGCCTCGGTGGCCGTGGCCTCGGTGGCCGTGGCCTCGGTGCCCTCGGGCGTGCTGCTGTCGGCCATCAGGCCTCCTCCTCGGGCTGCTCGTTGTCGTCGTCGTCGGCCACCTCGTCGTCGGCGGGCGTCGCAGCGGCCGGTGCCGCGGGCGACGGCGCCGGCGCCACCGTCCCCTCGATCTCGGCGATCTCCCGCTCCCGCATCACGCTCAGGATGCGGGCGACGTCACGGCGGACCAGGCCGAGGCGGGCCGTGTTGTCCAGCTGGCCGGTGGCCAGCTGGAAGCGGAGGTTGAGCAGCTCCCGGCGGGACTCTGCCAACCGCGAGCTGAGCTCGTCGGAGTGCATGGCCACCAACTCGGACGCCTTGGTCATCAGACGAGCACCTCCGGCGCACCGTGGGTGCCGGCGCGCACCACGAAGCGAGCCTTCATCGGCAGCTTCTGGATGGCCCGGTTCATGGCCTCCTCGGCCAGCTCGCGGTCGACCCCGGCCAGCTCGAAGAGCACCCGGCCCGGCTTGACCACGGCCACCCAGTGCTCGGGGTTGCCCTTGCCCGAGCCCATCCGGGTCTCTGCGGGCTTCTGGGTGACGGGGCGGTCCGGGAACACCCTGATCCACACCTTGCCGCCCCGGCGGACGTGGCGGGTCATGGCGATACGGGCTGCCTCGATCTGCCGGGCGGTGAGCCAGCCCGGCTCGACCGCCTGGATGCCGAAGTCGCCGAAGGTCACCGACGTGCCACCCTTGGCCGTACCCGTGAGCCGGCCGCGCTGCTGCTTGCGGTGCTTGACCTTGCGCGGCATCAGCACGTCAGTCCACCTCCTTGCGGAAGTGGGGCGCCTCGCGGTGCTCGTGGCGGCTGCGGCGCTCGATCTCCTCGTCCTCGGCCAGACGGCGCTCGAGGTCGTCGGGCTCGGACGGCGGGGCGATCAGGTCACCCGCCGAAGCCTCCGTCACCTCGTCCTCCTGCTCCCCTTCGGCCGCGGCGGGGGTGGCGGGGGTGGCGGGGGTGGCGGCCGGCGGCTCGTCATCGGCGGGACGCTCGGCCATGCCGGGCTCCCCCTGGTCGAGACGGCGCCGGCCCCCGCCGGCCGTGATCAACCGGCGCGGGGCACCCTGGCCGGAGGTCTCCCCCGCCGCCATGGCCGCCTCGCGGGTGATCTTCTCGTCGACCGACACCTTGTACGGCAGGATGTCGCCCTTGTAGATCCAGACCTTCACCCCGACACGGCCGGCGGTGGTGCGAGCCTCGCGGAACCCGTAGTCGATGTCCGCCCGGAGGGTGTGCAGCGGCACCCGGCCCTCGCGGTAGGACTCCTTGCGGGACATCTCCGAGCCGCCCAGCCGGCCCGAGCACTGCACCCGCACCCCCTGGGCGCCGGCCTTCTGCACCGTCTGGATGGCCCGCTTCATGGCACGGCGGAAGGCCACCCTGCGCACCAGCTGGTCGCAGATGCCCTGGGCGATGAGCGCCGCGTCGAGCTCGGGCTGCTTGATCTCCTGGATGTTGAGCTGGATCCGGTTCTGGAGCCCGGTGATCTCCTCGAGCTTCTTCTTCAGGCGGTCGGCCTCCGAGCCGCGACGGCCGATCACGATGCCCGGGCGGGCGGTGTGGATGTCCACCCGGAGACGGTCCCGGGTGCGCTCCACCTCGATCCGGCTGACGGCCGCCGCCTCGAGCTGGGACATCAGATAGTCGCGGATCTTCCAGTCCTCCACCACGAAGTCGCGGTAGTGGCGCTCCTCGAACCACCGCGACTTCCAGTCGGTGGTCACCCCGAGGCGGAACCCGTAGGGGTTTACCTTCTGGCCCATCTAGTCGCCCTTCTCCTCATCGTCATCGTCCTCGTCCTCGTCCTCGTCCCCGTCCTCGCCGGCCTGGCCGGCCTCGGCGGTCTCGTCGGCCTCGCCCGTGTCGGCCCCGGCGGCGCCCTCGGCCACGGTGGTCTCGTCGGCCTCGGTGGCCGTCGCCTCCTCCTCGGCCGCCTCGACGATGTCCTCGGCCGCCTGCTCGGTGGCGGCGTCCTCGACCAACTCCTCCTCGGCCGCCGCCTCACGGGCCTCGGCCTCCGCCCGGGCGGCCGCCGCCTCCTCCTGGGCGTGGCGGCGCCGCGAGAGCCGTCCGGCCAGGTCAGCCCGCCGCCGCGACTCGGCCACCCGGCGCGACCGCTGAGCACCCGTGGCCTCGCGCTCGGCCCGCCGGCGGGCCAAGCGATCATCGGGGAGCCGGCTGACGATCACCGTGATGTGGCAAGTGCGCTTCCGGATCCGGGTGGCCCGGCCGCGGGCCCGGGGCCGCCAGCGCTTGAGGGTGGCCCCCTCGTCGGCGTAGCAGGCCGAGACGTAGAGGTCCTCGGCGTCCATCCCGTCGTTGTGCACGGCGTTGGCCACCGCCGAGGCCAGCACCTTGCCGACCACCACCGCTGCCTCACGGGGGGTGGTCCTCAGGATCTCGGCCGCCCGGCCCACCTCCTGGTCGCGAACCAGGTCGAGGACCTGGCGGGCCTTGGAGGCCGACATCCGGTAGTGGCGCAGCACCGCCCGGGTGCCGGGCCGCTCGTTGGTCTTCACGCCCGGCACCTCACCGCCTCCCGGCGCGCTCTTGACCGGCGTGGTACCGGAAGGTGCGGGTCAGGGCGAACTCGCCGAGCTTGTGGCCGACCATCGACTCGGTCACGTAGACCGGGACGTGGCGACGGCCGTCGTGGACGGCGATGGTGTGGCCGACCATGTCGGGGATGATGGTGGAGCGGCGCGACCAGGTCTTGATCACCCGCTTCTCTCCGGTGGCGTTGAGCGCGTCCACCTTCTTCAGCAGGTGGTCGTCGACGAAGGGCCCCTTCTTCAGGCTGCGCGGCATGGTGCGTTCCTCCGGCTACCTGCGGGCCCCGCGAGTGCGGCGCCTGCGGACGATGAGCTTGTCGGATTCCTTGTGACGGGCCCGGGTACGGCCCTCGGGCTTGCCCCAGGGGGACACGGGATGGCGGCCGCCCGAGGACTTGCCCTCGCCCCCGCCCAGAGGGTGGTCCACCGGGTTCATGGCCACGCCCCTCGTCTGGGGCCGGACCCCCTTCCATCGGTTGCGCCCCGCCTTGCCCACCTTGACCAGCTCGGCCTCCGGGTTGCCGACGACCCCGAGAGTGCCCCGGCAGTCGATCGACACCCGGCGCATCTCGGTGGAGGGGAGCCGAAGGGTGGCGAAAGCCCCCTCCTTGGCCACCAGCTGGATGCTCATCCCGGCACCTCGGGCCAACTTGCCGCCACCCCCCGGGCGCAGCTCCACGTTGTGGACGACCGAGCCCACCGGGATGTAGCGCAGCGGCAGGGCGTTGCCCGGCCGGATCTCGGCCCCCTGGCCGTTCTGCAGGACGTCGCCCACCTTCACCCCGCCGGGGGCGAGGATGTAGCGCTTCTCCCCGTCGTGGTAGTGGAGCAGGGCGATCCGGGCGTTTCGGTTCGGGTCGTACTCGATGGAGGCGACGGTCGCCGGCACACCGTCCTTGTCCCGGCGGAAGTCGACCACCCGGTACTGGCGCTTGTGGCCGCCACCCCGGTGACGGGCGGTCTTCCGGCCCCGGTTGTTGCGGCCACCGGTGCCGGGCAACGGCTCGGTGAGGGTGCGCTCGGGGCGCGAGCGGGTGATCTCGGAGAAGTCCGAGACGGTCTGGAAGCGCCGTCCTGGGCTGGTGGGCTTGCGTGCTCGCAAGGGCATCGGGGCGCTCCGCTCAGCTCTCGAAGAGGTCGATCTTGTCGCCCGGGTGGAGGGTGACGATCGCCCGCTTGGTGTTCGGACGGTGGCCGACGGTGTTGGTCCGCCGGTTCCGGGTGGCCTTTCCCTTGCGGTTCAACGTGTTCACCTGGTCGACCCGGACGCCGAAGGTGCGCTCCACCGCGTTGCGGACGTCGATCTTGTTGGCCCGGGGGTCGACCACGAACACGTAGACGTTCCGGTCCATCAGGGCGTAGCTCTTCTCGGAGATCACCGGGCGGATCAACACCGCGTTGGGGTCCCGCATCACTCCTCCTCGGCGGCGTCAGCGTCGACGTCGTCGGCGTCGGCGTCGTCGATGTCCGCCACCTGCAGCTCGACCTCGTCACCGGACTGGTCGACCAGCTCGTCCACCACAACGGTCTCCTCGGTGGCCTCGTCGACGACCTCGACCACCACCTCCCCGCTCGGCTCCGGCACGGCGCCGGGCAGCGTGGCGTCGGTGAACACCACCCAGTCGTTGCGCAGCACGTCGTAGGCCGACAGCTCGCCCACCAGCACCGTCTGCACCTCGGGCAGGTTCCCGAAGGAGCGCTCGGCCACCTCGTCGTCGGGCCCGAGCACCACCAGCACCCGACCGTCGAGGCCGAGTGCTCCCAGGGCGGCCACCGCGTCCTTGGTGCGCGGCGACTCCCATCCCCAGCGGTCGACCAGCGCCACCCGCTCGCCGGCCGCCCGGTCCGAGAGCGCCGAGCAGAGGGCCAGGCGCACCATCTTCTTCGGGGTGTGCTGCCGGTAGCTGCGGGGCTTGGGGCCGAGAGCGATGCCGCCGCCCGACCAGTGGGGCGACCGCGTGGACCCCTGGCGGGCGCGGCCCGTGCCCTTCTGGCGGTACGGCTT